>NZ_JBLFFN010000028.1:0-52651 GCF_051400855.1 Variovorax stachyos | reverse complement strand
TTCTACATGGACAAGACCATGATGGTCTTCGGCGACGCGAAGAAGGTGGTCGAGGACATGGGCAAGGCAATCGAGTAGGACAGTCCTGCTGCACGCACGTCGTCGACCCTCGTGCGTGGCAGCAAGCAGATCGTCAGTGCGGCAGCCAAGGAGCGGATGAGGCAGGCTGCCGGGCGCCTTGCGTCCCGCGTTCCAGCCCGGTGAACGCGAAGTCCACCTCGGGCGCGAGCCCGCTCACGATGCGCGCGATCGATTTGCCCGAGCCGCAGGCGTGCGTCCACCCCAGCGTGCCATGGCCGGTGTTGAGGAACAGATTGGGCAGCTTCGTCTTTCCGATCAGCGGCACGTTGCTCGGCGTCGCCGGCCGCAGCCCGGTCCAGAACTGGGCCTGGCGGGTATCGCCGGCGCCCGGGAACAGTTCTTCGACGCGTCGGACGATGGCTTCGCAGCGCACGCGGTTCAGGTCGCGGTCGTAGCCGTTGAGTTCGGCCGTGCCGGCGATGCGCAGGCGATCGCCGCTGGCCGAGGTGTAGCGCGAGAACACCAGCTTGTACTCGTCGTCGGTCAGCGAGACCTGGTGCGCTTTCGAAGCGTCCTTGACCGGCAGCGTCACCGAATAGCCCTTGGCCGGGTAGATCGGCAGCTTGATGCCGAGCGGTGCGGCGTAGAGGGGGCTCAGCGAGCCCATCGCCAGCACGAAGGCATCGCCGCGGATGCGCTGGAAGCGGCCTTCATCGTCCGTCGCTTCCACGTGGTCGATGCTGCCGCCGCTCTCGCGCAGCGCGGTCACGGTGTGGCTCATGAGGAAGTTCACGCCGGCCGCGGACGCGAGCCTGACCAGTTCGCGCGCGAAGCGGTTGGCATCGCCCGACTCGTCCTCCGCCGTGTAGGTGGCCCCGGCCAGATGCGGCCGGATGTGGGCCAGGGCGGGCTCGATCTTCACCGCCTCGTCGGCCGAGATCACCTGCCGCTCGCAGCCCAGCGCGCGCATCTGCTCGGCCGGCTTCAGCGCGCCGTCGAACTCCTTCTGCGTCGTATAGAAGTGCAGGATGCCCTGGGTGCGCTGGTCATAGGCGAGGCCGGTTTCGCGGCGCAACTGCTGCAGCGTCTCGCGGCTGTAGGTGCCCAGGCGCACGATCTGCTCGATGTTGTGGCGCGTACGCGCCGGCGTGCATTCGCGCAGGAACTGCAGGCCCCAGAGCCACTGGCGCATGTCTGCGCGGATGCGAAACAGCAGCGGCGCATCTTCCTTGCCGAGCCATTGCAGCACCTTGAGCGGCGCGCTCGGGTTGGCCCAGGGTTCGGCGTGGCTGACCGAAATCTGGCCGCCGTTGGCGAAGCTGGTTTCGGCAGCCGGTGTGGCCTGCCGGTCGACGACGGTCACTTCGTGGCCGAGTTGCTGGAGGTAGTAAGCCGAGGTCACGCCGAGCAGGCCGGCGCCGAGAACGATCACGCGCATTTCATGAACCTTTGAGGTTGCAGCGCTCGAACGCATTGGAAACGGAAGCTCGAGAAGAATGCAGCCGGACCATGCGTCCAAGTTGCCGCTCCCCCTGTCCTCGGTACCTGAGAGATTCACCTGCTGCGCCCGCAGCGGGTTTGCTCCTTCGGTGCGTCGCGTGGTGCGACGGCTCTCCAGACGGCTTTGACAGATCCTGCAGTACGGGCCCGCGCCTGCGGACGAACCTGAGCGTTTATGGGAGTTTGCGCCTTCGGTGGGACCGCTTCGCGCGGCCCTCTCTCCTGCGGGAGCGAGTCTAACCAGTTCGCTTCAGGATGTCGATGAGCGGCATCACAACCTTGCCGAGAGATGGGTGTGGAGGCTTTGGAAAGGCGGCCAGCACGGCGTTCATAGAACGTCGATCTCAGCGCCAAGCGGACGCCCCGGTGGCGCTCACTCCATGGTGCGAAATGGGTAATTCGGGCAAGCTGACCCAAAGATCATGCACCTCCTTCGATTTGAACCTGCTGGTTGCATCGGATGCGCTGCTGACAGATCCACATGTCACCCGCGCCGCCGTGTGGGCTGCGGACCGCGCCGCAAGACCGCAGCGAGTGGCTCGCCGAAATTCCTACAAGCAAAGATGAAGAGGACGCCCGAGCCCCTTGGATGACAGGTTTGGAGCACGGACGTATAGCCGGTTAGGGCTCACCAGCGACGTTCCGCCCCCCTAACTCATCGCCGCGAAGCGGCCGGTCGTAGCTGTACCGGCTCCGGCCTGTCATTCCACCATCAGCCGACAGGCGAGCCGATGTTTTACCGAGACGCCTTGCCATTCCGGGCTTCCAGCCTTGCAGTCGGAAGCTGACCTTACCGCCGATCACCGTTCGCTTCGCCCCAGCCGCCTCTAAAGCCTCTGGATGTGCAGTCCTCCGTCCACGTGAATCGCATCCCCCGTGCTGAATGCGAAGGCACCACTTGCCAAAGCGGCCGCGGCCCGGCCAACATCCTCAGATTCGCCCCACCTCTGCATGGGGGAAAGGCCAGCGGCGATCCTCTTGTCGTAATCCGCAGTTGCCACGGCTGTCATGCTGGTGCGGATCACACCGGGTCGAATCTCGAACACCCCAATTCCCGCTTCGCCAAGTCGCGTCGCAAATAGCTTAGTAGCCATGCTGATGGCTGTTTTGGAAATGCAGTACTCGCCGCGGTTCGGCGATACCGCATAGGCGTTTGCGGACGATATATTGATGATGCAGCGGTACTTCTCGTCTTTGCGTTCTAAGAAGCGCCGGGCCACCTTCTGAGTCAAGAAGAATGGGCCGCGGAGGTTGACACGAATGAGCTGATCAAAGCTCTCCGGAGTGGCCTCGAGCAAGTCGCCTCTCTTTGCCACACTGATGCCGGCGTTGTTGACCAAGCAGGACAGCGGTCCGATCTCCCGCTCGACCTTGTCAAGAACAGCGTCATGTCCTTCGATATCTGCAATGTCACATTGCACGAACGCCGCACGCGCACCTAGCTGCTGAATCCCGCGCAGCGATTCCTCGACGTCAGCATCCATCGCCAAGTCCCCGATGGTCACCTCCACGCCCTTTCGAGCCAATTCGTACGCGATGCCGCGGCCAATGCCGCGGCGCCCGCCCGTCACGAACGCGTGGCCTGCCTTAGTTCTGTGGGTATTTGCATTCATCTGATTCCTTCCGCGCACCTACGGTGCAGTGACCTATACCGCGCTACGATGGCGCTCTATACAGAGATCGAGCACATCGTTGTGCGACTGCTTCCACCAGCGATCTGAAAAGATCTCGACCTCTGCATATCCATCGAAGCCTTGTGCCTCGATCCAGCCTCGAATCTTCGGAATCTCGACCACGCCATCGCCCATCATTCCGCGGTCATTCACCATGTCGGCGGTCGGCGTCAGCCAGTCGCAGACGTGAAAGGCAAGCAGGCGATCCTTGCCTGCCCGTGCAATCTGGCGCTCGAGGTTGGGGTCCCACCAGACGTGGTACACGTCCAGCGCCACGCCCAACATGCCGCTGCGCTGCGGATCGAGTTCGTCGCAGATGTCGAGTGCATGATCTAGCGTGTTGATGCAGGCGCGCTGGGCAGCCTGCATGGGATGCAGCGGCTCGATGGCGAGCGGCACGCCCACCTCGCGCGCGTACTCAAGTGAGGCGGCAATTCCATCGCGCACCTGGGCGCGTGCGCGGCCGAGGTCCTTATAGGCAGCTTGGCCCGCCAGGGCGCCGGGCAAGCTTCCCACCACCAGCACCAGGCAAGGCGCACCGAGCGTTTTGGCCTCATCGATGGCGCGACGGTTGTCCTCCAGCGCGGCCTTCAAGCCGGCGGCGTCGGCCGCGGGGTAGAAGCCGCCGCGGCAGTAGCCAGATAGCTCCATATCGTGGGCCCGGAGCTGCGCCGCCACCTTGACCAGGCCGGCGGACCCGACCTGGTCGCGCCAAGGCGAGACGGCACGAATTCCGCGGCGGGCGCAGGCATCCAGAATGGCTGGGAGGGGTAAGTCCGCGCGCAGGCTCTTTCGAACGGTGGCCGTGTTGATCGACAGCCATCGGTGATCACGTGAGAAGTCTCGCATCACTCGACCCCATGCAGCGCCATCAGCGTGCGCATGCGCTGGACGGCCAGTTCGGGTTGCACCAGTAGGTGGGCCGCGTCGGCCAGCCGGAACAGTTCAGCGAAGTGCTGTGCGCTGCGTGCGCTGTGCTGGCCGCCGACCATGGTGAAGTGCTTCTGGTGGCCGTTGAGCCATGCCATGAAGACCACGCCGGTCTTGTACAAGCGCGTGGGCGCCGCGAAGATGTGGCGCGACAGCGGCACGGTCGGGCCGAGGATCGCGTGGAACTTCTCGGTGTTGCCCTGGGCCAGTTCGCACAGTGCGGCGCTGGCCGCGGGCGCGATGGCGTCGAAGATGCCGAGCAGCGCGTCGCTCTTGCCATGCGTGGGTTCCCGGCCTTCGCCATCGCCCGCGATCATTTCCGCGTAGTTGAAGTCGTCGCCGGTGTACATGCGCACGCCCGGCGGCAGCCGGCGGCGCATCGCGATTTCCTTGTCCTTGTCCAGCAGCGAGATCTTGATGCCGTCCACCTTCGCCGGGTTTGCAGCGATCACGCCCAAAGCGGTTTTCATAGCCTCGTCAACATCACTGCTGCCCCAGTAGCCTGCCAGCGCCGAGTCGAACATGTCACCCAGCCAGTGCAGGACAACGGGCTGCTTCGCCTGGCGCAGCACGCGGTCGTACACCCGCTCGTAGTCGGTCGGACCCCTGGCCACACGGGCCAGTGCGCGGCTGGCCATGATGATCAGCTTGCCGCCCAGGGCTTCGATGGCTGCCATCTGCTCTTCGTAGCCGCGGATCACATCGTCCACACGCTTGACCGCATCGATGTCGAGGTGATCTGTGCCGCAGCCGGAAGCGACAAGGGCCCCCGGTACGTCCCTGGCGGCGTCCAGCGAGCGGCGAATCAGCTCCAGCGAGGTGGGCCAATTCAGGCCCATTCCGCGCTGCGCGGTGTCCATGCCCTCGGCCACGCCCAAGCCGAGCGACCAGAGGTGCTGGCGGTAGGCCATGGTTGCGTCCCAATCGAGCGCCGATTGCAGCCAAGGGTTGACGACGGCGATGGAGTCGGCCACCACGTGTGCCGCCGAATATGCGATGCGGTTGAACTTCACGCCGGCTTGAGGCCGCGCGGGTTGCATTCCGGAAAGAGTGTAGGTCTGCGTTGTCCCTTGAAGGGTCGGCAGGGTGAGGGCGAGTGACATGAATTGTTCCTTTTCAGTCAGTCCAGTTCGTACCCGAAGAACGCCGCCACGCGCCGGGCTTGGCCAAGGTGCATGTGCTTCCCCGAATGCACGCGATGGCCCGTGTCGATGGCGCGCTGAAGAAGCGGGGTGATCTCGGGCTTGGTGATCACGTCAACGACCAGCGCTTCGCCGGGCAGTTCGGCAGGATCGAACGGAAGGGGATCCCTGCTCTTCATCCCCAGCGGCGTCGCGTTCACGACTGCGTCAAATGCCCTGCCCGACGCCGTTTCCGTGGCGATGCACACCGTGGGGAACGCGGCCTGTAATTGCCGCACGAGCCTGTCACGCTTGTCGATGTCCGGATCGTGGAGCGTAAGGCCTGCGACACCGGCCTGGGCTAGGGCAATGGCAATCGCTGCACCTGCGCCACCGAGCCCGAGGAGCCGTACGTTCCAGCCGCTGAGGTCGTGACCCTCACGGCGCAAGCCGTCGACGAAGCCGACTCCGTCGAACATGTCACCCGTCCATCGGCCGTCCGGCTCCCGGCGAGCCGCATTGACGGCACCCACGAGCCGGCCAGCGGCGCCCACATCGTCCAGCAGGGCAACCACCCGCGCCTTGTGGGGCATGGTGACCACAAGCCCGCGCAGATTGCGCAGTCTGGACAGGCCAGCCCATGCCGACGCGATGTCCTCCTCGCCGACGTGCATTGGCACGAGCACTGCGTTGACGCCCCGATGCGAGAACATGGCGTTGAAGACCTCCGGAGAGCGTACGGCCGAGATCGGGTCGCCCACGATCCCGTAGAGCTGCGTCGAACCGTCGAGTTGCTCCGGCCTCACGTTCGGTCTCCGGCCGGCTTCGTTGCCGAGCGGCGTTCGAGGAAGTTGCCGATGCGCGTCTTGGCTTCGGCGGTATCGAGGACCACGGCGGCAAGCAGCCGCTCGATGCGAAGCGACTGCCGCAGCGGCCCTTCCGATGCCTCCAAGATCACCTCGCGGGCGAACGCGACGGCGGGTGCGCTGCGTTTCGCAATGGCCTCTGCCATGCCTATGGCCGTTTCCAGGACTTCACTCGCTGGCACGGCACGCGCGGCAATGCCATGGCTCCTGGCTTCCAGACCAGATAGTTCGCGGCCCGTCAGGACCAGATCGGCCGCGATGGCGCGGCCTGCCAGTCCGATGAGGCGCTGGCTTCCGCCCTGGCCCGCGATGACGCCGATGCCGGTCTCGGGCAAGGCGAATCGAGCGTCCTCTGCGGCCACGATGAGGTCGCAGTACAGCGCAAGCTCGAAGCCGCCGCCCACAGCGTAGCCGCGCACCGCAGCGATGATCGGCTTGGGCATCCGGCGGATCGCGTCAAGCTCATCGAGCCAGCCGACGAGAATCGCCTGAACGCCTTGGAGCTTGGCCACGTCCACCAGGTCCGCGCCTACGCAGAAATAGGTGGGCGTACCTGCGAGGACCACGCACCGCACCTGCTCGTCGGCCATCGCCTCCGAGAGGGCATTCAGCAGCGCCCGACCCAACTCGGGTGACATGGGATTACCTCGGCGCGGAACACCCGTCATAGTGACGATGCGAACCGAGGCTCGGTTCTCTACGCCGATGAGAGCTTCGCTCATTGCATGACCTCCGGCTCGTACGTATGCACAACTCGCACGACGGGTGAAAAGCCCATCTGCGACAGGACATCGCGGTGGATGTCCACGCCGGGCGCCAGTTCGGTGAGTTCAACACCGTCGGCCGTGAGCTCGAATGTGGCTCGCTCAGTCACGTACAGCACCCGCTGGCCTCTACTCAGGGCTTGCTGGCCGCTGAATGTGACGTGAGATACCTCACCCACCAGCTTTCGGATGCGACCGTTCTGTTGCACATCCATTTGGCCGTTCTCCACCTTGACCTGGCTGCCCTTCGCATCGAAGGTGCCGCAAAAGACCACCGTCCTGGCGTTTTGCGAGATATCAATGAAGCCCCCGGGACCATTGACGTTGCCATTCAGTTTGGAGACGTTGACATTGCCGGCGCCGTCCATTTCGGCCATGCCCAGGAATGCCATGTCCAGCCCGCCGCCGCTATAGAAGTCGAACTGTGACGGCGAATCGATGATGACCGACGGATGGTGCGCCATGCCGAAGAGGTCGTCATCGATCATGTGGCCGCCATGGATGCCTTGCTCGATGGTCATCCAGTAATCGCCGGAATTGCCGCGTTCGGCGATCAACGAGGCGACCTGAGCGGAAGCTCCGAATCCAAAGTTCAGGCTGTCACCGGGTCGAAGTTCAAGCGCTGCGCGTCGGGCGATGATTCGTTTGAGTGGATCGGTCGATGCCGGGGGTTTCTGAAAATCCCCGCCACGGCCCACCAGCGACGGATCGAAGCCGCCCCGGTAGGTCTGCATCTGTTCCGGCACGACGACCAGCGCGTCGACCAACGCGCCCGGGATGGCGACGCTGCGGGGATTGAGGCTGCCGGCGGGCACGACTTCACGCACCTGGGCGATGACCTTGCCGCCGCTGTTGTGGGCGGCGAGCGCCACGGCATACCCATCGAGGTCCGCAGGTTCTTCCTCCAGGGAGATGTTGCCCGTGGTGTCCGCGAAGGTGCCTCGAATAATGCCAACATCAACGGAAAAGGGCTTGTAGCGAAGGTACTCCCTGCCGTCGAGATGGAGCAGTTCAACCATTTCATCCTTGGCGGCAGCGTTCATTCGACCGCCGCCCTTGCGAGGATCAACGAAGGTGCCGAGCCCGACGTGGGTGATCAAACCCGGGCGACCGGCGCCGATCTCGCGCAGCAGGTGGGTAATCACGCCACCGGGCAGTGAATAGGCTTCCAGGCGGTTGTCCCTGGCCAGGGCCTGCATCCTTGGCGACCAGGTCCAGTGGCCGCCGATCACGCGGCGCACCATGCCGTCATGGGCGAAGCGATTCGACCCGCGCTCGTTGCGGTCACCGAGCCCGAGGGAATGGACAAGGGTCAACCCGGCAGCGCCTTCCCCATTGCGAAATCGTCGTTCGACGGCCTCAAATATCGCGTCGGGCTCGACCAGCCCCCCACCTGAGCCAGTCACTGCGACGACGGCGCCGTCGCCGATCAGGGCGGCTGCCTGCACAGCGGTCATGGTCTTCTGTCGCATTGCACCTTCGCTCACTTCAACTGCAACTTGGTAACGATGTCGCTGTAGAACTTGAATTCACGCTCGAGTTCGGGCGCGAGCTTGTCGCCGTCCTCGTAGACCATGCCGAGGTACTGATTGGCGAAGAACTGCTGGTACTTCGGCTCCTGACTTACCTTCTGGGCGACCTCCTTCAGCCGTGCGATGACCGCCGGCGGTGTTCCCTTCGGCGCGGCCAGAGCGCGCCACGTGCCGAGCTTCAGGTCGATGCCACGTTCCTTGAAGGTCGGAACGTCTGGGAAGTCCTTCAGCCGCTCGTCAGCCATGACGCCGAGCAGACGGAACTTGCCGGCCTTGACGTAGTTGCCGGCCTCCCCGGTTGTCGCAAAGCCACCTTCGACCTGGTCGCCGAGGATCGCGGTCATCTCAGGACCGGCCCCGATGTACGGAATGTTGTTGAAGCTCAGCCCGGTCTTCTCCTCCAGCGCGACCGCTGCCAGGTGGTACGTGGCGCCCTTGCCGGAGTTGGCCAGCGCCACTTCGCCCGGCTTGGCCTTCGCCTTGGCCAATACATCATCCAGCGTTTTGAGCGGGGAGTTCGCTGGCACGATGAGCACGATCGGGTCGATGTTCAGGCGCGCGATGAACGTGAAGTCCTGGGGCCGTGCCTTGCCGATGCCCTGGAGGTAGGCGAGGTTGATCTCCGGGGTCACCATGGTCAGTTTGTAGCCATCGGCCGGCGCTTTGGCGCCCTCCTGGTGGCCGATGGCACCTGCGGCACCTGGCCTGTTGACCACGACCATTCCCTGGGAGAGTTGCCGTCCGGCGGCATCGGCAAACGCTCGTGCGACCGCATCGGTTCCGCCGCCAACGGCATAGGGCACAAGCAGTTCGACCGGACGGCTAGGGTAGTCGTTCGCCGACGCGGCGGCAGCGAAAGCAGAGAGGGCGAGAGCGCCGATCGCGGCGCGCAGGAAGGTCGAGCGTTGCATGAGTCAGTCTCCAGGAAGATCGTTGCGAAAAATTGAATCGGTTCAATTGAATCGATTCAATTTGAACCGATTCAAATATAGGGCTAATATGGGGACTAACCCTAAGTTGTCGGCCGCCGTTGTTGCCAAGCGAGACGTTCAAGCAGCTATGCTGGGCAACGCCCAACACTGATCAGATGCAAGACAAGAAAATTACCCTGAAGGACGTCGCTCAAGTCGCGGGCGTGGCAACCGGGACCGTTTCGATGGTCCTCAACGACAGCCCATTGGTTGCGCAAGCAACCAAGACGAGAGTGCAGGCGGTGCTGCACGATCTCGGCTATGTCTATGACCGCGCCGCCGGCAATCTGCGCAGCAAGCGTTCCCGCATCGTTGGGGTGTCCGTCTGCAACCTGATCAATCCGTATTTCGCGGATGTCACGGCCGGCATTCAGGAGGCATTGGAGGACCTGGGGCGTGTACTGGTTCTTGGAAACTGCGCCGAATCGGTGTCCCGGCAGATGAACTTCCTGCAGTCCCTTCGGCAGTACAGTGTTGAGGGGGTGCTGTTGACCCCGGCCATTTCAACGCCGAAGTCGCATATCGAACAGTTGCTTGCTTGGCGGATGCCCGTTGTGCAAGTGACGCGGTACGTCGCGGGTGTGAGCAGCGATTACGTCGGGAATGACAACAAGGCTGGGGCAAAGCTTGCGACTCGCCATCTGCTCGACTTGGGCCATGAACGCATTGCCTACTTGGGCCGCAACCGACTCACGTCCACCGGCAAGGACCGGTTCGACGGGTTTCGAACCGCCATGCGGGAAGCGGGGCTGGCAGTCCTGGATGAATGGACTGTTGAATGCCCAGCTACACGAGAGGACGGGTTCAGAGAGGCGGTCAAGCTGATGGAAGGTCGCAACTCGCCAACCGCGATCCTGTGCTTCAACGACCCGATCGCATTTGGTGCGATGCTGGGGCTGCGCAGCATCGGTCGCGAGCCTGGAACGGATTGCTCCGTGGTGGGCATGGATGACGTTTCCGAGGCAGCGCTTTGGCAGCCAGGCCTTACTACCGTTTCCATCGGCCGCGACACTATCGGACGAGCTGCTGGCCGGCTGCTCATGGATCGCGTCGAAGACCTAGATCGACCATTCGAGCGCGTCATCATTCCGCCTGAGTTGGTCATACGTTCCTCAACCTGCCCCCCACGCTCCGAGGAAAGAAGGATCGCTCGAGCGCGCTGAAGTGCAGCGGGCACGGGTGGTCATCGGTCCCGCTTCAACGAATGTCCGCTGAGCAAGCGGAAGCGGAAGCGGAAGCTCGAGGATCCAAGGTGAATGTCCGCAGCTGGCCGGGGACCGGGCCTCACAGCGGACGGCAACGGGGTCCGGAAGCAGCCGTTTGGATGCTGGCTGCACCTGCAGGCGCGCGGGATTTTTGGGGTGCCCGATACGTCACGACCATGGACGCGGAATGGATGCCCGCGCCGCTCGGCGCGCCCACGATCACGGCGCAGTCGCGCTCCCTTCGCGTCGCCGTGGGCACGCCGGCGGGCTTCCTGGTGGAGGCCGAAGGAGTCGGGCGCGGCTACCAATGGGAGCACACGACGGCCAGGTGATCGTCTCGCCGAACGGCTACAAAAGAATCCACCACGGCGGCACTGCGCCTGCGGTCGGTGACCAGCGCGGGCATCTACACAGTGAAGGTCTGCAACGGCGGGCAGCGCCACGTCGATCCCGGTGACGTACGAAGTTATCCCTTGACGGCGCGGGACGCGCGGCCGCTCGGAGCGGCGGGCCGCGCGGCGAGGAACTTGCGAATCTTCTGGGGGCTCGCTGGCAGCAGCTCGCAGCCTTCCGGCAGCTTGCCGACGTTGGCGGCGAGGTAGTCGAACGCGCTGCGCACGAACGCCTGCACCGCGGGCATCGGCTCGCGATCCGGCGGCAACGCGAAGGCCATGATGCGCGAGACCTCCGGCCGGGCCAGAGGCCGGCTCACCACCGAATGCAACGCGGGGCTCGGGCATGACAAGGCGGGAAGCAGCGAAACACCGAGGCCCGCTTCCACCATGCCGACCAGCGTGCCGGACTGGTCCACCTCCATCGGCTCCTGCACGACAGGGAGTCCGCTGATCACCGCATCCATGTACGAGCGGAAGAGGGCACCCCGCCTCAGCAGGATGAGGCGCTCGCCCGCGAGCTGCGAGGCCTCGATCACCGCGCTCAACGCCAGCGGGTGCTCCCGCGGCAGCACCACGCGGAAGCGGTCCCTCAGGAATGGCAGGAGATCCGGGGTGGCGACCGGGCCGCTTTGGCTCAGGATGGCCAGGTCGCCTTCGCCGCGCCCGAGGCGCTGACGCAGCACGGGATCGGGATGGTCGTGGAACGCGATGCTCACGCCATCGTGCGTGGCGGTGAATTCGCGCACGAGCGCCGGCAGCAGCCGGTGCGCCATTGAGGGCACCGTGAGCAGCTCGATCCTTCCGCGGCGCAGGTGCGCCCATTCCGTCCCGCGGAGCATCATGCGCTCGTACGCGTCGAGCACACGGCGCGCCTCGACCAGGAACTCCTCGCCCGCCGGCGTGAGCCGCACCGAGCGTGTCGTCCGCTCAATCAGCCGCACGCCTACGGTTTCCTCCAGCTTAGCGATCGCCTGACTTAGCGCGGGCTGTCCGAGATGCACCGCCTCCGCCGCCAGGCTGAAGGAACCGGTGTCTGTCAACGCGGTGAACGCGCGCAGGTGGCGGGGATTTGGATAGATCATCGAAATCAATAAGTGCGAAGGCAGATTCGATTTGTTGCATGCGTGGCCGGCACCTAGTATTGCCTGCTCCGGCCATGAAAACCATCTTTCTCCTGTTCGATTCGCTCAACCGTCGCAGCCTGGAGTGCTACGGCGGGATCACGATCAAGACGCCTAACTTCCGGCGGCTTGCCGAGCGCTGCGTGACCTTCGACAACCACTATGTCGGCAGCCTGCCCTGCATGCCCGCCCGGCGCGACATGCACACTGGGCGGCTGAATTTCCTGCACCGTGGCTGGGGTCCGCTCGAGCCCTTCGACAACTCGTTCGCGGCAATGATGCACAAGGCGGGCATCTACTCGCACCTCGTCTCGGACCACTACCACTACTGGGGCGACGGGGGCGCCACGTACCACAACCGGTACGACACCTACGAGTTCATCCGCGGCCAGGAGCGCGACCCCTGGAAAGCCATGGTGCAGCCTCCGTGGGAGCGCTTCCGGGAGACGTACCACCCGAAGCAGTTCACGCGGGAGCGGCGCCACAAGCATTCGGCGCACATGATCAACCGCGAGTCCATCCGCGAATACAAGGACTTCCCGTCCGTGCGCTGCTTCGACGCCGGCTTCGAGTTCCTGGAGGGCAACCGCGAGGCGCAGGAGTGGATGCTGCACCTGGAGACCTTCGACCCGCACGAGCCCTTCCATGCGCCCGAGGAGTTCCGCAAGGCTTACCCGACGAACTACAAGGGCCCGATCTTCGACTTCCCGCCCTACAAGCGCGTGACCGAGACGATCGAGGAATGCGAGGAGCTGCGCGCCAACTACGCGGCGATTGTGGCCCTGTGCGACCACGAACTCGGACGGCTGCTGGACTATATGGATGAACATGCCATGTGGGACGACACTGCGCTCATCGTGACGACCGACCACGGGTTCCTGCTCGGCGAGCATTCGTGGTGGTCGAAGAATGTGATGCCCTGCTACGACGAGGTGGCGCACATCCCCCTGTTCATTCACCACCCAGCGCATCGCAGCCAGGCAGGCACCCGCCGCCGGGCCCTCACCCAGACCGTGGATCTCATGCCCACATTCCTCGAGATGCATGGCATCGAACTGCCGCCCGAGGTGACGGGCGTGTCGCTCCTGCCGCTGATGGAGCGCGAGACCACCGTGCGCGAAGCGGCGATCTACGGCGTCTTTGGCAGCGCGGTCAACGTGACCGATGGCCGCTACACCCTGTTCCTCTACCCGCCCGAGATGCACCGCGCCGGCCTGAACCAGTACACGCTGATGCCGATGCACATGAAGGAAATGTTCGCGCTGGAGGAACTGGCCGACGCGCAGCTCGCGCCGCCGCTTCCCTTCACCAAGGGCGCGCCCGTGCTGCGCGTGCCGGCCACGCCGAAGTCGCCCAACTACAAGCTGCACGGGCCCGCCGCGCAGAACGACACGGTGACCGTGATGTTCGACCTGGCCACGGACCCCGGCCAGGAGCACCCGATCACGGACGAAGCCGTGCACGCGCGCCTGTGCCGCGAGATCGCGAGGCTCATGAAGCAGAACGATGCCCCACCGGAGTATTTCGAGCGGCTCGGCGTCGCGGCCTGATTCCCGGATTCCCAGGAGACAAGCAATGCAGAAGAGAAGGTTCCTTGCCGCGATTGCGGCGTCGCTCGCGCTCGGCACGAGCCTGCAGGCCGCCGCGGCCTGGCCGGAGAAGACGATCCGCTTCGTGGTGCCCTGGCCGGCCGGCGGCTCGTCGGATGCGGCCGCGCGCCTGTTGGCGAAGCATCTCGGCGACCGCCTGAAGCAGCCGGTGATCGTGGACAACAAGGCGGGCGCGTCCGGCAATATCGGCACCGCTGAAGTGGCGCGTGCGGCGCCGGACGGCTACACGATCCTCTTGTCCTCCGGGCCGTTTTCGATCAATCCTGGCCTGTACCGAACGCTGCCTTTCGACACCGTCAAGGACTTCGTGCCCGTCGCCCAGATCGCCAGTACGCCCAGCGTGTTGGTGGTGAACCCGTCGACGCCGGCACAGACCATGCAGGAGTTCGTGAAGCTCGCGCACGATCCCGCCAAGCCGTTGGCGGTCGCCACCCCGGGCAATGGGTCCGCGCAGCACCTCGCGCTCGAACTGCTGAAGAAGAAGGCCGGCCTTGCAATTAACCACATCCCCTACAAGGGCGGCGCGCCGGCCGTGAATGACGTCCTCGGCGGCCAAGTGGCCGCGATGATGTCCGGCTTCCCCGAAGTCGCACCGCACATCAAGGCCGGCAAGCTGCGCGCGCTGGCGGTGACGACGCCCGCCCGATCGTCCTTCTTGCCCGACGTGCCCGCCCTCACCGAGCTGAAGCTGGCCGACTCCGGTAGTGCGGGCTGGAACGGCATCCATGTTCCCGCGAAGACGCCGCCGGAGATCGTGAACCGTCTGCACGACGAACTGAATGCGGTGCTCGACATACCCGAGGTCAAGCAGCAGCTCGCCGGGCTCGGATTCGAGGTGCGCCGCACGACGCGGGAGGAATTCGCGACATTCGTGACGCAGCAGATGGTGCGCTGGAAGGAAGCGGTGGATCTATCGGGCGCCCGGATCGACTGAGCGGCCCGTGGAGCTGTGCTGCACGAATGAAATCGAACTGCGCTCGGGCACGTATCGGGCGCGCATAGCCCCGGAAGCGGGCGGGCGCGTCGCGTCGCTTTCCTGGTGCGGTGCGCGCGATTCCGTCCATCTGCTCGTGCCTTGGGACGGTTCTCCCTTTCCGGAGCACGCCTGGCCCAAGGCGGGTGCGTTTCCCATGCTGCCTTTTGCAAATCGCCTGCCTGCCCACGGCTTTGAATTCCGCGGCTGCATCGTCCGGCCCGAAAGCGCGCCGAGCGGGCTCGTCCAGCACGGGTTCGCACACCGGCGCGCGTGGAGGGTGATGGACGTTTCCGCCGAGCGGGTGCGCATGCGGCTGGACGAGGATGCCTCCGCGGGCTGGCCCTGGAGCTGGTCCGCGGAGATGGACGTCTCATTGGGCGGAGCCGGTATGACGGTGCTGCTGCGCGTGCGCAATGCGTCGCGCGAGGCGATGCCGCTCGGCATGGGGTGGCATCCGTACCATCCCGCTGGACCGGGCACTTGCGCGAACGACCTCCGCTTCGACGCCGCCGCCAGGCACGATCTGGACCACGCCGCGCAGGCATGCATGCTCGCGGCGGAGCCGCGCTTCGCCATGCGTCCGGGCGAAACTGCGTCCTTGAGTGGTTGGTCGGGGCGAGCGCAACTGCACTTTGCAGGCGGCAGCATCATGGTTGCTTGCGAAGGCGCACGAGATGCCGTCCTGCACAGGCCCACCAGCGGCGACTACGTTTGCATCGAGCCGGTGACGGTCCTGCCGGGACACCTGGGTGATGATGCGGCGAGCCTGCCGCCCGGCGAGGTGCAGCAGCTGACCTGGAGCTGCGGCTACGCGCGGACCGTGTAGAGCCCTCATCCCGATCTGTCGGTCGGGCGATGGCGAGGGCGAATTCCAGAAGGGGACGTGTGCAATGGGCCCGGAACTGCAATCGAAAGCCCGAACGGGGAGCTCCTCGGCGCCGAGTTGCTGTCGTGGGGCCGAGAGTCCCTGGGCGTCACGATCAATGAGTTCTACGGTCAGACAGAGTGCAACATGACCGCTTCTTCGTGCTCCAGGTGGTTCCCTGCGAAGCGCGGAACCATCGGCCGCGCCGCTCCCGGCCACGACGTGCGTGTCGTCGACGGAGAAGGGCGTCCGGTGCCTAACGGCGAGCCAGGCGAGATCGCGGTCCGGGCGCCAGATCCTGTCATGTTTCTCGGGTACTGGAACAACCCCACAGCAACGGCAGAGAAGTTCGCAGGGGACTACCTGCTCACCGGCGATCTGGGCTGCATCAATGACGAAGGGTTAATTCAGTTTGTCGGTCGCAATGACGATGTGATTACCAGTGCCGGCTATCGCATCGGTCCCGGCCCGATCGAAGACTGCCTGCTTGGGCATCCCTCAGTACGGATGGTTGCTGTGGTGGGCATCCCCGATCCTGCTCGCACCGAGATCGTCAAGGCCTACGTCGTTCTCCGGGATGGTGCAGTCGCCAGCGATGGGCTCACGGCGGAGTTGCAGGACCACGTCCGCAGGAAGCTCGCCGCACACGAGTATCCGCGGGTGATCGCGTACGTCGACGCCCTGCCGATGACCGCGACAGGCAAGGTAGTCCGGCGGGCCTTGAAGGCATTGTGATGTGCTGCTGAGGACGCGTCGGATCTGAGCGCTTCTCACCAAGTGAGTAGCGCACAGGCGAACCATGCGTTTGCGCACAGATCGTCAGAAGCAGCCCTCCGGCACGTGGTTCGGCGCCACAATTCAGCGTTCGTGCTCGCAGCGAGCGCCGGGCGCAGTTCACGGGATCTCTACACGGAGAGCCGGATTTCCTCAACCATCCGCTCGCGCATCACGTACTTTTGCAACTTCCCCGTGATCGTCATTGGCATCTCACTCCCAGCAGCGTCGTCAAGGTAGCGGTCGAGAGCGGCACGTCGCTTGCCCCTGCACGTGCGAAAAGCCATCTCGCGGCGCCACACCGCGTGGCGCTTTCTTAATCATGGCTCAACCCCCTGGCGTGCGAGGCAGTGCGTCGTCCATGCCGCGGTACTGGCGGTCGAAGTCGGCCACCCAGTCGAAGCCCATAAGCGCGCTCATCTTCTTGAAGTCATATAAGGGAACGGACAAGTCGGAACTCGAACCGCTCGCTTTCAACCCTGCATAAGCCTGCTCGAGGGCGGCGGTCGCAGCCAGGAAGCCCAGTGCGGGATAGATGGCCATACGGTAACCGATGGCTTGCAGCTGAGCTGCATCACAGTCCTGCCGCGATGACTTTGCGGCGTGATGGCTGATTGGTGGCCGTCCATCGTTGCGACCTTGAAGGTCGACCGACCTAGACACGCTGGGTGTCGACGATCGGCTGACGCTGGCGAATGTCCGAGCAGGTCCCTGGCGACCTTGAATGACCGCTGACCAGCAGCCGACCGAACGTCACTTGATGACCGGCCGCTGAAACTCGCGAGGGTCTGCTTCGTTACAAGCTGGCCGACAGCAACGGGCCGAGGCCGTGTGAAAACAGGTTGAATAGGTGAAGGTGCTCGCCTAGATTGTGGCAATGCTACTGAAGGGCAGCCACATGAAGCGATTCATCGAAGGCGAGGACCGACAACAGGTCACTCTGCTGCCGAGTGCCTTGACGACTACACCGGCGAGGACAACCCGGTGCGAGTTGTCGATGCCTTCGTCGAGGAACTGGATCTGCATGCACTGGGTTTTGAAGGTGTCGATCCGGCAGTCACCGGTCGACCCTCGTACCACCCCTCGGTCCTGCTGAAGCTCTACATCTACGGCTACCTGAACCGCATCCAGTCGAGTCGTCGCCTGGAGCGCGAGGCGCAGCTCAATGTCGAGCTGATGTGGCTCACCGGCCGGCTCGCCCCGGACTTCAAGACCATCGCCGATTTCCGCCACGACAATGGAGCGGGCATCCGCAATGTCTGCCGCCGCTTCGTCGCCCTGTGCCGCGACCTCAAGCTGTTCTCTCACGCCATCGTGGCCATCGACGGCAGCAAGTTCAAGGCGGTCAACAGCCGCGACCGCAACTTCACGCCAGGCAAGATCGATGCGCGCCAGCGCCAGATCGAGCAGAGCATCCAGCGCTACCTCGACGCCCTGGAGACGGCCGACCGCACGCAGCCGGCGGAGGTCGAGGCCAAGACCGAGCGGTTGACGGAGAAGATCAAGAAGCTGCGCGAGCAGATGAAGCAACTCGACGACACCAAGGAACAGCTGAAGAAGGAGCCCGACGGGCAACGATCGCTCACCGATCCCGATGCGCGCTCGATGCTTCAGTCAGGCAAGAGCACGGGCATCGATGGCTACAACGTTCAAACCGCCGTCCATGCCAGGCACCATCTGATCGTTGCGCACGACGTCACAAACGTCGGCCACGAGCGCGCGCAACTCAGCAGAATGGCCAAGGCTGCACGGGAGGCGATGGGCAAGACCAAGCTGCAAGCCCTTGCCGACCGCGGCTACTTCAACGGCACGGAGCTCAAGGCCTGCGAGGACGTTGGAATCACGACTTACGTGCCCAAGCCAATGACGTCGGGTGCCAAGGCCGAAGGCCGCTTCGACAAGAGCGATTTCATCTATGTGGCGAAGGACGATGAGTATCAGTGCCCGGCGGGTGAGCGGGCCATCTACAGGTTCAGCGAAGTCGAGAGGAACGGTCTCAGGACACGCCTTTACTGGACCAGCGCTTGCCCCAGGTGTCCCATAAAGGATCAATGCACGCCCAGCGACTATCGGCGCATCCGGCGATGGGAGCATGAGGACGTGACCGAGCGTGTCCAGCAACGCATGGATCTCAAACCTATGGCGATGACGCTGCGAAGGTGCACCGTGGAGCACGTGTTCGGAACCTTAAACACTGGATGGGCTGGACGCACTTCCTAACGAGAAAACTGGAGCACGTGAGCACCGAGATGAGCCTGCACGTGTTGGCTTACAACCTGAAGAGGGTCATCGCGATCCTGGGTATCGCCAGGACGATGAAGGCGATGAGATTGGTCGGGGCGTGACCCTTCAACGGCCTTTTTTAAGCTTGCGCAGCAACGCTCGATCGGGCTACCCGCGCGTTTGTGCAACGAGACTACTGGATGACTCGGTGGCGCCGATGACACCCACATGGGCGCGCGTTCGGCATACTCGCTAGGCAAAGCCGTTTCCACACGGCCTCGGCCCATAGCCGCTGTACGGCTGTACGTAGTGGCTCGCAGGGCATCAAGAAGGTTCGGAGCCGCTCGGCCGCGCCCCTTTCACCGCTTTGCTGCATTCCCATGAGCCCTTGATCATTTCACGCCGACAGTTACTCGTCTGGATTTCTCCCCAATGCGTTGCCATGTCCGCAAAGGCGAATGCAAGCTTCCCGTTTACGCCCAATCGAATGGCTGAGGGATTTCGCAATGAGCAAGTCGCGTGTCGACTGAGTCCAGGGGCGCTGCCACGTGCCGAGCGCGTAAAGTCAACGATGACAGTGCCGGTGGATGGCTGGTCGAGAGTAACCGTGCAGAGCCAGATGATCCCAGTCGACATGAGTGCATCGCTTCGGCTGGATATACCAACGCGGAAGCTCATGGGAAACCCGCCTGGAAGCCGGCAATCTCCCTCCTAAAACTACAAAGCACCTTTTCATACCTTGATGCATGTCGCGAAGCGCACGTCCCTAAACTGAGGAAAACCGTTCTGCGGTAACCTCGTTCAGGAGACATCATGCAAATCCGAAAGCGCATCGGCGGCATTCTGTTCGCCCTCGTTTTCGCCGCCGGTGCGGTGCAGGCCCGGCAACCCATCTGGATCGCCGTTCCCTTTGCCGCCGGCGGCGGCACCGACCAGTACGCGCGGCTGCTGGCTTCCGAACTCACGAAGCGCGGTATCCAGACCATCGTGGAGAACAAGCCCGGCGCCAGCGGCATCGTGACGGCGGACAACGTTGCGCGTTCCAAGCCCGATGGCACCACCTTGCTGATGAGCTCGCTGAGCATTCTGGCCAGCAACACCGTGATGTACGACAAGCTGCCCTACAACCCGGTGAAGAGCTTCACGCCGGTCACGCAAGTCGCCTATCAGCCGACCATCATCGTGGGGCGCACGGATCTGCCTTACAAGAACATCAAGGAAATGGTGGCCTATGCCAAGGTCCATCCGGACAAGATCAACCGTGGCTCGCCGGGTGCATCCATCCTGACCAACCTGGCTCCCGTGGCCTTCGAGGGCATAGCGGGCATCCGCCCGACGCACATTCCGTTCAACGGGGATTCCCCCGGCCTGCAGGCCATGCTCGGCGGCCAGATCGATATCCAGGACACTTCCATCACCGGGCCGCTGCAGCACGTCAAGGCGGGCAAGATGCGCGTGCTGGGCGTCATGGACACCAAGCGCCTCCCCCAGGTGCCCGATGCGCCCACTTTCAAGGAGCAGGGCTACGACATCGAGGCGCTGCTCTGGTATGCGCCTTCCGCGCCCGCGACCACGCCCAAGGACACGGTCGACAAGCTCAACCGCGCCGTCAACCAGGTGCTGGTCGATCCTGATTTCATCGCGCGATCGCGAGTGATCGGCATGGAGCCTCGCGGCGGCACGCCGCAAGCACTGGCCGACTATGTAAAGGCCGAGACGCAGCGCTGGGTGCCGCTGCTCGAGCGTCTGGACCTGCCCACGCAGAGGCAATGAATGCGCCCACTGTTCGATGACACGGTGGCCCTGGTCAGCGGCGCGAGCCAGGGCATCGGTTTCGCCATAGCAACCGGCCTGCTCGAGGCCGGTTGCCGCGTGGCACTGACCGACCTTGACGCCGAGCGGACGCGCGAGGCGGCCACACGCACGGGCTACCCAGCCGACCGGGTGCGCCCCTATGCGCTGGACGTGCGCGATGCCGCGCAATGCGCCCGCGTGGTCGCCGAGGTAGAGCAAGCCTGGGGCCCCGTGGGCGTGCTCGTGAACAACGCGGGTGTGGGTGGCCGCAGTGCCGTGTTCGAGGCGCAGGTGCTTTCGCAGGACATCGACCACGTGATGGCGGTGAACGTGAAGGGCGTGCTCAATCTCACTGTGGCATGCACCGAAGGCCTGCACTGCACGCGCGGCGCGGTCGTCAACGTGACGTCCATCACGTCGCTCGTTGCGACCTCGGCCCACATGACCTATGGCGCCTCGAAGGGCGCCGTCGCCCAGCTG
Source organism: Variovorax stachyos (assembly GCF_051400855.1). Taxonomy (NCBI): domain Bacteria; kingdom Pseudomonadati; phylum Pseudomonadota; class Betaproteobacteria; order Burkholderiales; family Comamonadaceae; genus Variovorax; species Variovorax stachyos. Next base: position 31,830 of record NZ_JBLFFN010000028.1, on the reverse strand, counting down.
ACCAAGTTCCTGGCGCGGGACTTCGGGCCGCATGGCGTGCGCGTCAATGCCGTCGCACCCGGCCTGGTGATGACGCCCATGACCGCGCACATCGCGGACGACGCCGAGCGCCATGAACGCATGGTGCGCCGCACGTTGCTGCGCCGCGCGGGCGAGCCGCAGGACATCGCGGGGCCCGTGGTGTTCCTGGCATCGCAGCAGGCGCGCTACGTGACCGGAACCATCTTGCCGGTGGACGGCGGCTACACCGCCAACTGATGCAGCCGCGCACCCCCACCGGGGCGGGCACGACCTACCAAGAACCAGGCATGCCGCCATGCCTCCATTGCGAAGAGAACACATGATCCGAGATTCTTCCGCGTTCGACGAAACGCTGGGCGCCCTGCGGCGCTACGTGCGCGATCAGCTGTTTTCACGCGAAGCCGAGGTCGAGCGGCTCGACGAAGTGCCGGCCGACATCGTCGATGACCTGGCGCGCCGAGGCTTCTTCGGCTGGTCCATTCCGAAGGCGTGGAACGGTGCCGGAATGACGACCGAAGAGTTGGCGCTCGCGGCGATGGAACTGTCCTCCGTCGCTTTCCGGGCGCGGGTCGGAACCAACACCGGCATTGGCTCGGAGGCGCTGGTCGCCGACGGCACGCCCGAACAGAAGGCCCGCTACCTGCCATTGCTGGCCAGTGGGGACCTGACCGGCGCGTTCGCGCTCACCGAGCCCGATGCCGGCTCGGACGCGACCGCTCTGGCGACAAGTGCCGTGCGCGAGGCGATCACTATGTGCTCAACGGAACCAAGTGCTTCATCACCAATGCACCGATTGCGGGGCTGTTCACCGTGATGGCGCGCACCAATCCGCAAGACCGATCCGCTCACGGCATTTCGGCTTTCCTCGTCGAGCGCGGAACGCCCGGGCTTACCACGGGTGAGCCGTACCGCAAGATGGGGCAGGCCGGATCGCCGGTGTCCGAGGTGCATCTGGCCGACTGCCGCGTGCCGGCCGACAGCATCATCGGCGGCGTGGAGGGCATGGGCTTCAAGACGGCCATGAAAGTGCTCAACAAGCAGCGCATCCATCTGGCGGCGCTGTGCACGGGCCCCGCCATCCGCATGCTGGACGAAGCGGTGGCGTGGACCTGCCAGCGCCGGCAGTTCGGCCAGCCGGTGGCCAGCTTCCAGCTGGTGCAGGCCCTGATTGCCGACTGCCAGACCGAGATTCAGGCCGCACGGGCGCTGATACTGCAGACCGCGCGCGAGCGAGACGCCGGAGAGGACGTGGCGATGCAGGCGTCGATCTGCAAGTACTTCGCGTCGGAGATGTGCGGGCGCGTGGCGGACCGCTGCGTGCAGATGCTGGGTGGCACGGGTTTTATCCACGGCCACCCGATCGAACGCTTCTACCGGGACGTGCGGCTGTTTCGCCTCTATGAAGGCACCAGCCAGATCCATCAGCTCAACATCGCCAAGCGCACCATCGCGGCGGCCGGCCATCGCCCGGGCGAATGAGCGAGCCGCACCGAACCAGATCCGAGGATGACCGGATGAACCACTCTTCTATGCCGCCCCTTGCCGGCGTGCGTGTGCTGGACCTGTCCAGGGTCATGGCAGGTCCGCTGTGCGGCATGGCGCTGGCGGATCTGGGCGCGGACGTGATCAAGGTCGAGCACCCCGAGCGCGGCGACGACACGCGGGATTGGGGCGTGCGCATCGGCAGCCACAACACGTCCTACTTCAACAGCTGCAATCGCAACAAGCGCTCCATCTGCGTGGACCTGCAGGACAAGGACGGACAGGAGCTCGTGCGCAAGCTTGCAGCCCAGTGCGACGTCGTCATCCAGAATTTCAAGTACGGCGGCGCGCAGAAGATGGGTCTGGGCTATGAAGACCTGCGCCGCATCAACCCGAAGATCATCTACTGCTCGATATCCGGCTATTCGGTGCTGACCCGGGAGAAGGCGCGGCCCGGGTACGACCTGGTGATCCAGGGCGAGACCGGCCTGATGGCCATGAACGGCGAAGAGGGCCAGGGGCCGCTGAAGTTCGGCATTGCGGCGGTAGACATGTTTACCGGCATGTACTCGGCGCAGGCCATCCTGGCCGTGCTCTATGAACGCACGCGCACCGGTGACGGCCGCCACATCCAGATGTCGCTCTACGACAGCGGGATGATGATCACCTCGTACTACGGGCTGACCGCCTGGCTCGGCAAGGGCGATCCCGCCAAGTTCGGCAACTCGCATCCGTCGATCGTGCCCTACGGTGTGTTCGAGTCCGCCGACGGCCCGTTGGTGATCGCGGTCGGAAACAACCGGCAGTTCGAAAAGTTCTGCGAGGCGGTGATCGCGTGTCCCGAGCTGGCCGTCGATCCGAGGTTCGCCACCAACACCGAGCGCTCCAGGCACCGGCATGAACTCCTGCCCATCCTGCGCGAGAAGATCGGGCAGTTGTCCCGCGCCGATCTCATCGATCGCATGAACAAGGCCGGTATTCCGTGCGGCGAGGTGCTCGGCCTGTACGAGGCGCTGCAGTCGGACCGGACGGCGCAGACCCAGATCTGGCACCGGTTCGAAGACACGCAGGCGGGGCCGCAGGCCGTGCACGCACCGCCCTACATCATCGATGGCGAGCGCTCCGGCGTGCGCCACCATCCGCCGCACCTGGGGGAGCATACGGCTCAGGTGCTTCGCGAGCTGCTCGGCATGGGCGAGAGCCAGCTCGAATCGCTGACCAGCCGGAGCGTCATCAAATGAGCGACAACTGCAGGCGCGAAGCCGAACGGGTCGCCACGCGGCGGCGCATGTTGAAGTTGTGCGTTGCGGCCGGGGCCACGCCCGTCCTGGCTTCACTGTCGGGCCGCAGCAGCGCGGCGGCCTGGCCGGAGAAGGCTCTTCGCATGATCGTGGCTTTCCCCGCCGGCGGCCCCACCGATGCGACCGCGCGCCTGATCGCGCAGAAGCTGTCCGTTGCGCTGAGCCAGCCGGTCATCGTGGACAACCGTCCCGGTGCTTCGGGTGCCATTGGCACGACCGCGCTGATCAAGTCCGCGCCAGACGGCTACACGGTGTCGATGTTCGGCATGCCCGCGCTGGTCGCCCCAATCGTCTACAGGAACAACGCGTACGACGTGCGCAAGGACTTCACCTGCGTGGCGTCGGTCTACGACCTGCCGCTGGTCTTCATGATCAACCCGGCGGTGCTGCCGGGCGTCGGCACCCTGAAGGACTTCATCGCAGCGGCCAAGGCGCAGCCGGTCAACTATTCCACCGCCGGGTCGGGCAGCATCGGCCACCTGGCCATGGAGCAGCTCAAGGACATGGGCGGCTTTCCGATGCAGCACGTGGGCTACAAGGGCAGTGCGCCGGCCATCACCGATTTGCTGGGCGGGCAGATCGCCGCGATGTTCGTCGACTTGGTCGCGGCCATGCCGCACATTCGCAGCGGGCGCCTCAAGGCGCTGGCACTGGGCTCGGCCGATGCGCGCGCTTTTCTGCCCGATGTGCCGTCCATTGCCCAGCAGGGCTTCGCCGATTTCAACGTGAGCAGCTGGAGCGGCTTGATCGTGCCCAACGCGACGCCGCCTGCCGTCTTGGCGCGGCTTGATCAGGGATTGCGCCGCATTCTGGCCGAGCAGGACACCCGGACCCGGCTCCAGAACATCGGCGCGCTCAGCGCCTACCAGCCCCCCGAAGTCATGAAGCGGCGCATGGCCGGCGAGTTCGAGCGTTGGAGCAAGGTGGCTTCGGAGAAAGACATTTCCATCTGATGCGCGGCCGGCACCCCCATGGGTGCCGATAGCGTCCGCGGCGGGGCTGCGAACCGGCCGGTCAGTGCGACTGCTTGGGCAGGTTCAGGCTGCGCAGGATCGGGAGCCAGCGATCCGCCTCGGCCTTGATGAACTTGTCCAGTTCTTCGGGCGTGCCGCCGCGAGGCTCCATGCCGATCGCGCGGGCACGCGCCACAAAATCGGGGTCTGCAATCACCTGGTTCACGGCCTTGTTCAGGCGGTCGATCGCCTGCTTGGGCGTGCCCGAGGGAACCGAGAGCGAGTACCACAGCGTGGCTTCCATGTCGAAGCCTTGCTCCTTGAAGGTGGGTGCGTCGGGCACCTGCGGCAGGCGCTTCGAATCCATGACGCCCAGCACGCGCAGCTTGCCCGATTTCACGTAGGGCAGCGATCCAGTGATGGATGTGCCGTGGATGTCGATCTGGTTGCCCAGCAGGGCCTGCAGCGCAGGAGCGTCCCCGTTGAAGGGAATGTGCAGCGTGCTGAAGCCTTGCTCCTTCTCGAAGGCGACCGGCGCCAGGTTCGTCAGGATCGCCGCTCCCGGCGAACCCCGGTTGATCTTGCCGGGGTTCTGCTTGGCATAGGCCACCATTTCCTTGATGTTCTTGTAGGGCACGTCGGTGCGTGCCACGACGATGGCCGGCTGGTAGGCGATCTGCGTGACCGCGGAAAAATCCTTTGCCGGGTCGTAGGGCAGCTTGTCGTAGAGCACGCTGTTGTTGGCGAGCGTGCCCAGGGAGGACACGAGCACCGTCTGTCCGTCGGGCTTGGCGCGGGCGACATAGTCGGCGGCGAGGATGCCGCTGGCACCTGGCTTGTTCTCGATGATGACGTTGAGCCCCTGCTTGTTGAGCTCCTGGGCCAGGATGCGGCAGTACTGGTCGGTTCCGCCGCCGGCCGCAAAGGGTACGACCAGGCGGGTTACCTGCTGGGCGAGGGCCGGGGCGAGCGCGCAGGCACCCAGTGCCAGCCCCATGACGAGTTTCCGATAGCTCATTTTGTCTCCTGCTTGTGGTCCGGATTCGGACTTTGGCTTCAGTCTAGATGCCGGCCAACCGCGGTGATCGACAAGAAATGAAAAGCAGCTTTGCGCGATGCGCCGCCAGCGGCAAGGTGCCTGCCTACACACTTGGCCGATAGCTGTGAAGATCACCAGAATCGGGGCGACGAAAGACCAATTGGGCGAGAGCCCTTGCTGGGATGCCGACGCGCAGGCCCTGAACTGGATCGACTCGCGCGCTGGAGCACCTGGCCCGCATTCCCGTGGATCATCCCAAGGCTCGCTGACAGCCTGGAGCGGGTGATCTGGGCCTACGACTACGACCCGGACGGTCCGCTGCGTAACAAGCGCGTGTTCGTGCGCACGCACGCTTTCGACTCCGGCCCTGATGGCGCAACGGTCGATTCGCAAGGCTTTCTCTGGACCGTGCTGACCCGCGCGGCCGAGCTCGCGCGCCATGCGCCGGACGGCGCGCTGGACCGCATGATCGATCTGCCGGTCAGCTACCTGACGAGCATCTGCTTTGGCGGCCCACGGCTGGAGCACCGTTACCTCACCAGCATCTCCCGCAGCGCACGGCTGGAGGGGAGCAGGGCGCAGGATGGCGGCCTGTTCCGGCTGGAAGGCCTGCCCGCGGCGGGACCCTGCCCGACCACTTTGGCGATTGCTAGCCGGGCTGGCTTCGCAGCGCGTCCGCAACGTAGTTCACGAAGGCGCGCACCTTCAGCGGAAGGACGCGGCTCTGACGGAAGACGGCGAAGATGCCGTTGGAGAACGCGCGAACCGCAAAGCGGTATTCCGGCAGCAGCCGCACCAGGGTTCCGTCGCCCAGGTCGTCGCGAACCGTGGCCTCGGACAGCAGCGCCACGCCCATGCCGCCGATGGCAGCCAGCCGCAGCAGCTCACCGTTGTTGGCGCTCAGCACACCCTGGATGGCCAGTTCCTGCTGTTCTCCTGCCTCGTCGATGTACTTCCATGAGGTGACCTCGCGGTCGCGCCGGTAGGTGAGGCAGCGCGCCCGCGGCAGATCGGAGGGGTGCCGGATGCGCGAGTAGACGCTCAGGAAGGCGGGGCTGGCCACCAGCACCTCGTCGCTGGACACCAGCCGCTTGATGACGAAGCCCGAGTCGTTGGACTCGCCGGTGCGGATGTCCACGTCGAAATCCTGGTCTACCAGGTTGATCGGATGCTCGGAGAGTTCGACCTCGACGCAGATGTCCGGATAGAGCTCCGAGAAGCGCGGCAGCAGCGGCGCCAGCACCCGCAGGCCGATGTGCGTTCGCGAATGCACGCGCAGCCGGCCCTCGGGCCGCTGGCGGGCGTTGTGCACGGCCTGCTCGGCCTCGTTCATCAGCTCGAGCATTGCTTCGGCCCGCTCCAGGAACGCCTGGCCTGCCTCGGTCACTTTGAGGTTACGGCTGGTGCGGTCCACCAGCTGCACGCCCAGTTCTTCTTCCAATGCGCTGATGCGCCGCGAGATGGTTGCCGGCGACAGGCTGAGGCTGCGGGCCGCGGCCGAAAGGCTTCCCTTGCGCTGGGTGGTAACAAAGATGCGCAGCGAATCGAGGGCTCTCATTTCGAAAGACGCAAAGAAGCTGTGCATTCGCTGGTGATCCAGCGAGGGCGCCAGTTCCTACGATTGACTGCAATCGGAAACAGCCAACCAGGAGCAACAGCGATGGATTTCGGAATCTTCATTTTGATGCAGCAGCGGAACAAGCATAAGACGTCCCACCAGATTCTGCGCGACGTCGTCTGTCACCTTCCGGCGTATTGGAGCCACCTGTCTTCGGCATATTGGAGCCGGGTGCAACCAGGGTCGAGGGCATCTTCGAAGGTTCAAGCTTGAGCGGTTTTGGTCTCACCGGCCATGCTGCTGGACTGGAAGTGGTCGCCCCAGCAGATCGCGGGTACCCTGAAGCGCGTATTTCCCAAAGAGCCCGAGCGCCACGTGTCCCACGAGACCATCTACAACGCCATCTACGCGCAGCCGCGAGGCGAGCTTGGACGTCAGCTCATCGCCTGTCTGCGCCGCGGGCGCAGTACCCGCATGGCGCGTACCCGAGGCGACGATCGCCGTGGCCTGATCCCGGACATGGTCAGCATCCACGTGCGCCCGCCCGAGGTGGACGACCGCGTCATGCCGGGTCACTGGGAAGGCGACTTCATCAAGGGCGCGGGCAACCAGTCCTCGGTGGGCGTGCTGGTCGAGCGCACGAGCCGTCTGGTGCTGCTGGCCAAGATGGACGACGCCACGGCCGCCTCGGCGCTGGCGGGCTTTTCTGCCAAGCTGAATTCGATCGCCGCGCCGCTGCCCCAGAGCCTGACCTACGACCAGGGCAAGGAGATGTCGCGTCACGCCGACCTGGCAGCGCAGACGGGGGTGAAGGTGTACTTCTGCGACCCGCACAGTCCGTGGCAGCGTGGCACTTGCGAGAACACCAACGGGCTGCTGCGCCAGTACCTGCCCAAGGGCACCGACCTGAGCGTGTTCAGCCAGGACGAGCTCCACGCGATCGCCCACAGCATGAACAACCGGCTGCGCGCCACACACGCGTGGCACACGCCCCTGGAGGTGTTCGCAAGAACGCTCGCCTCGGTCCATCAACCCTCAGCCTCGATTCATTGAATCAAGTCTGTTGCGCCTCAGACTTGAAACCGCCGTTCAAAAATCGTCAATGCTGGGTGAAAAGCGAAGGGGCACCCGCAGTAGCTGCAGTTCATCGAAGCTGTGAGAGCCAAGCCTGGTGAGGCGCAGTTTTCGCCAAACTCAGCCCTGATCGGACGATCAGATTTCGCACGTCGCCTGACTTGAGGAGAACACTAGGCTCGACATTTGGGATCGGCATGTTGGGCGAGCCAACTAAGCTCCGCACGAGAAATCGGGTACCTACGCGACATAGGCCGCCATGAAGACCCGTACAGCCTCGCGCAGAAGAGCCCTGTTTTCCCGGGAATCCGGCATCTCGAGCTTCAGCAGTCCGCGGATGTGCCCGGAGCCCAGGAACATCGACAGGAACAGGTCCGCTGCCTGAAGCGGGTTCCGCACCTTCAGCGTGCCCGCCGAGTGGGCACGGCGCAGGTATGCAGCCAACTCGCCCTTCACACGCTCAGGGCCGTCCTTGTAGAACGCACGGCAGACTTCCGGCTGCGTCCCCGCGACGCCGTAGACAGAGCGCAACGCGCCCAGGGCGTCGTCCCCGCGCGCCAGTGCGAGAAACCGGGCCCCGATCGCCAGCAACGCCTTCTCCGGCTGGTCCGGATCCAGCGCCCCGGCGCCCGGGACGCCAGCCACCACCGGCGCCGTCCTGTCGCGCACGACCGCCTGGAACAGCCTCTCCTTGGAGCCGAAGTTGTTGTACACGGTCATCTTGGACACACCGGCGTCCGCGGCGATGGCATCCACGCTAGCACGCTCCAGGCCATGCTCGTTGAAGTGCCTTTGCGCCGCTTCCAGGATGCGCCGGACGCGCTCGGGATCGCGTGGCCGCCCGCGTTGGGGCTTGAGAGCGGGAGCTGGGGGACGGTCCATGGCAGATTTATTGGATTGACAGTTCACTATAGTTCACATGAGTTCGACAGCGTGCCCCGAGGACGAGGCCGCCCAATGTCAACTGGGGGCGCGCCGCATCGCCCGCTCCATCGCACGTGGGTTCGGCGACTCCCTTGCGGCCACGGGCGCGCGCGATGGCCGAGGACAGACCGCCGCCGATCCCCCCGATCGACACCATGGTCATCAGCAGGATCACGGACACCACCAGCGACGCCGCGGCGATCGCGTCCGTGCCGAGCGAACTCACGAAGTAGGTCTCCGCCGCGCTGAGCAGGGTTACGAGGAACATCACGCCCACGGTGGGCAGGGGCGAGCCGCGCGAGCAGCGGCAGCGGGCCATCAAGCATGGCGGGCTCGTGGATATTAACTGGACTTGACAGTTTACTATATCCGCCGCATATTACTGTACTTGTAGTCCAATAAACAAACGACCCATGACTTCCTCCTCCTGGCGCAGCCGCGGGCCGGCTCCCCGGGCAATCCGCCTCCTGTCGCTCGCGGCATGGGCCGTGCTGTCGGCGTGCTCGACACCCCCGTGCAGACTCCCGCACCCTCAGTGCCCCTCGCGGCCGCCTTTGCCCACAGCCATGCGGCACAGGCGCAAGGCGCAGCCGCGGGCGCTGACGACATTGCGTCGAGCCACAGCACAAGGGGACTTCCATGCAACGACGAGCCCTGCTGACGCTGGCCGCGCTTGGCACCACCGGCCTTGCCCACGCACAGCCCACCGCCAAGCCCAGCCCACCCCCCTCCATCCACAACACGGAGCCCATCACCATGAATGACGTCATCATCATCGGCGGCAGCTTTGCCGGCCTCGCCGCCGCCCTGCAGCTCGGCCGTGCCCGCCGCAAGGTCACCGTTCTCGATACCGGCCTGCCGCGCAATCGCTTCGCCGGCCATTCGCATGGCCTGCTCGGCCACGATCACAAGCCGCCGCTGGACATCCTGGCCGAGGCGCGGCAGCAGCTGGCGCGCTATCCCACGATCAGGCTGGTCAATGCCCGGGCCGACAGCGTCTCCGGCGCCATCGACCATTTCTCCGTCCTCACTGGCGATGGCGAAAGCCTTGAGGCGCGCCGCCTGATCCTGAGTTATGGCATCGCCGACCAGATGCCCGATGTTCCGGGCTTTGCCGAAAGCTGGGGCACGTCCGTCGTGCCCTGCCCCTATTGCGACGGCTTTGAAGTCGCCGGCCAGCATTGGGGCCTCGTCTGGTCCGGCCCGCAATCGCACAATCAGGCCAGGCTGTTCCAACATTGGACCGACAAGTTGACTGTCTTCGCCGATGGTCTCGACATTCCGCCCGACATCCAGGCCGATCTGGCGCGCCGCAACATACCTGTCGTCGATGGCCGGATCGTTGAGATCGCCCATCGCAAGGGCCATATCACCACCGTCAATCTCGATACCCGCCGCAATATCGCGGTCGACGTCCTGTTCGCCCATCCGCGCAACAAGCCATCCGCAAGCCTGCATGAATCACTGGGCCTCGCCACGGTGGATACGCCTACCGGCATCGTCCTCAAGGTCGACGAGCGTCGCCAAACCAGCATGCCCGGCATCTACGCCGCCGGCGACCTCGCCACGCCCCTCTTGCCCTCGGTCACCCAGGCATCATCGCAGGGCGCGATGGCGGGTATCTTCGTCCAGCAATCGATGGTGGTTTGAGGGCATAGATTCCGTTCTCCGGTTGCCGCGGGCTATCGCCAGAAGGGCGATCCCGGCGAGGGCGCGATCCGCAAGACTTGCCGCTAACCAGGTGTGTGCGTGGCGGGTCATGCCGGACGCCAGGCCTCATCATGGAGTGATATGAGCGTGCTTGAACTGAAGGTTCCTCCACCCATCGTGGCGCTTGTCCTGGCGCTTCTTATGTGGCTGACGCCAGCCGTCGCGGGCCTTGTGCAGATTCCCTCTCCGGCGCGTGTGCTCTGCGCCGTCGCTTTGGTGTGCGTCGGCCAAGGCATCAGCATCGCCGGAATGGTTGCGTTTCGGCGCGCCAAGACCACCGTGAACCCGGTCAAGGCAAGCTTGGCGTCCTCGCTGGTCGTCCAAGGCGTGTACCGGTACACGCGCAACCCCATGTATGTCGGGCTCTTGCTGACCCTGTTGGGGTGGGCAGTGTTTCTGGCGAATCCGTTCGCTGTCCTGTGGGTTGTCGTGTTCGTGCTTTACATCACTCGGTTCCAGATCATTCCGGAAGAACGTGTGTTGGTGTCTCTATTCGGGGCAGAGTACGAGGCTTACAAGGGGAGGGTACGCAGATGGGTATGAAGCCTGACGAGCTTGCAAGTACTTCCCCCTAAGGTAAGGTCTGCAAAACCTGCCTACAGCGCTGATCGGCGCGTAGGGCAGCTTGAAGCCGCGCGGCGCGCAATCTGAAGCCGATTTCGAAGCTCCATTGCCTCCAAGGAGTCCGTTCTGGGGCTTGTCGCGCCCCTATTGGCGCACTGCGGGCCGCACTCATGCCTGCAGCCCAAACAGTTGCCGGCGCGCCATTCACAGGTGCTCAGCGCGAACAGCTGTTGCTTGATTGCGCGAACGGGTGCTCGACCTTGGCCGGGATGCTGGCCTTGATCTGATCGACCCGGTCGATATCGCGTGCCAGTTCGCTGCTCAGGTCCAGCGCCTCGCACTTGCCCGGCCGCATGGCCACGTCAATTCACCTTCAAGTCGGGATTGCGCGTGTCCACGCCCTGGTAGCCCGCATCGGCCAGCACATCCGGGCAGTGGATGCGCAACATCGTCTCGATCGGAAAGGGAGGCCGGCCGTCCAGCGCCAGTGCGCGCCGCGTGCGTGCGACTGGATCAGCGCCACCAACTCAGCCCACGGAACACTTGGTTCATCTCGTCGAGGAAGGCTCCTTGCGTGTCTTCTTGGGCAACGGGTCAAGGCCGAACGTGATCTGAGCCTGTGCCATCGGTTCGCGTTTGTGGACTTGACAGTCCATTATATGCGGCTACACTTAATGGACACGAGAGTCCACTAAATGAAGAAATGAAGCCTTCTTCCATGAGGCCTGCTGCGGCGGCCGCCTTGTCAGTTTTGATCCTGGCCGCATGCTCGACCCCGGCGCCTCAGGCGCCATCCCCGTCCGTGCCGCTGGCGGCCAACTTCTCGAACGAGAAGCCTGCTGCCCGCGCTGCATCGGCCCCCGACGATGCTTGGTGGGACGGCTTTGGGGACGCAACGCTCGCGCGGCTCGTCGAGGAAGCCTTGTCCGCCAACCAGGATGTGGCCATGGCGCTGCAGCGCGTCGGGCAGGCGCGCGCCGGAGCCGACGCGCAGGCGTCCCGGCTGTGGCCCACGGTGAGCCTGCAGGCTTCGGCATCGCGCAGCGAAAGCGGAGTTCCTGAACCGGTCAAGCAAGGCATGCCGGACACGCGTGTGCTGCGCGCAGGTGTGGACGTCACCTGGGAGATCGACCTCGCGGGTGGCGTTCGTGCGGCGCGTGACGCGGCGCAGGCCGATGCCGCCGCCGCCGCCGCTGGCGTCCATGGGGCCCGCCTGCTCGTGGCGAGCGAAGTGGGGCGGCAGTACTTCGTGCTGCGCAGTGCCGAGGAACGGCTGCGCATCGTGCAGGCCCTGGCTGGCGCGCAGCGCCAGACCGCGGCCCGGGTGGAAAGCCGCCTGCGCGAGGGCCAGGCCAGCGCATTCGACCTGGACCGTGCACGCGCCGAGGCCGATGCACTGGACGCTCAACTGCCGGCGCTGCGGATGCTGGTGGGTACCACGCAAACGAAGCTGGCCGTCCTGCTCGGCCGCAACCCGTCAGCGAAGGTTGTCGAAGGTGACAACGACTTCGCGTGGCCGGCGGCGCGTCCCATCTCGGCAGGCCAGCCCAGCGAACTTCTGAGGCGACGTCCCGATCTGGTCGCCGCGGAGGCACGCGTCGGTGCCGAAGCGCTGCGCACCGCCGAAGCCCGCGCCCAGTGGTGGCCCAAACTGTTCCTGAGCGCACTGCTGGGTCGCGAGGACTTGCGGCTGAACGCGCTGGATCTCGCGCCGGTTCACTTCTCCAACGTGGCGCTGGCCTTTGCCACGCCGGTCTTCAATGCCGGCCCTATCGATGCAGGCATCCGCGTGCAGTCCGCGCGCGCCGATGAGGCCTTGCTGGCCTGGCAGAAGGCGGTTCTGGTGGCGGTCCAGGAAGTCGAGGACAGCCTGCTCGTGCGCTCGCAGGAAGGCGAGCGCACGGCGGCGCTGGCGCGCACCGTCGAGCACCGCCGCCGCTCCCTGCAGCGCGCCGAATCGCTGCAGCGCGAAGGCCAGATCGACCTGCTCGTCCTGCTGGACGTGCAGCGCTCCGTGCTGGCCAGCGAACTGGCCTTGTCGGACAGCCGCCTGCAGCAGGTGCTGGCCGACGTGCAGCTCTACAAGGCGCTCGGAGGAGGCCTGCCCCCGGGGGGCCAAGTCAGCGCCGACACAACCCCTCTTGCCGCAAGGACGACCCAGTGAACAGAAACCATCTCACCTTCTCGCTCACGAGCATGGCGGCCGCCAGCCTGCTGCTGGCCGGCTGCAGCGAACCGCCCGCGCCTGCCGCGGTCGAAAAGCCCGTCTTCGTGACGACTGTCAGTCAGACCCCATCGACACAGACACGCAGCTTCACATCGGTGGTCCGTGCGCGCGTCGAAAGCGACCTGGCCTTCCGCACCGGCGGCAAGGTCGTCGAGCGGCTCGTCGATATCGGTGACCGTGTGAAGGCCGGTCAGGTGCTGGCGCGTCTGGACTTGGCTGACTATCGGTTGGCCGTCCAGGCTGCGGGTGACCAGGTGCAGGCTGCCACGGTGGATGCGCAGCAGGCGGCCTCCGACGAGGCGCGGTTCCGCCGGCTGTTGGCCGATGGCTCGGTCGGCACGGCAGACCATGAAAGGCAGAAGGCCCGCTCCGACGCCGCGGCGGCCCGGCTGGACCAGGCGCGGCGGCAGCTGGAACTGGCGCGCAATCGCGAGGGCTACGCCGCGCTCGTTGCGCCCTATGCCGGCGTCGTCACCGCCATCCGCTTCGAGCGGGGCCAGGTGATTCCGGAAGGCCAGCCGGTGGTCTCGCTGGCACGCGAAGGTGACAACGAGGTGGTGGTCGACCTTCCCGAGGACTGGGTGGGCCGCGCGCGCAGCCTGACGGCCACGGCCGCGCCGTGGACCGACCCTAAGGCGATGCTGCGCCTGGTGCTGCGCGAGCTGTCGCCGCAAGCCAGCGCCCAAGGCCGGACCTACCGCGCCCGCTATGCGGCCGCGCCCGAATCGCGCGCGCAGGTCTCGGCGCTCCCCTTGGGCAGCACGGTGCAGTTGACGCTGTCGGCGCCCCAGGCAGGGACGGGCACCGTCTCGCTGCCCGTCAGTGCGTTGGTCAAGGGCAGCGGCCCCGAGGGGGTCTGGGCCTTGAACGCCAAGGGTTCCGGCCTGGTGTTCACGCCGGTCAAGGTGATCGCCATCGACGACGCCACGGTGCAGGTCACCGGCCTGACCCTGGGCAGCCGCGTCGTGAGCGTCGGCGCCCAGAAGCTCGATGCCGGCACCGCCGTGCGCGCGATCGAGCGTGCCGCGGATGCCGTGACGGCCACGGTCACCAAGAGCAGCTCATGAAGCGCTTCAATCTCTCCGAATGGGCCGTCACGCACCGGCCGATGGTGCTGTTCCTCATCATCACGACACTGGTCCTCGGCGTGTTTTCTTTCAGCCGGCTGGGGCGGCTGGAGGACCCGACCTTCGAGGTGCCGCAGATGACGGCCATCGTGGTGTGGCCCGGCGCCACGGCGCAGGACGTGCAGGACCAGGTGCTCAACCGCATCGAGCGGCGCTTGCAGGAGCTGGACCAGTTCGACTACGTGCGCAGCTTCGCACGCCAAGGCTACGGCGGCATCACGCTGTGGATGAAGGGCGGCAGCAGCAAGGAAGAGCTCGACAACGCCTGGTACCAGGTGCGCAAGAAGATCGGCGACGTCCGCCAGGAGTTCCCCGAGGGCGTGCGCGGCCCGTTCTTCAACGACGAGTACAGCGACCGCTACAGCGTGCTCTATGCGCTGAGCGCGCCCGACCTCTCGATGGCCGAGCTGCTGACGGTCACCGAAGACGTGAAGCGGCGCTTCCAAAGCGTGCCCGGTGCCGGCAAGGTCGACGTGCTGGGCAAGCAGGCCGAGCGCGTGTACGTGGAGGTCTCCACGCGGCGGCTGGCCGCCCTGGGCATCCCGCCCTCCGCCATCTTCGACGCGCTGGCGCGGCAAAACCTGGTGACGCCAGCGGGCTCGGCCGACACCACGCACGACCGCGTGCAGGTGCGGGTTGACGGCCGCCTCGCTAGCGTGCAGGACGTCTCGAACGTCACGCTGGAAGTCGGCGGCCAACTGCTCCGGCTGGCCGACGTCGCCACCGTGCGCAGCGGCTACGAAGATCCGCCCAGCCTGACCATCCGCCACAACGGCGTGCCGGTGCTGGCCATCGGTGTGACGCTGCAGAACAAGGGCAACGTGACGGACTTCGGCAAGGCGATGGAGGAGCGCCTGTCGCAGATCCGCCAGGAGCTGCCGGCCGGTGTGGAGATCCAGCAGTACGCCGACCAGCCCCGCGTGGTGGCCGATTCGATCTGGGAGTTCGAGCGCGCCTTCCTGGAGGCGCTGGCCATCGTGCTGGCGGTCTCGTTCCTGTTCCTGGGCTGGCGCACCGGCATCGTGGTGGCGGCTTCTGTGCCGCTGGTGCTGGGCCTGGTCGCGGCCGTGATGTACGCGGCGGGCTGGAACCTCGACCGCATCTCGCTCGGCGCGCTGATCATCGCGCTCGGCCTGCTGGTCGACGACGCGATCATTGCCGTCGAAATGATGGTGGTGAAGCTGGAACAAGGCTGGGACCGCCTGCAGGCCGCCACCTACGCCTACTCGTCGACCGCGTTCCCGATGCTGACCGGCACGCTGGTCACTGCCGCGGGCTTCATGCCGGTCGGGTTCGCAAAGTCCATCGCCGGCCAGTACGCCGGCGGCATCTTCTGGGTGGTGGGCGTCGCGCTCATCCTGTCGTGGCTGGTCGCGGTGGTCTTCACCCCGTACCTGGGCGTGATGCTGCTGCCCAAGAACCTCGGCTCGGGCCAGGACCACGATGTGTACGACCGGCCGGTCTACCACCGGCTGCGCCGCGTCGTCGACTGGGCCGTGCAGCGCCGCTTTGTCGTGCTGGCGCTGACCGTGCTGCTGCTCGGTGCGGCAGGCGCCGGCATGCTGACGGTGCAGCAGCAGTTCTTCCCGACGGCGGCCCGGCCGGAGCTCCTGGTCGAACTGCGGCTGCGCGAAGGCGCGTCGTTCGCCGCGACGGAGCGCCAGGTCAAGGTGCTGGAAAGCTATCTGGCCAAGGACCCCGACGTCGAGTTCTTCACCGCCTACACCGGCGCCGGCACGCCCATCTTCTATCTCTCGATCCAGCCCGAGCTGCCGAACCCGGGCTTCGCCCAGGTCGTCGTCAAGACGGCCGGCATCGAGCAGCGCGAGCGGGTACGTGCCCGACTCGTGGAGCTCTTCGCCAAGGACGAAGCCCTGCCCGACGTGAAGGCGCGCGTCACGCGGCTGGAGTTTGGCCCGCCGGTGGGCTTCCCGGTCCAGTTCCGCGTCATCGGGCCCGACAAGGCCGTGGTGCGCGACATCGCCTATCGCGTGCGCGACGTCGTGCGGCAGAGCCCGCTGGTGCGCGATACGCAGCTCGACTGGAACGAGCAGGTGCGATCGGTGAAGGTGCGGGTGGACCAGGACAAGGCCCGCCAGCTGGGCCTGAGCACCGCGGACATCCAGGGCCTGGTGCAGACCACGCTGGACGGCGCGCCGGTCACGCAGATCCGGCGCGGCGAGGAACTTGTCGACGTCGTCGTGCGGGCCACGCCGGAAGAGCGCAAGAGCATCGGCCGGATCGGCGACCTGCAGGTCTTCACGCGCAGCGGCGTGACGGTGCCGCTGTCGCAGATCGCCCGGATCGAGCCGACGTTCGAGGAGCCCGTGCTCTGGCGGCGCAACCGCGACATGGCGCTGACAGTGCGCAGCGACGTCGCCGACGGCGTGCAGGGCCCGTATGCCACGGCGCAGATCCGGCCATCGCTGCAGCCCATCCTCGACAGCCTGCCGCCGGGCTACCGAATTGAGGAGGGCGGCGCGATCGAAGAGAGCGACAAGGCCAACGACGCGCTGTTCGCCGTGTTCCCGGCGATGTTCGCGGTGATGCTGACGCTGCTGATGATCCAGCTGCAGAGCTTCTCGCGGCTGTTCATGGTGTTCATGACCGGGCCGCTGGCGATCATCGGCGTCGTGCCTGCGCTCCTGATCTTCCAGGCGCCGTTCGGCTTCGTCGCGCTGCTGGGCGTGATCGCACTCGGCGGGATGATCATGCGCAACTCGATCATCCTCGTCGACCAGATCGACCAGGACATCGCCCGCGGCGTCGCGCCCTGGGCCGCGATCGTCGATGCGACGGTGCGGCGGTCACGCCCGGTCGTGCTGACGGCCGCGGCGGCGGTGCTCGCGATGATCCCGCTCACGCGCAGCGTGTTCTGGGGGCCGATGGCCATCTCGATCATGGGTGGCCTCGTCGTGGCCACGGCGCTGACCCTTGTCTTCGTGCCGGCGCTGTATGCCGCGTGGTTCCGCGTCCGGCGTGACAGCCCGGCGCAGGCATCGGCCGCTGCACCGCTCGCCGCCACGGTCGCACCCGCGGCCCATTGACGCATCCACCCAGTTTTCAGGAGACGAGCATGTCTGCAACCACCGATTCCCATTCCGGAATCAGAATCCCAGGAACCAGCGAACACTTTCTTGACCCGCTCGGGCCGGAACCCCGAAGCCACGGTCGACTGCGTTACCTCGCGGGCGGAACGGGGGCGCCGTTGGTCCTGCTGCACACTGTACGCACGCAGGCCGAGCACTTCCGCCACCTCATCCCGCTGGTCCAGGAGCGGTACACCGTGTACGCGCTCGATCTGCCCGGCATGGGTTACTCGCAGATCGTGCCGGGTGCTTCGTATGACGAGCCCGCGATGCGCGCGGCGGTGAAGAGCCTCATCACCCAACTCGACCTGCGCGACGTGACGCTGCTGGGCGAGTCGATGGGCGCGACGCTCGCCCTCACCACCGCGGCCGATCTGCGCGAGCGAGTGCGGCGCGTCGTGGCGATCAATGCCTACGACTACGCGGGCGGCATCGCGCGGTCCAGCCTCCTGGCCCGGTTCATCGTGACTGGCGTGCTTGCGCCGGGAATCGGCCCGACCGTCGCCGGAGTCGAACCCAAGCCGATCATGCGCGCCGTGCTGCGTGGGGGTCTGGGCGACAAGGCCGCGCTGCACGACGACTACGTCGATGAATTGCTGAAGATCGGGCGCCGCCCCGGCTACCCGTTCGTCGCCCGCGCGGTGTACGGGAACCTGCGCAGCCTCATCGCGGCGCGTTCCCGCTATCCCGAGGTCAGCGCACCAGTCCATCTCATCTATGGAGAAAAGGATTGGTCACGACCGTCGGACCGACAAGCCAACCAGCAACTCCTTCCCGCGGCCGACTTTGTCCAGGTGCCTGACGCCGGTCACTTCATCGTCCTGGAAAGGCCCGACGTGCCCGCCAAGGTGCTGAACGACGCGGTGCGGCTCGCGAGCGTTCCGAAAACCGCCGCCTGATGTCGCGCGACGCGACCTTCCCCTTCCTTGACCCGAGACGCAAAGGATCAGACATGTTCATCCCCCAACGGATCTTCGGCGTGGGCGGCAACATGTCCGACAATGACGAGTGTGCGCGCAGGCCGCCCTTGACGCGATGAAGGACCTTTTGAAGTAGCCGAGCCCAGTGCCGCGATCACCGCAGAAGGACCAGCGTCGTTGCATGGCGAGCAAGCAATTCCATGATTGATCGCACCGTCTTCCCGATCCGACGACGCAAGGACGCGCGGCCTCAGGAGCTTCTGGATGCCGCCCTCAGCCTGTTCATCGAAAAGGGTTTTGCGGCAGCGCGTGCCGACGAGATCGCCGCGCGCGCCGGCGTCTGCAAGGGGACGCTCTACCTCTACTTCGACAGCAAGGAAGACTTGCTCAAGGAATTGATCGCGCAGCGCTTGGGGGTGCGGCAGAAATCTTGGACTACCCTGAAAGTAGTTCATGTATTCATACGAAGACCGAATCCGAGCCGTCAAGCTCTTCATCAAGCTGGGGAAGCGCACCGGGCTGACGATCCGCCAGTTGGGCTACCCGACAAAGAACTCTTTGAAGAGCTGGCATCTGGAGTACGAGCGAAGTCGCGATCTGCCTGCCGGCTACGTGCGCTCGAGGCCGAAGTATTCGCACGCGCAGAAGTGCCTGGCGATTGACCACTATCTCACCCACGGTCGCTGCGTTGCTGCAACCATGAAGGCGCTAGGCTATCCGGCGCGGGGGACCCTGGCCGCCTGGATTGGTGAGCTGAATCCTGAATCAAGACAGCGAGTTGTTGGCAGAGCTGGCAGCGTGACTCGAGCGCCGGAACTCAAGAAGGCAGCGGTCCTTGAACTGTGCACCCGCGAAGGAAGCGCGCGGGCGGTTGCTCAGAAGATTGGCGTGAGCAGGCCGACGTTGTACAACTGGAAGAACCAGCTCGCCGGCCCGGAGGTTCCAGCATCCATGAAACACCGCAAAGATTTGCCACCAGAGCCGCAGCCCGAGCGAGCGGAGCTGGAGCAGCAGGTTGAATCGCTTCGTCGCGACATTCGACGGCTGCAGCTCGAGCACGACCTTTTGAAGAAGGCGAGCGAAATCATAAAAAAAGACCTGGGCGTCAGCCTGCAGCTCCTGACGAACCGGGAGAAGACGCTGCTGGTTGACGCCCTCAAACAGACCCATGCGATGTCGGATCTCTTGACGGAGCTGGGCCTTGCCCGCAGCTCGTACTTCTATCATCGGGGGCGCCTGCAGGTTGCGGACAAGTATGCCGATGCGCGCCGGGCGCTTGCCGACATCTTCGAACTCAATCACCGTTGCTACGGCTACCGCCGGATGCAGGCGGCGCTGAGCAGGCAGTGCGTGCGCCTTTCAGAGAAGGTGGTGCAGCGTTTGATGAAGCAGGAGTGCCTGGTCGTCGCAAAGCCGAAACGTCGGCGATACGGCTCCTACCTGGGAGAGATCAGCCCGGCGCCAGAAAACCTCGTCGATCGCGACTTTACAGCCCCTGCCCCGAATGAGAAGTGGCTCACCGATATCTCGGAGTTCCAAATCGCCGCCGGCACGGTGTATCTGTCACCGATGATCGACTGCTTCGATGGTCAGGTCGTCAGTTGGTCGATCGGCACGCGACCGGACGCTGAGCTTGTGAACACGATGCTGGATGCGGCCATAGAGACGATTCCCGGCGACAGCGAACGGCCTGTCGTGCACTCCGATCGCGGCGCCCACTACCGCTGGCCCGGATGGCTATCGCGCATCGCGGATGCCAAGCTGATTCGTTCGATGTCACGCAAAGGGTGCTCGCCTGACAACGCTGCCTGCGAAGGGTTCTTTGGCCGGTTGAAGACGGAGATGTTCTATCCTCGTGACTGGCAAACAGCGAGCATCGAGCAGTTCACCCAGGCCTTGGACTCATACATCCGCTGGTACAACGAGAAGCGGATCAAGATCTCCCTCGGCGCTCTCAGTCCGGTTGAATATCGGAAGAGCCTGGGGCTCGCGGCATAACCAGTCAAAGATTTCTGCCGCACCCCCGACTGAGGAGAATCCGGCGACCCTTGACACATCTTGGCCAGCGCCTCATTGACCATCACCCGGATGCGGCGCAACGGGTGGTCGGCGGGAACGAAGTCGTCCAGCCGTCTCATCGTGAACAAGCCTTCGGTGAATGTGTCAGGGCCGCGCATCGGGGGTGGTTTAGTAGGTCTGCAAGGACAACGCGCCAAGCCCGCTGACGGGGGACCTTCGAGTTAGGTACTTCAGCAGCCTGCTACGCGTGCGTATCTACAATCTTAAAAGTAGATACAGGAGTCAGTCATGCAAGTCGCCAAGTGGGGCAACAGCCTAGCCATTCGCCTGCCCCTGGCACTGGTCAAGAAATTGAACCTGTCAGAAGGAGACGAGGTGCGCCTGAGCGTGCACAGCCCGCGCGCCCTTGGTCTGAGTAAGAAACCCGGGAAGGAGGAGATCGTCGCCGCCCTGCGCGAGTTCGAAGGCCGGCTGCCAGAAGCGTTCAAGTTCGATCGAGACGACGCCAATGAAAGATAGAGCGTTCGCGGACACCAATGTCGTGCTCTACATGATGTCCAAGGACGCAGCAAAGGCGGAGCGCGCACGCACGGTGGTTGCGGGGCGCCCGATCATCAGCGTTCAGGTCCTCAACGAGATTACCAGCGTTGCGCGGCGCAAGCTGACCCTTCCATGGAAGGAAATCGACGAGTTTTTGCAGTTGGCGCGGGGGCTGTGCCCAGTCGAACCCTTAACCGTTGAATCTCACGATTTGGGGCGCGCGCTCAGCGAAAAATACCAGCTATCGGTGTACTACTCGATGATCTTGTCCTCGGCTCTCCTGTCTGGCTGCGACACGCTGTATTCGGAGGATATGCAAGACAGTCTGCGCATCGAGCAGACGCTGACCATCGTCAACCCATTTCGCCCGGACGGTCCCAACTTCGCCCTGTGAGACGTATTGCGGCCACGAGCATCGGTGATCGGGCGTACCTGCGCTCCTTGGTGTCGTCTTTCTAGACTCGTACTTCACCGGAATCGATGTGTCGCTGCGCTCTGGCGCTCTGGCAAGGTCTGCCACGCAATCGACCTTGAGGTCGTACTCAATGACCTTTTTAATGGCGCCTTGGGAGAGCTTGGTATCGCCGTCGGCCCGGCTGCCTCCGCTCAATGCCCTGCGCAGCATCGAGGCGTTGGCCGTGCAGGCAACTTCGCCTCCACGACGGCCGGCTGAATCTGACCATGGGCGATCGGCAAACAGATCCGCCTGTTGGAGGACGGGTTCGGCAAGCCGCTGGTCGACCGCCGTGCGCGTGCGACTGACCGATGGAGGCGCGGCCCTGCTTGGCGACGCAGCGACGCCATGCCAGCATGCCAACTATGGAATTGGCGCACGTGGAGCTAGCTTGCTCGCTCCATCCATATCGTCGCGCCTTTCCGGCCGGCGGCGGCGCGATGGGTACGCACGACTAGCTGCGATGCCCAGCCTGCCGGAGAAGTTAAAAAACTCATTACTTGAAAACAAGTAATGTAAATATTAAGCCAAGTGAGCCAGTCCGACCACATCCTTGACCTTGCCCGTGACCGGCGCGTGCTGCGTGCAGCAGATGTGCGAAAGCACGGCTGGTCGCCACAACTGCTGCTCAGGCTGCACCAGATCGGCAAGCTGCAACGAGTGGCCCGGGGTCTGTACAGCCTGCCGGGTGCTGAAATCACCGAGCACCAGACGCTGATCGAGGTGTGTCAACGCGTGCCCAAGGCCGTACTGTGCCTGCTGAGCGCGCTGCAATTCCACGGCATTGGCACCCAAATGCCCCATGAGTTATGGGTTGCGCTGCCCGAAGCCACACAGACCCCGGCGCTGGATTACCCCACGTTGCGCATCGCGCGCCTTCGAGGCCAAGCCTATTCCGAAGGCATCCAGACCGTGACAGAGCACGGTGCACCGATTCGAGTCTACAGCGTGGCCAAGACGGTGACCGACTGCTTCAAGTTTCGCAACAAGATCGGCCTCGACGTGGCGCTGGAGGCGCTCAAGGAGTCCTGGCGCAGCCGCAAGGTAACCATGGCCGAGCTGAACCACTTCGCCAAGATCAACCGGGTGGAACGCGTCATGCAGCCTTACCTTGAGGCGGTGACGGCATGAGCGGAAATCTATCGGCCTCCATCCTTGCGACTGCTGACGTTGGCCAAGCAGCGGGGCGATGACTACAGTCTGCTGCTCAACCGCTTTGCGCTAGAGCGCCTGCTGCTGCGCATCAGCACCTCACCGCATGCCAGCCGATTTTTGCTCAAGGGCGCTCTGCTCTTCGCACTCTGGTACGACGACCCGCACCGCCCCACACGGGACGCCGACTTGCTGGGCTTTGGCGACGACGACGAAGCGAATCTGATCGCCACTTTTCGCAGCATCGCTGCAATGGACTTGGGTGACGGCATCGTGTTCGAGCCTGAGTCAGTCAAAGCAGATGCCATACGCGAAGACAACACCTACGGCGGTACCCGCATCACCCTGGCGGCACGCATAGGCTCCGCACGCTGTGCATTGCAAATTGACGTGGGGTTTGGCGACGTGGCGACGCAGTGACGCCCGAGCCGCAGACCGTCGCCTTTCCCACCCTGCTGAAAGACTTCCAAGCTCCGACGCTGCGGGTCTATCCGGTCTACACCGTGATCGCCGAGAAGTACCAGGCCATGGTGATGCTGGGTCAGGCGAACAGCCGCATGAAGGACTTTTACGATCTGGCCGTGATCGCACGGCGCACTGAGCTGGATGGTGCAATCCTGACCGCGGCCATTGCGGCCACCTTTTCCAGACGGCAAACCCCCTACCTACCGAGCACCCGCTCGCGCTCACCAGCCAGTTCAGTGAAGACTCCGCCAAGCTGAGGCAGTGGCGGGCCTTCCTGAACAAGAACCGTATTACGGCAGGCAGCTTGGCCGAGACGGTTGCACTGCTGAACCTGCTGCTGTGGCCGCGCACGCAAGCTGCCGCAGCCAACATTCAGGCGACGGCCACATGGCGTCCTGAATCATTACGCTGGGTCTGAACCTCAACCCATGCCCCTACAAGCCAGTCAAAGCAGCGATTCATCGACGTGGTCGTCAGGAGCTCCAGAGCCAATGCGCGAAGGCTCGCTCCTCAGGCAGCACTCAGGACGCGCTCTGTACGAAGTCCGCGAAAGCCCTTAACGGTGCCGGCAGCAACCGACGGCCGGGATAGTAGAGGAAGGGGCCGGAGAACCGCAGCCACCAGGGCTCGAGGATTGATTCGACCGCGCCGCTGTCGAGGTGAGGTCGCAGCCGCTCTTCGAACAGGTAGACCCCGCCGGCACTGGCTATCGCCGCATCGACCGAGAGATCTGCCGCTGCGCCGATCCGCACGGTCAACTGCCCCGGTCACATCGATTCCAGGGCTTGGCCAGCTGCGAAGGCTTCCTGAGCCACCGCGGCTTGGGCCCGCGTCCGCTCCAGCCATTACCGGGCGGCTGGGCCCGTCTGGAGATGCGACGAACTCGAGGGCCAGGGATGCAAAATCGAGACTGCTCAGATCAGCGCACCGATCGCAGCCCCCATCTCCGCCGTCGTCGCCTTGCCACCCAGATCGCCCGTTCGCGGACCGGAAGCCAGCACCTGCTCGATGGCGTGCACGATCGCATCGTGCGCGTCCCGATGGCCGAGGAAATGGAGCAGTAGCGCGCCTGACCAGATCATCGCCACGGGGTTGGCGATGCCCTTGCCGTAGATGTCGGGCGCCGAGCCGTGGACCGGCTCAAACAACGACGGGAACTTGCGCTCCGGATTGAGATTGGCCGACGGCGCCAGGCCGATCGTGCCAGTGCAGGCCGGCCCCAGGTCCGACAGGATGTCGCCGAACAGGTTGCTGGCCACCACCACGTCGAAACGCTGCGGCTGCAGCACGAAGCGCGCCGACAGAATGTCGATGTGCTGCTTGTCCACCTTCACCTCGGGATAGCTGCTGCCCACCGCATCCGCGCGGCCATCCCACCACGGCATGCTGATCGCGATGCCGTTGCTCTTGGTCGCTACGGTGAGCTGCTTGCGCGGCCGCGACTGCGCGAGATCGAAGGCGTACTTCAGCACCCGGTCGGCGCCAAAGCGGCTGAACACCGCTTCCTGCACGACCACTTCGCGCTCCGTTCCCTCGAACATCACGCCGCCGAGCTTGGTGTATTCGCCCTCGGTGTTCTCGCGCACGATGTAGAAGTCGATATCGCCCGGCTTGCGCCCGGCCAGCGGCCCGGGCACGCCTTCGAACAGGCGCACAGGACGCAGGTTCACGTACTGGTCGAACTCGCGCCGGAACTTCAACAGCGAGCCCCACAGCGAAACGTGATCGGGCACGGTGTCCGGCCAGCCGACGGCGCCGAAGTAGACGGCATCCATGCCTTCGAGCTGCGACTTCCAGTCGTCCGGCATCATCTGCCCGGTCTTGGCATAGTAGTCGCAGCTGGCCCAGTCGATATGCGTGACGGCCAGTTCGATGCCGAAGCGGCTCGCGGCCTTCTCGAGGACGCGAAGGCCCTCGGGCATCACTTCCTTGCCGATGCCGTCGCCCGGAATAGCAGCGATGCGCAGCGTCTTGCTCATGGTGTCTGCCTTCTTGTCGATGTTCATTCAATAGGCCGATGCGCCAGCGGCGCTCATCGCGCTCTCGGTGCCGAGGCCGAACTCGCCGGCCAGGCGGCGCGTGGCCTGTGCAAGCAGCGAGACGTCGATGCCGACTGCCACGAAGGTGGCGCCGAGCTCGAGGTACCTGCGTGCCAGCGCGAGGTCCGTCGCCAGCGTGCCGGCGGCCTTGCCGCTGGCGACGATGGTGCGGATGGCGCGCTCGATGGCGGCCTGGACCTCCGGATGCCCCGGCGCGCCGCGGCGGCCCATCGATGCCGCCAGGTCGGCGGGGCCGATGAACACGCCATGCACGCCGTCCACCGCGCAGATCTCTTCGAGGTTGTCGAGCGCAGTCGCGGTCTCGGCCTGCAACAGCAGGCAGACCTCGTCGTTGGCGGCGCCCAGGTAGTCGCGCCGCGCACCCCAGCGCGAGGCCCGCGCCACGGCAGCGCCGACGCCGCGCACGCCTTCGGGCGGATAGCGGGTGGCCGCCACCAGCGCGCGAGCCTGCGCAGCGGTGTCGACCATGGGCACCAGCAGGTTCTGCGCGCCGATGTCGAGCAGCTGCTTGATCAGCGCGGTGTCGCCGTCGACAGCGCGTACCACCGGCTGGGCGGGGTAGGCCGCGACCGCCTGCAGCTGCGCGAGCGTGCTGCGCACGTCGTTGGGTGCGTGCTCGCCATCGATCAGGAGCCACTGGAACCCGGCAGTCGCGCAGACTTCCGCGCTGTAGGGCTGCGCCATCGACAGCCAGAAGCCGATCTGCGGCTGCTTCGCGCGCAGTGCGTGCTTGAAGGGGTTGTTCATGACCATAGCTTTCATTCAGTCCAGTCCACCCTGGCACATGTACTTGGTGTGCAGGTAGTCGTCCAGCCCGTGCACCGAGCCCTCGCGGCCGTACCCCGATTCTTTCACCCCACCGAAGGGCGCGGCCTCTGCCGCCAGTGCGCCTTCGTTGATGCCGACGATGCCGGACTCCAGCGCATCGGCCACGCGCCAGATGCGGCGCACATCCTGCGAGTAGAAGTAGGCGGCCAGGCCAAACGGCGTGTCGTTGGCCTGCGCGATCACGTCCGCCTCGGTCCCGAAGCGCGTGATCGCCGCCACGGGCCCGAAGGTTTCCTCGCAGGCGCAGACCATCGTCGCGTCCACGTCGACGAGCACAGTGGGCGCGTAGTAGTTGGGCCCGAGCGCCGCGAGGCGCTCGCCGCCGGTGAGCACGCGCGCGCCACGGGCGAGGGCGTCGCGCACATGGCGCTCGATCTTCTCGACCGCGCGCGCATTGATCATCGGGCCGATCTGCGAGGCCGCATCGGTGGCCGGACCGACCTTGAGTGCGCCGACACGCGCGGCCAGCTTGTCGACGAAGGCGTCGTGCGCCCTGGCCTGCACGAACACGCGGTTGGGGCACACGCAGGTCTGGCCGCCGTTGCGGAACTTGGCGGCCATCAGGCCTTCGACCGCGGCGTCGATGTCGGCGTCTTCGAAGACGATGAAGGGTGCGTTGCCGCCCAGCTCCAGCGACAGCTTCTTGAGCGTGTCGGCCGAGCGGCGGGCCAGGTGCTTGCCCACCGGCGTCGAGCCGGTAAAAGTGATCTTGCGCACGCGCGGGTCGTCCAGCCAGACGTCCACCACCTCGGGCGTGCGTTCGCGCGAGGCGGTGACGATGTTGAGCACGCCGGGCGGCACGCCGGCCTCTTCGGCCAGCGCCACCAGCGCCAGCGACGTGAGCGGCGTGTCCTCGGCCGGCTTGCACACCACGGTGCAGCCGGCGGCAAGCGCCGGCGCGATCTTGCGTGCGATCATCGCGGCCGGGAAGTTCCAGGGCGTGATCGCGGCGACCACGCCCACCGGCTCCCTCAGCGCGAACATGCGGCGCCCCGGCAGCGGCGCGGGAATGAGGTCGCCGTTGGAGCGCGTCGCCTCTTCGGCGAACCACTCGATGTAGCTCGCGGCGTAGGCGATCTCGCCCTTGCCTTCCGCCAGCGGCTTGCCTTGCTCGCGCGAGACCAGGCGGCCCAGGTCGCCCTGGTTGGCCATCACGAGGTCGTTCCAGCGCTTGATGATCTGCGCACGCTGCTTGGCAGGAAGCTTGCGCCAGCCGGCGAAGGCGCCATGCGCGGCATCGACCGCAGCGCGCGCTTCATCGGCGCCGCTGTCGGGCACCTGCGCGATGCGTGCGCCGGTGGCGGGATCCGTCACGTCGAGCGTGGCGCCGGTGGCGGCGCGCCACTCGCCAGCGATAAAGTTGGCGCTGCGCAGCAGGCCGGGTTGGGAAAGCGTAAGGGGCATGGTGTGCGGGAGTCGGTGGGCTCGGTGGTGAAGAGGGGCTCAGCTCACGATGCCCATGTGCCAGGGCACGAACTCGTGATCGCCCAGGCCCAGCAGCTCGCTCTTGGTCGGCTCGCCCGAGGCCGCGCGCAGGATGTGCTGGAAGATGCGCTCGCCCATCTGCTGCACGTCGAGCTCGCCGTCCAGGATCAGGCCGCAGTTGATGTCCATGTCGTCCTCGAGGCGGGTGAACATGGCCGTGTTGCTCGCCAGCTTGATGGTCGGCGACGGCTTGGAGCCGAACATCGAGCCGCGGCCCGTCGTGAAGCAGATCAGGTTGGCGCCGCTGGCGATCTGGCCCGTCGAGGCCACCGGGTCGTAGCCAGGCGAGTCCATGAACACGAAGCCGGCCTTGTCGATAGGTTCCGCGTACTCGTACACCGCCTGCAGCGGCGTGGTGCCGCCCTTCATCGCCGAGCCGAGCGACTTCTCGAAGATGTTGGCCAGCCCGCCGGCCTGGTTGCCGGGGCCGACGACGCCGTTGAACTGGCCGTTGTGGCCGCGAGTGTAGGCCTCCCACCACGCGAGGCGGTCGAGCAACTTCTGCCCGACGGCCGGACTCACGGCGCGACGCGTCAGCATGAACTCCACGCCATGGATCTCCGGCGTTTCAGACAGGATGGCTGTGCCGCCGTGGCGCACCAGGATGTCCATCGCCGCTCCCAGGGCCGGATTGGCGGTGATGCCGGAGAAGCCGTCGGAGCCGCCGCATTCCAGGCCGATCTTCAGGTGCGCGGCGCTGACCGGCTCGCGCCTGACGTCGTTGGCCGCCGGCAGCATCGATTCGATGGCCGCGATGCCCGCGGCGATGGTGGCGCGCGTACCGCCGGTGTCCTGCATCACGAAGGTCCGCACATGCGGCCCGGGCACCAGGCCCTGCGAGGCCACGAGGTCGGCGACCTGGTTGCGCTCGCAGCCGAGGCCGACGATCAGCACGCCGGCCAGGTTCGGATGGCGCGCATAGCCGGCAATGGTGCGGCGCAGCACGTCGAAGTGCTCGCTGGGCGATGACATGCCGCAGCCGCTGGTCTGCGCGAAGGCGACCACGCCATCGACGTTCGGATAGGGCGCCAGCCGCTCCGGCGTGAAGTGGGCGGCTATCTGCTTGATGACGGTCGCCGAGCAGTTGACCGACGAGATCAGGCCGACGAAGTTGCGCGTGGCGACGCTGCCGTCCGGGCGCACGATGCCCATGAAGGTGGCGCGATCCGATTCGGCAACGTAGTCCACGGGGCGCACGTCCTCGCAGAAGCCCGGATCGCGGTCGAAGTCGACCAGCTCAAGATTGTGCGTGTGCACGTGGTCGCCTGGCTCGATGTCGCGCATGGCCGCGCCGATGACGGTGTCGTACTTGCGGACCTTCTCGCCGGCGGCGATCCGGCGTGCCGCGATCTTGTGGCCGGCGGGCACCTGTGCACGCATGCGCAGGGCGAACTCGGGCAACGTCTGGCCGAGCGCGATGGGCGCGCGGGCGATCAGCACGTTGTCGTTCGCGTGCAGCCGGATCAGCGGCGAAGGGGTGGCGGTCATGCGGATCTCCTGGCGGCTTCGCTTCAGTTCTTGCTCATCAGTTCCTTGAGCTTGAGCCTTTCGATGAGCACCTTTTCCTTGGCCACGCTGGCGCTCACGTACTTCTCGTAGTCCGGCGCATCGAGGTACATCAGCGGCGCATCGATCCGGGCGCAGGCGGCGGTGAATTCGGGGCTCGTGGCGGCGACCTTGAAGGCCGCGCGCAGCCGGGCCGCGATGTCCGCGGGCAGGCCCTTCGGCGCGCCGATGCCGTTAGGCGCGTCCACCACGACGTTGTAGCCGGCCTCCTTCAACGTGGGCGCGTCCTTGAACTCCGCCGTGCGCTGCTCGCCCCACGTGGCCAAGAGGCGCAGCTTGCCCGACTTGACATGTGGCGCCCAGGAGCTGGAGTCGGCCAGCACGTCGACGTGGCCGCCCATCAGCGCCTGCAGCGCCTCGGAGCCGCCCTTGAAGGGAATGGCGTTGAACTTCACGCCGGCGGCCATGGCGAACTCCTCCATGCCGACATGCGTCGCTCCGCCCAGGCCGGCGGTGCCGTAGGTGATCTTGTCGGGGTTGGCCTTGGCATCGGCGACCAGGTCCTTGAGCGTCTTCCAGGGCGCTTCGGCGCGTACCGCGATGCCGAAGGTCTGGCCGGAAACGCGCGCGATGTAGCTCAAGTCCTTGAGCGGATCGACCTGCACCATGCCGAGCTGCGAGAAGCGCGTCACCGAGATCGGGATCTGGCCGATCGTGTAGCCGTCGGGCTTCGCGCTTGCGAGCGCCTTCAGGCCGATCATCCCGGAGGCGCCGGCCTTGTTGTCCACCACCACCGATTGGCCGAGCTCCTTGGCTGCGGCAGTGCAGAGCGCGCGCATGGTCACGTCCGCCGTGCCGCCGGCGGGCCAGGGGCAGATGAAGGTGACGGGACGCTCGGGATAGCCGCCCGCAAAAGCGCGCGTGGCGGCAAGCGGAAGCAGGGCAGCGCCGAGGCTGCCCAGCACGAACTGGCGGCGATTGGATCGCATGGTCTTGTCTCCTGATTGCATGGTGGGAAGCTGCGATTGTTCAGGGTGCAGTCATTACAATCCAATGAAGTTACCGACTCTCTTCTTTCTCTTTGGGTTATGAAGCATGCCTGACATCGATCGTGTGCTGCGCTCCAACCTGAAGCTGCGCCATCTGCAGTTGCTGGTGGCGCTCGACGAATTCCGCCACCTTGGCCGCGCGGCCGAATTCCTGTCGGTCACCCAGCCGGCAGTATCGAAGACGCTGGTGGAGATCGAGCGCATGTTCGACCTCGAACTGTTCCTGCGCTCGACGCGCGGAACGGAACCGACCGCCTACGGATCGGCAGTGGTGCGCTTCGCCCGCTCGGTGCTGGCCGATTACGGCCGCACGCGCGACGAGATCGCCGCCGTGGCGAGCGGCGCGGCCGGGCGCACCAGCGTCGGCGCGATGGTGGTCGCCACGCCGTCGCTGCTGATGCGCGCCGTGGCCCTGCTGAAGGCGCAGTCGACCCAAACCACAGTGATGATCGAGGAGGGAGATCTCACCCGCCTGCTGCCGCGCCTGCGCGTCGGCGAGCTGGATCTCTTCGTCGGGCGGCTCGAGCCGGGCTATGCGGCACCGGACCTGAAGACCGAGGCCTTGTACGCCGAGCCCATGTGCGTCGTGGTGCAGCCCGACCATGCGCTGGCTTGCGCCGCCAGGCCGAGCTGGCGCGAACTTGTTCAATTGCCGTGGGTGGTACCGCCGCCCTGGGCGTCATCGCGCATGAAGCTCGAGCAGATGTTCTACAAGCACCGCCTGGTGCCGCCGGCGGACATCGTCGAGACGGCGTCTTTTCTCGTCACGCTTAGCTGCATCCGTGAGCGCTCTGCGGCCGGCTTTCTTGCGCTCGGCGTTGCGCGGCACTTCGAGGGCGAGGGCCTCGTCAAGGTGCTCCGCCTGCCGGTCCCGATCGAGCTGCCGCCCGTCGGGATGATCACGATGCAGGGGCGCAAGCCGTCGCCAGCCACCGACCAGCTGATGCAGTGTCTGCGGATCGCCGCCGCCAAGCGGACGGTTGAATCTTCCACAAGAGGCAAGAACGGCCGGCCCCTGGTCTGAGCGCTCGATAACCGGGCTCTCGGCCATCACGTCTAGATAGCCCGCCGCCGTTGGCGTTGACCGGTAGGCGCACATATGGATACCGTCGCAAAGACAATTTTGCAGCGAACGGGCCCTCGGAAGCCTTGACAATGTCCCGACTGCCGATGACCCACATCCTCCAGACTCTCAGCGACGCCAGCGGCCAATCCAGAAGTTCGCCGCATCCGAAAGCGGTCATTCGCTTTGGCGCCTTAGCGCTACCGACGGATGCTGTGTTCCTCTCCATCGATCATTGAAGTTGCAGCATGCGGGCTTGGCGCGCAGCAGCAGAGTCCGATCAGTCGCACCGGGGAGCAGCGTGTCACGGCCGCGTCAGCTTTCGTATGCGGTCAGCGGAGGCAAGTTTGATGCAGGACCAGGAGCAGGCACCAATCGCCGTTCGGTGGACTCCTGCGATCGGTTCTCGGTGGGACTAGGCGTTGGCCAATCAACGTTCGCTTGACGTGGTTCTGGCCGCGCCGCGGGATACAGGACTTTGCGCGGGTTGTCCTCCTGCACGCCAAGGGTCGCAGGGACCACGCTGGGCCGCGACGCCTTTAGCTCGCTGTTACCTGACGCTGCCGCGACGGACCAGATTCACTATCGCGAGAAGAATCACTGCACCAATCAAGGATGCCAGCAAGCCTCTCACGCTGAAATCGTTCTGGTTCACGGTAGCAGCACCCAAGAGAGGGGCAACCAGCCAGCCGCCGAGCATCGAACCGACGACCCCAACAACGATATTGAGCAAGACCCCCTGTTGATCGTTGGTCCTCATGATCATGCTGGCAACCCAGCCGATCAAGCCGCCGACGATGAGCCAGATGATGATGTTCATGTTGGATCCTTGAGAAGAGGCGGTAAGGCTTAGGCTAGCCGCTGGCCGGTCGAGTCGGAAAGTGCCACTGGCTTGCGTAGTCCCCGGAGATCTGTCCGCGTTCCCTGCGTACCTCTTCTCGGAGGCGCTCGCAGGGCCGACCGTCCAATGTTCTGCGCGGTTCAAAGTAGGTGATGACCTTCGATGGCACGCCCGCGCGAATTGCGCGCGCGTGCGATGTTGGTGACGCCCTACAGCGGCAAGGTGCGCAGCGTCCACAGTGCTTGTTGGCGGGCCAATGAAAGGGATGACTTGATGCTGCTTCCTGACTCTGCCCTCCTGAGCGCGGCCATCGACTGGCTCGGGAACGGCCTGTGGGATCTCACGTGGTGGCAGGTCGTGCTGTACACGCTGTTGACCA
>NZ_JBLFFN010000027.1:0-61902 GCF_051400855.1 Variovorax stachyos | reverse complement strand
GGGATGCCCGCGTTGAGGAAGTTCATGGTGATGCCGCCGCCCATGGTGCCGGCACCGATCACGCCGACCGACTGGATGGGGCGCTGGGGGGTGTCTTCGGGCACGTCCGCGATCTTGCCGGCCGCGCGTTCGGCAAAGAAGGCATGGCGCAGCGCGGCGCTCTCCGGCGTCCACACCAGCTCGGTGATCGCGGCGCGCTCATAGTCCACGGCCGCGTCGAAGTCCAGGCGCACCGATTGCGACACGCAGTCCAGGCAGCGAAGCGGCGCCGGGTAATTGCGGGAGCTGGCCGCCACCATGTTGCGCGCGAACTGCAGGTAGGCCTCGGCGTTCGGATGCTCGACCTTCAGGTCGCGGGAGCGCGGCAGCGGCCGAACCTGCGCCTTGGCGCGCGCGAACTCGACTGCCGCGGCCCCGACCTCGTCCCGGACGAGCCGGTCGAACAGCTTCTGCGACGGCAGTTCGGCCAGCACGTCGCTCATCACCGTGTTGCCGGTCACGATCATGTTGAGTGCGGCTTCGAGCCCGATCAGGCGCGGCAGCCGCTGGGTGCCGGTCGCGCCGGGCAGGATGCCGATGCGCACCTCGGGCAATGCGACCTGCGTGCCGCTCTGCACGACGCGGTAGTGGCACCCCATCGCGAGCTCGAGGCCGCCGCCCATCACGAAGCCATGGATCGCGGCCACGACAGGCTTGGTGCAACCTTCGACGAGCCGGATCACGTCGACGAGCTCCGGCGACGCCGTTGCTTCCGGCTTGTTGAACTCGCGGATGTCGGCGCCTCCGCAGAAGGCTCGTCCCTTCCCGGTCAGCACGACCGCGAGGACCTCGGCATCGTCCTGCGCACGCGCAATCGATTCTGCGATGAATCGGCGGTTTCCCAGGCCGAGGCTGTTGACGGGGGGGTTGTCCATCGCGACGATGGCAATGCCGTCGCGCACTTCGTAGCTGGCTGTCACGTAGGTTCCTTTCGCCATTGGATGCGCACCGATGTTCCTTCAGCCGCCGCTGCAAGCGCATCAACAAGGCGCATGCGCCGGATGAAAAGCCTTCATGCCCAAGGGCCCCCGGCGCGGCCCGGTCGGGGCACCATCGAGTCATCTCCCACTCCGCTGGCCTGCCTGCACCCACGCACCTCCGACACCATGCACTTCGACTACACGCCCAAGGTCCAGGACCTCCGCACCCGCCTCCTCGCCTTCATGGAGGAGCACATCCATCCCAACGAGAAACGGCACGAGGAAGAAGCCGAGCAGTCCCGGCAGAACGCCCGCAACGGCGGCAGCTACACCACGCTGCCGCTGATGGAGGAGCTCAAGCCGAAGGCGCGCGCCGCCGGCCTGTGGAACCTGTTCCTGCCCGAGGCCGGCCATGGCGCGGGCCTGACGAACCTCGAGTACGCGCCGCTGTGCGAGATCATGGGCCGGCGCTACTGGTGTGCCGAGGCCTTCAACTGCAGCGCACCGGACACCGGCAACACCGAGGTGATCGCGCGCTACGGCTCGCCCGAGCAGCAGGAGCGCTGGCTGCGCCCGCTGCTCGACGGCGAGATCCGCTCCTCCTTCGCGATGACGGAACCGGCGGTCGCCTCGTCGGACGCCACCAACATCGAGTGCAGCATTCGCCGCGACGGCAGCGACTACGTGATCAACGGGCGCAAGTGGTACATCACCGGCGCGATGAACGAGCGCTGCAAGCTCTTCATCCTGATGGGCAAGACCGACCCGGACAACGCCGACCGGCACCGCCAGCAGTCGATGATCATCGTGCCGCGCGACACGCCCGGCGTGACCGTGCTGCGCGACATGGCGCTCATGGGCCACTACGACGCGCCCTTCGGCCACCCGGAGGTGCTGTTCGAGAACGTGCGGGTGCCGGCGTCGAACCTGCTGCTGGGCGAGGGCCGCGGTTTCGAGATCGCGCAGGGCCGGCTCGGCCCCGGGCGCATCCACCATTGCATGCGCATGATCGGCATGGCCGAGTCGGCGCTGGAGATGATGTGCGAGCGGGTGGTCTCGCGCGTCGCTTTCGGCAAGCCGCTGTCGGAGCAGGGCGTCTGGCGCGAGCGCATCGCGAAGGCGCGCATGCTGATCGACCAGACGCGCTGGATGGTGCTGCATGCCGCCTGGCGCATGGACACGGTGGGCAACAAGGTGGCGGCCAAGGAGATCGCGATGATCAAGGTCATCGCGCCCAACAACTGCGTGCAGGTGATCGACGACGCCATGCAGGCCTTCGGCGCGGCCGGCCTGAGCCAGGACACGCTGCTGACCTCGTTCTATGCCTACGCGCGCCACCTGCGGGTGGCCGACGGCCCGGACGAGGTGCACCGCAATGCGATCGCCAAGCAGGAGCTCGCGGGCTACCGCGTTGCCGCGGTGCGCTGAACGGAAGGCAGCGAAAAGGGGCTGCGCGCCCCCCTCTCAGTTGATCGCCATCGATGCGGCCGGATCGTGCAGCATCCGGCGCAGCAGCTTGCCGTTCTCCGACGACGGCAGGCCGCTGCGGAAGATCACGGTGCGCGGCACCTTGTAGTGCGACATGTGCTGCAGGCACCACTCGATGATCTTCTGGTCCACGCGGTCGGTCTGCTGGCCGGCGCGCACGCGGGCCGCCGCCTCGTCCTTCAGCACCACGTAGGCCTGCACGGCCTCGCCGCGGTCGGGGTCGGGCAGGCCGACCACCGCGGCCTGGCGCACGTCGGGATGCAGGGCGAGGATGGCCTCGACCTCCTCCGGGAACACGCTGTAGCTCCAGACCTTGATCATTTCCTTGGTGCGGCCCAGGAAGGTCAGGTAGCCCTCCTCGTCGAGCACGCCGACGTCGCCGGTGCGAAGCCAGCCGTCGAGCAGCATGGCCTGCGTGGCGGCCGGCTGCAGCCAGTAGCCCTTGTAGCGGATGGGGCTGCGCAGCAGGATCTCGCCACGCTGGCCGGCCGGCAGGTCGCGGCCGGTCTCGGGGTCGACGATTCGCAGCTCCACGCCGGGCGCGGGCTTGCCGTTGGTGCCCCACTTGATGGCGTCGGGCGGCATCAGCGTGTCGCAGGTGTGCGTCTCGCTCAGGCCGTAGCCGGCCTCGTAGACGAGGCATTCGTTGGCAAAGCGGCTCCAGCGCCGCGCGAGCGATTCGCTCAGCTGCACGCCGAAGCTCGTGCCGACCGTGGTGCGCAGCGAGGAGAGGTCGAAGGTGGCGGCATCGTCGCAGGCCATCACCGAAGGCAGCGAAGGCGCCATGGTGTACCACCAGCTCACCCGGCAGGCCTCGATGGCCTGCAGCACTGCGGTGGCATCGAAGCGGTGCAGCAGCACGACGGTGGCGCCACAGTAGATCGGCAGCGCCAGGCCGGTCATCATGCCCGAGATGTGGTGCAGCGCGACGTCGGCCAGCATCACGTCGCCTTCGCCCAGCCGGAAGCCGTCAGCGCTCACCGCGGTCTTGTAGAGCGCGCATTCGAAGCTGATCATCGCGCCCTTGGGCAGGCCGGTGCTGCCGGAGGTGTAGGCCATGAGGCAGACGTCGTCCATCGCGATGGTGTCGACCGGCGTGAAGGGGCCCGCCTCCGCCAGCGCGTCGGCGAAGTCGATCACGCAGCCCGGCAGCGGCGGTGCCGGCTCGTGCCGCAGCCGGATGCAGGGCGGCACGTCCATGGCCAGCGTCGCGGGCAGCATGTCGCCATAGCGCACTGCATAGACATGGGCCACGGTGCGAAGCGCGCGAGAGCCGAGCACGACCTTGAGCAGCTCCTCGCCCGCGACGATGGCGCTGGCGTCGAGCTCGGTCAGCTGATGCTCGAGCTCGTAGGCGCGCGCATCGGGGTTGCACGGGCTCACGATGGCGCCGAGCTTCTGCACGCCGAAGTGCGCGATGAGGTATTGCGGACAGTTGTGCAGGAAGAGCGCGACCACGTCGCCCTGGCCGATGCCTCGCTCGCGCAGGCTCTGGGCGAAGCGATCGCTCAGGTCGTCGAGCTCGGCGTAGCTGATGCGCCTGCCATACCAGACCAGGGCGGGCTTGTCGGGGGTCCTGCGGGTGTGCTCCCGCAAATACTCGTGCAGCGGCTGCTGGCCGTGGCGGTAGGCGATCATCCTGGCGTGTCTCCGGTCGATTGCGCATTTCGGGCTGGCCCGCGGTGCGAGGCGTCCCTTTTTTCTTTGCGATCATGCGGCCACGCGCCGGCTGCGGCAAGCGAAGCCCAATGAATATTGGGCATTGAGGTCCATCGTCCTGATGCATGGACCGGCGACGCGCCGGGGGCGCGCGCAGCTTGGGCCCGAGCCCTTTGGAGCCCTAGGCCGCCTGGCGGGCCGCTCGGCGCGCGGCCGGGGCGGGCTGCGCCGGCGCATCCTCGCCGCGCTCGCGCAGGTACGCGAGGATCGGCGCGGTGGTGCGCTCGATCTCGTCGTGGATGCCGCGCCGCGCCACCTCGCCGTCGTGCTTGCGCAGTCCGCGCAGCACCATGTGATGCGGGTGCTGCTTGCGCGGCTGCCCCATCGCGTGGGTCTGCAGCGCCCTCATGAGCGGCCCGCACTGCAGCCAGAGGCTTTCGACCATGCGCTGCAGCACCGGCATGTCGGCCAGCGCGTAGACGCCCATGTGGAAGCGCTCCGATTCGAGCAGCTCGCCGGCCGTGTCGCCCGCCTCGCGCAAGGCCGCCATGCGCTCGTGCAGCGCCTCGAGCTTCTTCACGTCGTCGCTGCCGGCTTGCAGCGCGGCGCGCGCGGCAGCCTCGCCCTCGAGCATGAGCCGCAGCTCGCGCACCTCGGCAAAGCGCCGCTCGCTCATCACCGGCACCCGCACCGAGTGGTGCCCGACCTGCTCGAGCGCCTGCTCGGAGATCAGCCGCGCCAGCGCCTCGCGCACCGGTGTCGGGCTGATGCCCATCTCGGCCGCGAGGTCCCGCAGCTTGAGCTTCTCGCCGGGCGCGAACCGGCCTGCCTTGAGGTCGCGGCAGAGGCGGCTGTAGGCCTGCGCGTTGAGGCTGTCGCGGGTGAGGATGTCGTCCATGGGATGGGAAGCGTGCGGGCGGCGCGCTTTGTCAAATAGCTTATATGTTATTTCACCAGGCTCGCGCGTCAGCGGCCGGTGAACGCGGGGGGCCGCTTTTCCAGGAAATGCGCCACGCCTTCCCGGAAATCCTCGCTGCCGAAGGAGGCCTGCATCTCCTCGTCGGCGCGGCGCCAGGCGGTGTCGAGATCCTGGAACAGGCTGTCGTACACCTGCCGCTTGATGACGCCGATGGAGCGTGGGGAGGCGTTGTCGGTCATGTCCCTCGCGATGGCCTGGACGCGCGCGAGGAAGCCGTCCCTCGGCAGTGCTTTCACCAGGCCCACCGAGGCAGCCTCGGCCGTGTCGAGCGTGCGCGCGGACAGGAGCAGGTCCAGCGCGTGGGTGGGGCCGATCAGCCGGGGCAGCATCCACGAGATGCCGTGCTCGGCGATCAGCCCGCGCTTGGCGAAGGCGGTGGTGAGCTTCTGGCCTTCGGCCATGTAGCGGAAATCGCAGAACACGGCCATGCACAGTCCGATGCCGGCGATCGGCCCGTTGATGGCCACGAACAGCGGCTTGCGCACGCGCAGCAGGTAGCTGAAGCGCCAGGCGTAGTTGGCCTCGATGCCCGCTGCGGCCGCGGGCGCGGCCGGCGGTGCGGCTGCAGCGCTGCCGGCCGCTCCGGCTGCGCCGGCCTCGAGGATGTCCATGTCGGCGCCGGCACAGAAGCCCCGGCCCGCGCCGGTGACCACGACGGCCCGCACGGCTTCGTCGGCCTCGGCGGCTTCAACCGCGTGGCGGAACTCGGTTTCCATGCGGTGCGTCCATGCATTGAGCCGGTCGGGCCGGTTCAGCGTGATGGTGCGGATGCGGCCTTCGGTCGCGACGGTGATGTCCTGGTAGGTCATTGAATGCTCCCGCGCGGCCTTCAGGCCTCGCCGCCGATGGTCGCACCGCCGTCGACCACGATGGTGGTGCCCGTGATGAAGCGCCCGGCGTCGGAGCCGAGCAGCAAGGCCGCACCGGCGATGTCCTCCGGGTCTCCGATGGCGTTGAGCGGACTGGACGCCAGCGCGGCAGCCAGCGTCTTCGGGTTGTCCCACAGCGCCTTGGCGAAGTCGGTCTTGATGAGGCCGGGTGCGATGCAGTTGGTCCGCACGCCCTGCTTGCCCCATTCGAGCGCAAGGTTGCGCGCGAGCTGCATGTCGGCCGCCTTGGAGATGGCGTACGCGCCGAGCACCCGCGACCCGGTGAGGCCCGCGATGGAACTGATGATGACGATCGAGCCGCCGCCACGCTCCGCCATGCCGGGCGCCACGCGGTTGACCAGCCAGAGGTTGGAGCGGATGTTCACGTCCATCACCTTGGAGAACGCCTCGTCGGTGATGCCCGACATCGGCCCGTAGTACGGGTTGACGGCGGCGTTGCAGACCAGCACGTCGACCGGCCCGTAGGCCTGCTCGGTCTGGTCGACCAGCGCGGCGACCTGCTCCTTGCCGGAGATGTTGCACGCGATCGCCATCGCTTCCAGCCCTTCGCCGCGCAGCTGCTCGACCACGGCATTGCAGGCGTCCAGCTTCCGGCTGGTGACGACGACACGCGCCCCTGCGCGGGCGTAGGCGACGGCGATGGCACGGCCGATGCCGCGCGACGAGCCGGTGACGATGGCGGTCTTGCCCTTGAGAGAAAAGCGGTCCATGACGGTTCCTTCAGCGATTGACGAACTTCGGCGCGCGCTTCTCGACGAAGGCGCGGGCCGCTTCCTGGTGGTCTTCGGTCATGCCG
Organism: Variovorax stachyos; assembly: GCF_051400855.1. Taxonomy (NCBI): domain Bacteria; kingdom Pseudomonadati; phylum Pseudomonadota; class Betaproteobacteria; order Burkholderiales; family Comamonadaceae; genus Variovorax; species Variovorax stachyos. Next base: position 55,131 of record NZ_JBLFFN010000027.1, on the reverse strand, counting down.
CAGCGGATGTGCCGGATGGCCTCGTGGTCGAGCGCCTGCGCCAGCGTGGCGCCCTGCTCCGCGGCATTGAGGTTGGCCTTGATGTGGCCCAGCGTGATCGAGGGGCCGTCGGCAAGCTGCTGCGCGAGCGCCCGGCCTTCGGCGTCGAGCTCGGCGTCTGCGACGACGCGGGTGACCAGCCCGAGCGCGAGCGCCTCGTCTGCCTTGAGCACGGGCGACAGCAGCGCGAAGGCGCGGGCGCGCGGGCCGAGCAGATGAGTCAGGAAGTAGGTGCTGCCGAAATCGCCCGACAGCCCGACCTTGGCGAAGGCCGAGGTGAGCTTGAGCGTGTCGCTCGCCAGCAGCAGGTCGCAGGCGAGCGCGAGCGACAGGCCCGCGCCCGCCACCGCGCCGCGCGCGACGGCGATGGTCGGCTTGGACATCTCGTGCAGCAGGCGGGAACACTCCATGTGCTCGCGCAGCTGAAGCGTGCGGGACTCGAGCGTCTGCGACGCCGCTCCATCCTCGGCCATGGCCTTGACGTCGCCGCCGGCACAGAAGGCACGCCCGGCGCCGGTCAGCACTACGGCGCGCACGCGTGGGTCAACGGCGGCGCGACGCAGCGCGGCCAGCAGTGCCTCGGTCATGGGCACTGTCAGGGCATTGAGCCGTTCGGGCCGGCTGAGGGTGAGCGTCAGCACGCCCTGTTCGAGATGCTCGATGAGTTCGGTGGTCAAGTGCCTGTCTCCTGCGGATGGTGGTGGGGTGTGGGTCAGAGGGCGCCTTCGGCCTCGAGCGCGGCCACCTGCTCGGCCGGCATGCCGAGCCACTGCTGCAGCACCTCGGCGTTGTGCTCGCCCACCGCCGGCATTGCGCGCTCGATGGCCAGCGGGGTGCCCGACAGGTGGATGGTCACGCCCTGCACGGGTACGTTCACGCCGCCGAAGGGAATGTCGGCGATGGCGCCGCGATGGCGCAACTGCGGGTTGTCGACCACCTCGTCGATGGTCGCGACCTTGGCGCAGGGCACGCCCTCGGCCTCGAGGCGCGCGACGACCTCGTCGGCCTGGTGCGACAGCATCCACGCGGCCACGGCACCCTCGACCGCATCGCGGTGCTCGAGCCGGGAGGCCATCGAGGCGAAGCGCGGGTCGTCCAGCAGCGCGGGCTGCTTCATGGCGCGCACGACGCGCGGGAACATGTTGTCGTCGCCGCCCACCATCAGCACGTAGCGGCCGTCGCCCGTGCGGAAGGTGTTCGAGGGCGCCACGAAGCGGTCGCGGCTGCCGACCCGCGTCATCGTGGTGCCGAAGAGCTTCTGCTGGGGAATCGCCGTCATGAGCATCGAGGTGGCGCTCTCCAGCAGCGACACGTCGACGAGCTGCCCCTCGCCCGAGGCATGGCGGGCATGGAGCGCCGCAAGAATGCCGAGCGCGGTGTACATCCCGGTCGTGTAGTCGCACATGAACGAGCCGATCATCGTGGGCGGGCCGTCCTCCTGGCCGGTCATGTCCATCAGGCCGCTCATGGCCTGTGCCACGCCGTCGAAGCATTGCTTGGTGGCGAGCGGGCCGTCCTGCCCGAAGCCCGAGATTCGCGCCATGATCAGGCGCGGGTTGAGTGCGTGCACCGCCTCCCAGCCGAGGCCCATCTTCTCCATCGTGCCCGGGCGGAAGTTCTCGACCAGCACGTCGGCACGGGCGATCAGCTCGCGCAGGACCTGCAGGCCGGCGGGGCTGCGCAGATCGATGGCCAGGCTCTTCTTGTTGCGGTTGACGATGAAGGTGTAGAGGCTCTGGCCATTGACGGCCGGCGCGGCGCGCCGGGCGTACTCGCCCTCGCCCGGCGGCTCGATCTTCACCACCTCGGCGCCCATGTCGCCCAGCATCATGGCGCAGTAGGGGCCGGCAATGAAGCGCGAGAGGTCGAGCACGCGCAGTCCAGCAAGCGATGTCATGTCGGGTGGCCTTGTCTCTTGTGGCTTGTGATTTGTGTATTTGTTATATCATATTCACAATTGCCAGTGTTGGCGAGCACAAGGAGACAGACGTTTTGACGACGACCTATTTGAGACTTCGCCAGCTCTGCCTGGTGGCCTCCAGGCTGGCACCGGTGGAGGAGGATCTCTGCGCGGTGTTCGGGGTGCGGGTCTGCCATCGCGATCCCGAAGTGGGGCAGTTCGGGTTGCACAACGCCCTCATGCCCTTCGGCACCAGCTTCGTCGAGGTGGTCGCGCCGCAGCGCGAAGGCACCGCGGCGGGTCGCTACCTCGAGCGCCGCAAGGGCGATGGCGGCTACATGGTGATCCTCGACAGCGAATCGCTGCCGCGCTGGCGCACGCATGTCGATGAGATCGGCGTGCGCATCGCCGCGCCGCTCGCGCTGGGCGACTACGAAGGCATGCAGCTGCACCCGCGCGATACCGGGGGCGCGCTGCTCGAGATCAACACCACGCGCAACGGCGCGGACCTGAACGGACCCTACTGGCCGGCGGGCCCGCATTGGCGCGATGCGGTGTCGGACGCGCGCGTGCAGGGCATCACGGGCGCCGTGCTGCAGGCGGACGATCCAGCCGCGCTGGCGGCGCGCTGGGGCCGCATCCTCCAGCGGCCGGTCGAACGCGCGGGCGATGGGTGGCAGCTGCAGGTCGACAACGCAAGGCTTCGCTTCGTGGCGCCGCGCGACGACCGCGGCGAAGGGCTGGCGGGCATCGAGCTGGCGGTGCGGGACGCCTCGGCCATCCGCACAACAGCGCAAGCCCGAGGGCTCGCTGCGGATGCAGCGGGCGTGCGCATCGGCGGCGTCCACTTTGCGCTGGGTTCGCGGGACTGACGCGGCAATCCGCCGCATCCACCAGGAGACAAGAGATGGAACTGGCCTTTTCGAAGGAAGAGCAGGCGTTCGCCGACGAAGTGCGTGCCTTCATCACCGCCAACCTGCCGCGCGACATCGCGCGTCGCGTGGAGCACGACCTGCATCTGCATCGCGAGGACTTCATGCGCTGGCAGCAGATCCTCGCACGGCGCGGCTGGCATGCGTACACGTGGCCGGTCTCGCAGGGCGGCCCGGGCTGGAGCGCAACTCAGCGCTACATCTTCGAAACCATCAGCGCGGAGCTGAACTGCCCGACCATCCAGCCCTTCGGGCCGCGCATGGTGGGCCCGGTGATCTTCAACTTCGGAAGCGTTGCACAGAAGCAGCAGCACTTGCCGGGCATCCGGGCGTCGACCGTCTGGTGGTGCCAGGGCTATTCGGAGCCGGCCTCAGGCTCGGACCTGGCCTCGCTCGCCACCCGCGCGGAAGACCGCGGCGATCACTACCTGGTCAACGGCCAGAAGATCTGGACCTCGTACGCTCACCATGCCGACTGGATGTTCTGCCTGGTGCGCACCAGCCGCGAGGCGAAGGCGCAGCACGGCATCTCGTTCCTGCTGATCGACATGAAGTCGCCCGGCATCGCGATACAGCCGATCCCGATGCTGGAGGGCACGCACTCGTTCAACGCGGTCTTCCTGACCGACGTGAAAGTGCCCAAGTCCAACCTGGTCGGCGAAGAGGGCCGCGGCTGGAGCTATGCAAAGTTCCTGCTGGAGCATGAGCGCGTCGAGAACTCGAACATCGGCTTCTCCACCTTCGCGATGCGCCGGCTGCACCGCATCGCATCGGGCGTGCAGCATCGAGGCCGCCCGCTCATCGAAGACCCGGTGTTCCGCGCCAAGGTGTCGGCCACCGAGGCGCAGCTGAAGGCACTGGAAGTGACGACGCTGCGAGCGCTGTCGAGCATGGGCTCGGGCAGCTCGCCCGGCGCCGGGCTGGCCTCGGCGCTGAAGATCCGCGGCACCGAGATAGGCCAGCGCATCACGGAGCTGATCTTCGAGGCCGCGGGCCCCGAGGGCCAGGTGCTCGACCCGGCGCTGATGCGCGGCGAAGGAAATCTCGACGGCATCGAGGCCAGCGTGCGCGGCGCCGCGCCCAACTACTTCTGGCGCCGCGCGATGTCGATCTACGGCGGCAGCAACGAGATCCAGCGCAACATCATCGCCAAGCACGAGCTTGGGCTTTAGGGTGCGCGTGCGCGGGGGTCGGCGGGCGCCGCCGCAGCGCCCGGCTTGTTCTGCACCTCAGCGATGCACTTCGGACTCGCCATGCCTCACGAGCAGCTGCATCAGGTGCTTGCGGATCAGCATGCCGGGCCGGTCCGATTCCATCGAGTACTCGACGCCGCGCCGGCGCGTGTCGACCAGTGCATCTGGGTCGGTCGATTCGAGGATGTCCTTGTCCTCGCGCGTGATCTCGGCGTCGAAGTCGATCAGCATCTGCGCCGGGCAGTCGGCCTCGGTGTCGTTGCGGAACAGCCATTGGCACAGCTGCATGCGGCCGTCGTCGATGGGCGTGAAGCAGTTGATGATGACGTGGCGGATGCCCGAGGGGTATTCGATGTCCAGCCGCCGCGAGAAGGGCAGGAAGTAGGCGTTGCGCATGTGGCGCGTGGTGACGGGCTCGCTCACGCCGCTGATCTTCTGGAAGCGGAGCGGGTTGACCGCGTCGATGACGGTCTCCGCGTGGAAGCCGCCCTCGTTCTCCACCAGCTCGTACCTGCTGGGCTTCGGGCTCGCGGCCACGCCGAAGGTGGCGCGATGCACGAAGCTGAAGTGCGAGTTGTCGAAGGAGTTCTCCAGCGCGCGCATCGGGCTGGTCTGCCATTCCTCGTAGAACTGGAAGATGGTGCGCCACCTTGGGTCGTCGAACTCGGGGATGGGCGGGATGTCGGCGATCGGCTCTTCCAGCGCCACCCAGGCATAGCCATGGCGCGCCTTGCAGGCGTAGGCGGTGGTGCGGTAGTCGGGGGAGATCGGGCGATCGGCCTCGTACTGGGGGATGCGGATCACCCGGCCGCCGCGGTCGTAGGTCCAGCCGTGATAGCCGCACTGGATCGCGCCCTGGCCGCAGGCCTGCCCCTGCGCATCCACGCACCAGCCCTTGGAGAGCTTCGCGGTGCGGTGGCAGCAGCGGTCGCGCAGTGCTGCGGGCTGCCCTTCGGCATCGAGGAAGAGCACGATGTTCTCGCCCAGCAGCGTGAAGGGCTTGGGCCCCTGCTGCAGATCGGCCAGCGGCATGACGGCATGCCAGAACTTGCGGAAGACGGGTTGCTGCGTGACGAGCATGGGAAACGAACTCCTTCGGTTGCGTGGGGTGACGACCATGAAAGAGCAATTTCCCGCCGCGGGCACCAAGATCGGGATGCCGGGCTGAACGCTTCTACTCTGCGCAGCGTTTCAAGCAATTTGCGCGCCTGCATTGTGCGCCAGCCGGTCGCTCCGAAGCGCGAGCGCAGGCGATGCGTCGCGGCATGGCTCCTGCTTTCGTCAGGTATCCGGGCCCGCCTACGATCCGCATCGGCACGCTTGGATAGCATGAAAGTCATGGATTCGCTCCTTCTCCCCACCCTTCCCCCAGAGACCCCGCTCGACGAGCGAGACGGGCGCTACCTGCGCAAGGCCATCGTGTGGTCGCATGCCGCGCGGCGCCGCGGCAACCGGCCCTTCGGCGCGGTGATCGTCTCGGCCGACGGCGAGGTGCTGGCCGAGGCCTGGTGCAACACGGCCGAGACCGGCGATGTCACCGGCCACGCCGAGACCAACGCGGTGCGCATGCTGGCCGGGCGCGGCCTCTCGCGCGATGCGCTGGCGGCCGCCACGATCTATTCCTCGGCCGAGCCCTGCGTGATGTGCGCGGGCGCCATTTTCTGGTCGAGCATCGGCCGCGTGGTCTTCGGTATCGATGCCGAGCGCTTGCGCGTGTTCCGCGGCGAGCGCCCGGAGCAGCGCGACGCGGCGTTGTCCTGCCGCGACGTGTTCGCGGCCTCGGCCCATCCGATCGAATGCATCGGGCCGGCGCTGCTCGACGAAGCCATTGCGGCGCACGTGGGGGCATGGAAGAGCTAGCGAGCCTTCATCACCCACCTCTGCCGTTTCCTTGGGCAACCCAGCACAAATCCTTGCGGGACAAGGCTCTGGCGAGTTGTGCCCGGAGTTTTCCACAAGCTTGTCCACGCTTTTCGGGGAAGGATTCCGACGCGCCGGGCCGCCTCCGTCCTACTCCCTACACTCGCCCGATGCCCTGGAACGCAAGACTCGAGCTCGACTACCGACTGGAAGGCCCGCGCAGCGTCGCGCGCTTCCGCCACGAAGGCCCGCTGCGGATCCTGCAGAGCCTCTACCCCGAGGGCGATGCGGTCTGCCACAACGTGCTGGTGCATCCGCCGGGCGGGCTGGTGGGCGGCGACACCCTCGACATCCGGGTGAGCGCGGCAACCGGCAGCCATGGGCTGATCACCACCCCAGGCGCCAGCCGCTTCTATCGCTCCGAGGGCGAGCCCGCGCTGCAGCGCACCGCGCTGCGGCTGGAGCCCGGGGCGCGGCTCGAATGGCTGCCGCTCGAAGCGATCTGCTTCAGCGGCTGCCGCGCGGAGAACCGGCTCTCGCTGCAGCTCGCCGAAGGCGCGGAGCTCATCGGCTGGGACGTGACGGCGCTGGGCCTGCCCAGCGCCGGCAAGCCCTTCGAGCGCGGCACGCTGCTGCAGCACATCGAGATGCCGGGCGCCTGGCTGGAGCGCGGGCGCATCGATGCCGCGGACCCGCGGCTGCTCGACGGCCCGCTGGGGCTGGCGGGGCATCGCTGCCTGGCCTCGCTGTTCTTCGTCACGGGTACCCCGATCGCGCGGTCGCGGCGCGAAGCCGCACTCGACGCCGCGCGCGCACTGATCGAAGCCCATGCGCTGCGCGACAGCGCCGGCGTGACCAGTCCGCAGCCGGGCGTCGTCGTGCTGCGTGTGTTGGCGCCGCTGGTGGAACCGGCGATGCAGCTGCTGCGACAGGTCTGGCAGGCCTGGCGTGCCGAGCTGTGGCAGATGCGCGGTGCGCCGCCGCGCATGTGGGCAATGTAGGAGGCGCCGGCCCGCTGCGCTGTGGGCCCTTGCCCTACCCGGCGGCTCGCCGTTTTCCGTCCCGGCGGCGGCCAGGCCCCGGCTTATGGTGGGCACTCCAATGAACAGGAGACCTCCATGAAAAGCATCATCCTCTGGCTGTGCGGCGTACCGATCGGCGTCATCATCCTGCTGAAGGTGTTCGGCGTCTTCTGATTTCCCGCAGGGCCCGCGCCGCGCACATGGGGCATGCGACTACAGGCGCAACCCGCCGGCGGCATTAGGCTCGCGGCATGGCCTGCCGCGCAAAGCCGATCCGATGACGGATGTCCACAGCGACATCCCGGCCCGCCTCGACCGCCTGCCCTGGTCGCGCTGGCACTGGCGCGTGGTGCTGGCACTGGGCATCGCCTGGGTGCTCGACGGGCTCGAAGTCACGCTGGTCGGCTCCATCGGCGGGGTGCTGGAGCGGCCCGACACGCTGGCGCTGACGGCCGCGCAGATCGGCTGGTCGGGCTCGCTGTACATCGGTGGCGCGGTGCTCGGCGCCCTGCTCTTCGGCCGCCTCACCGACCGCCTGGGGCGCAAGAAGCTGTTCCTGATCACGCTCGCGGTGTATGCGCTGGCTACGCTGGCCACCGCCTTTTCCCCCGACTTCGCCTTCTTCGCGCTGTGCCGCTTCGTCACCGGACTCGGCATTGGCGGGGAGTACGCGGCCATCAACTCGGCCATCGACGAACTGATCCCGGCACGCGTGCGCGGGCGCGTGAACCTGGCGATCAACGGCAGCTTCTGGATCGGCGCTGCGCTGGGCGCGGGACTGAGCCTCGTGCTGCTGGACCCGCAGGTGCTCGGGCCCGTGTGGGGCTGGCGAGCGGGCTTCGGGCTGGGCGCGCTGCTGGCGGTGGCGATCCTGCTGGTGCGGCGCAACGTGCCCGAGAGCCCGCGCTGGCTGATGGCCCATGGCCGCGCCGAAGAAGCGGAGCGAATCGTGGCCGGCATCGAGGCGGAGGTCGCCGCGCAGCATGGGCCGCTGCCCGCGGCGGTGGGCCGCGTGCACTACGGCCGGAGCTCCAGCCCAGGCTGGCGCGAGGTCGCGCAGGTGCTGTTGCGCCTCTACCCGCGGCGCAGCGGCGTGGCGCTGGCGCTCATGATCTCGCAGGCCTTCTTCTACAACGCGATCTTCTTCACCTATGCGCTGGTGCTCACACGCTTCCACGGCGTGCCGGAGGGCAAGGTGGCGCTCTACATCTTTCCCTTCGCGCTCGGCAACGTGCTGGGGCCGCTGATCCTGGGGCCGCTGTTCGACCGCGTCGGGCGCCGGCGCATGATCGCGCTGACCTATGTGTGCTCGGGCATCGGCCTCGCGCTGACCGGCTGGGCCTTCATGCAGGGCTGGCTCGATGCCCGCAGCCAGGCGCTGGCCTGGTCGGCCGTTTTCTTCCTGGCCTCGGCGGCGGCCAGTTCGGCCTATCTCACAGTAAGCGAGGTGTTCCCGCTGGAGATGCGCGCGATCGCGATCGCGATCTTCTATGCGGTGGGCACAGGCGCGGGCGGCTTCATCGCGCCGGTGCTCTTCGGCGCACTGATCGAGACCGGCAGCCGCGGCGCGGTGGCCGTCGGCTATGCGATCGGGGCGGCGCTGGTGGTGATCGCCGGGCTGCTGGCGTTGCGCTTCGCGGTCGATGCCGAACGCAAGCCGCTGGAGGAAGTGGCGCCGCCGCTGGGCTCAGCGCCCGGCGGGCGCGACCCCTGAGGGCGGCGGCTCGGGCGCCTCGTGCAGGTGCGTCGGATGGCCGGCGTCGACCCACGCCTCCAGCCCGCCGGCCAGCGGCCGCGCACGCACGAAGCCGCGCGCCATCAGGGCCTGCGCGGCCAGTGCGGCCGAGATCTCGTTGGGACAGTTGCAGTAGAGGATGATCTCGCGCCCCCTGTCGTCGAAGGGCAGCGCAGCGCGCCGCTGCTGCAGCGCCTTGAGCGGAATCGACAGGGCACCCGGGATGCGGCGCGAATCGACCTGCACGCCGGCCTCTCCGCGCACGTCGACGACGATCGGCGGCGCTTCGCCCGCCATCAGTCCGAGCAGCTCCTCGATACTGGCGCGCGGCATGCTTGCGATGCGCAGGACGCTGCGGCGCCGCCACCAGCGCAGCGCCAGCATCGCCGCCAGCACCACGACCAATGCCGCGGTCGCGACGCCGCCCGCATTGGCCAGTGCATCGAGCACGGCCTCGATCTGCTCCCGGAAGATCCAGCCCAGGCCGAGGAAGACGCCGACCCACAGCAAGGCAGCGACGGTTTCGAAGCCCAGGAAGCGCCAGGAGGACATGCCCAGCGCGCCTGCCATCGGCGGCGCCACCACCGACACACCAGGCACGAACTTCGCCGCCACCAGCGACAGGCCGCCCCAGCGGGTGATCAGGGATTCGCTGCTGCGCACGCACGAGTCGGGCGAGATCGAGATCTTGCACAGCAGCCGCATGAAGCGATAGCCGTAGGCGCGCCCGGCATAGAACCACACGGCGTCGCCGAGCACGTTGGCCAGCAGCGCGGCGGCGACCAAGGCGAAAAGCAGCGCCGGCTCGGCGATGGCTGCGATGCCGCCGGCCACGACCAGCACCGGCGCGGCCGGCACCGGCAGGCCGACGCGGGCGGCGAAGGTGGTGACGAAGACCACCGCCACGGCGTGATCGACCATCAGGGCGATCAGCGTTTCCATGCGCGAGCCCTGGCTGGACGAGGATGGCGCTGGCGGGCAGGAGGCATGGCGTAGCGGCGACGGGGCGCAAGGGGGCGACAGGCGCTAGCGTAGCGCCATCGCCCAGCCCTGGCGATGCGCCGATCCAGCAGGGGTCGGGCCGGCGGGCCGCGCCGGCAGTGTTCAGATCGCGACCAGCTGGCGCACGCCCTGCGCCTCCATGTCCTTGCCCAGGCCACGCGCGATCACCTCGCCGCGCTCCATCACCAGGTAGTCGTCGGCCAGCTCCTGCGCGAAGTCGTAGTACTGCTCGCACAGCACGATCGCCATGTCGCCGCGGTCCGCGAGCATGCGGATCACGCGGCCGATGTCCTTGATGATGCTGGGCTGGATGCCTTCGGTCGGCTCGTCGAGGATCAGGAGCTTGGGTTTGGGCGCCAGCGCCCTCGCAATTGCGAGCTGCTGCTGCTGGCCGCCCGACAGATCGCCGCCGCGGCGCTTGAGCATCTGCTTGAGCACCGGGAAGAGCTCGAACAGCTCGGCCGGGATCGGCGTGCCGGCGGGGCGGTAGGCCAGGCCCATGCGCAGGTTCTCTTCGACCGTGAGCCGCGCGAAGATCTCGCGGCCCTGCGGCACGAAGCCCATGCCGGCACGGGCGCGCTCGTAGGGTGTCTTCCTGTGGATCGGCGCACCGTCGAACTCGATGCTGCCGCTCTTGATGGGGACCAACCCCATCAAGGACTTGAGCAGCGTGGTCTTGCCCACGCCGTTGCGGCCGAGCAGCACCGTGACCTTGCCCGCGTGCGCCTCGATGCTCACGTCGCGCAGGATGTGGGAGCCGCCGTAGTACTGGTGAATGTTCCTGACCTTGAGCATCGTGGTGTTCCTGCCTTCTCAGCGTCCCAGATAGACCTCGATCACGCGCTCGTCGGCCTGCACCTCATCGAGCGTGCCTTGCGCCAGCACGGACCCGTCGCACAGGACCGTGACGATGTCCGAGATGGTCCGCACGAAGCTCATGTCGTGCTCGACCACCATCAGCGAATGCTTGCCCTTGAGCTTCAGGAAGAGCTCGGCGGTGCGCGCCGTCTCCTCGTCGGTCATGCCGGCCACAGGCTCGTCGAGCAGCAGCAGCTTCGGGTCTTGCATGAGCAGCATGCCGATCTCCAGCCACTGCTTCTGGCCATGGCTCAGGTTGCCGGCCAGGCGCGAGACGCTGTCTTCCAGGTGGATGGTGTGCAGCACCTCGGCCAGCCGGTCGGACTGCGCGGAGTCGAGCCGGAACAGCATCGAGGCCTTCACGCCCTTGTCGGTCTTGAGCGCGAGCTCGAGGTTGTCGAACACCGTCAGCTGCTCGAACACCGTCGGCTTCTGGAACTTGCGGCCGATGCCCAGCTGGGCGATGTCGGCCTCCTTGTGGCGCAGCAGGTCGATGGTGCTGCCGAAGAAGACGGTGCCCTCGTCAGGTCGCGTCTTGCCGGTGATGATGTCCATCATCGTGGTCTTGCCCGCGCCGTTCGGGCCGATCACGCAACGCAGCTCGCCGGGCGCGATGTCCAGCGAGAGCTTGTTGATGGCCTTGAAGCCGTCGAAGCTCACGCTCACGTCCTCGAGGTAGAGGATGCGGCCGTGCGTGACGTCGACCTCGCCGGGCGTCGCATGCCGGCCGTAGCCCGCCTCGCGGCCGCCCGAGGCGGTGAGCTTGCCGAAGTCGCTGTGCCGGCTGTGCCGTGCAATGCGCTCCGCGCCTGCGTCCATCAGGTCCGGCGTCATGCGCGGGCTCCTTCGGGCTGCACCGGCAATGGTGCGAGAGCGCTGGGCTCGGCGCCCTGCTCTGCGGCCACGGCCCGCTGCATGGGTGCCTGCGGCGCGTCGTCGGGCATCGTCTTGCGGTCCCTGGACGTCCATTGTTTCACCAGCCCCACGATGCCGTTCGGCAGGAACAGCGTGACCGCAATGAACAGCGCACCGAGGAAGTAGAGCCAGTACTCCGGATAGGCCACCGTGAGCCAGCTCTTGGCGCCATTCACGATGAAGGCGCCGATGATCGGCCCGACCAGGGTGGCGCGCCCGCCGACCGCGGCCCAGATCGCGATCTCGATCGAGTTGGCCGCGCTCATCTCGCCCGGGTTGATGATGCCCACCTGCGGTACGTACAGCGCCCCTGCCACGCCGCACATCACGGCCGAGATGACCCAGATCGTGAGCTTGTAGGGCAGCGGGTTGTAGCCCGAGAACATCACGCGCGACTCGGCATCGCGGATGGCCTGGAGCACGCGGCCGAACTTGCTGCCGACGAGCCACCGGGCGAACAGGAAGAAGCCAAGCAGCGTGAGCCCGGTGAGCGCGAAGAGCGTCATGCGCATCTCCTGCGTTGCGATCGGCGTGCCAAGGATGCGCTTGAAGTCGGTGAAGCCGTTGTTGCCGCCGAAGCCGGTCTCGTTGCGGAAGAAGAGCAGCATCGCGGCGAAGGTCATGGCCTGCGTGATGATCGAGAAGTACACGCCCTTGATGCGCGACCGGAAGGCGAAGAAGCCGAATACGAAGGCGATCAGGCCCGGCACGGCGACGATCAGCACCAGCGTGGCGATGAAGCTGTCGCTGAAGGTCCAGTGCCAGGGCAGCGTCTTCCAGTCGAGGAAGACCATGAAGTCCGGCAAGTCGCTCTTGTAGTTGCCGTCGCGGCCGATCTGGCGCATGAGGTACATGCCCATCATGTAGCCACCGAGCGCGAAGAACAGGCCGTGGCCCAGCGAGAGGATGCCGGTGTAGCCCCAGATCAGGTCCATGGCCAGGGCGCAGATGGCGTAGCACATGATCTTGCCGACCAGTGCCACGGCGTAGTCGCTCATGTGCAGCGCACTGCCCGCGGGCACCAGCAGGTTCAGTACCGGCGCGAGCGCGCAAACGGCGATCAGCGCGACGAAGAAGGCGGTCCAGCCCCTGCCGCCGAGGAGCGGACCTTTGGAAGGAAGTGGGACCCGGGTCATTCGGTAACCTCCGCGCTTCGCGCTGCGGTATTCGCCTTCGGAGCGGCCGTGCGGCTCACTGGAGTACCTTCGCCTTCGGCTGCGGTGCTATTCGCCTTCGGAGCGGCCGTGCGGCTCATGCTTCGGCACTCCTACCTTTGACAGCGAAAATGCCTTGCGGCCGCTTCTGGATGAAGATGATGATGAAGACCAGCACCGCGATCTTCGCGAGCACCGCGCCGGCCCAGCCTTCGATGAACTTGTTGAGCACGCCCAGGCCGAGTGCCGCGTACACGGTGCCGGCGAGCTGGCCGACGCCGCCCATCACCACCACCATGAAGGAATCGACGATGTAGCTCTGGCCGAGGTCGGGGCCCACGTTGCCGATCTGCGAGAGCGCGCAGCCCGCCAGCCCGGCAATGCCCGAGCCCAGCGCGAAGGCATAGGTGTCGATGCGTGCCGTGTTCACCCCCATGCAGGAGGCGATGGGACGGTTCTGCGTGACGCCCCGCACGAACAGCCCAAGGCGCGTGCGGCCGATGAGCCAGCCCATGGCCAGCAGCACCAGGACCGCGAAGACGACGATGCAGATGCGGTTCCAGGGCAGCGTGACGTTGCTCAGCATGGTGAAGCCGCCGCTCATCCAGCCGGGGTTCTCGACGCCGACGTTCTGCGCGCCGAAGAGCGAGCGCACCAGCTGCTGCAGCATCAGGCTGATCCCCCAGGTGGCCAGCAGGGTCTCGAGCGGACGTCCGTAGAGGAAGCGGATCACGCCGCGCTCCAGCACCGCGCCCACCAGCGCCGAGGCGAGGAAGGCGACGGGAATCGCGGCGACCAGGTACCAGCCGAACAGCGACTCGGGCATGTAGCGCTGGAAGATGCCCTGCATCACGTAGGTGGCGTAGGCGCCGATCATCATCAGCTCGCCGTGCGCCATGTTGATCACGCCCATCAGCCCGTAGGTGATGGCCAGCCCCAGCGCGGCCAGCAACAGGACGGAGCCCAGGCTGATGCCGCTGAAGATCGCGTTGATGCGGTCGCCCCAGACCAGCGAACCGTCGATGCTGTCGATGGATGCCTCGATCGTCTTCCTGACCTCGGCGTCGGTCTCGTCGGCCAGGCGCTGGTTGAGCAGCAGCTTGGTGTCGGGGCTGCGGCTCTCGCCCAGCGCCTTCGCGGCCGCGAGGCGCTTGGCCTTGTCGGCGCTGCTCAGCATGCTGGCGGCGCGCACCAGTTCGAGCTGGGCCTTGATCCGCTCGTTGGTCTCGGCGGCCAGCGCCTTCTCGACCAGGGGCAGGCGGGATTCGTCAGGCTCCTTGAAGAGGGCCTGCGCCGCCTCGGCGCGCACCGCCTCGTCCTTGCTCGTGAGCTTGAGCGCGGCCTGCGCGGCATCGAGCGCGCCGCGCATCAGGTTGTTGTTGACCACGTCCTCGGCGTTCTCGGGCAGCTTCAGCTCGGCGCCGCTCACGGGGTCGTAGGCCTTGTCGTCCTTGATGAGGAAGACCTTGTCCTCGGTGTACTTGACCGCGTCGTCCGACATGGCCTGGATGAAGGCGGCGGTCTTCTCGTCGGCCGTGGCGACGGCCTTGTTGAGCGCGGCGATGCGGGCTTCGGATTCGCCCGAGGCGATGGCGCGGGCCTCGTCGAGGGTGAGCGCGTGGGTGGCCAGCGCCATCAGCAGCGTCGAGGCGCAGAGCACGCGGTGGAAAGTTCGTCGGAGCATCGTAGGTCGCGGGTCTCGGGCTTTGCCCCCTCCCCTCCGGGGGAGGGCGGGGTGGGGGCACGCGGCGCAAAAAAGTACGGCGGGCACCACTGCCGCTGCCCCCACCTCTGCCCTCCCCCGGAAGGGGAGGGAGAAAGAGAGGGGGCCGCTCGTTGCCTTACAGCGACTTGCCAGCCGGGTGGTCCGGCTTCTTGTCATTGCCCTCGATGTACGGGCTCCACGGCTTGGCCTTGACCGGACCCGGCGTCTTCCACACCACGCTGAACTGCCCGTCGGCCTTGATCTCGCCGATGAAGACGCTCTTGTGCAGGTGGTGGTTCTTCTCGTCCATCTTCGAGACGATGCCCGAGGGCGCGGTGAAGGTCTGGCCGGCCATGGCCGCGATCACCTTGTCGGTGTCGGTGCTCTTGGCCTTCTCGACCGCCTGCTTCCACATGTGGATGCCGATGTAGGTGGCTTCCATCGGGTCGTTGGTGAGCGGCTTGTCCTTGTGGCCGGCGATGTTCTTGGCCTTGGCGTAGTCGCCCCACTGCTTGATGAAGGCGGTGTTGGTCGGGTTCTTGATCGACATGAAGTAGTTCCACGCGGCCAGGTGACCCACCAGCGGCTTGGTGTCGACGCCGCGCAGCTCTTCCTCGCCCACCGAGAAGGCGACCACCGGCACGTCCTTGGCCTTCAGGCCGGCATTGCCCAGTTCCTTGTAGAAGGGCACGTTGGAGTCGCCGTTGATGGTCGACACCACCGCCGTCTTGCCGCCCGAGGAGAACTTCTTGATGTCGGCGACGATGGTCTGGTAGTCGCTGTGGCCGAAGGGGGTGTACTTCTCGTCGATGTCCGTGTCCTTCACGCCCTTGCTCTTGAGGTAGGCGCGCAGGATCTTGTTGGTGGTGCGTGGGTAGACGTAGTCGGTGCCCAGCAGCACCCAGCGCTTGGCGCCGCCGCCTTCCTTGCTCATCAGGTAGTCGACCGCGGGAATGGCCTGCTGGTTGGGCGCCGCGCCGGTGTAGAAGACGTTCTTGCTGAGCTCTTCGCCCTCGTACTGCACCGGGTAGAAGAGCAGGCCGTTCATTTCCTCGACCACCGGCAGCACCGACTTGCGCGACACCGAGGTCCAGCAGCCGAAGATCACCGAGACCTTGTCCTGGCCGAGCAGCTGCTTGGTCTTCTCGGCGAAGAGCGGCCAGTTGGAGGCC
The DNA here is from genome assembly GCF_051400855.1 of Variovorax stachyos. Classification (NCBI taxonomy): domain Bacteria; kingdom Pseudomonadati; phylum Pseudomonadota; class Betaproteobacteria; order Burkholderiales; family Comamonadaceae; genus Variovorax; species Variovorax stachyos. The sequence continues at coordinate 39,644 of NZ_JBLFFN010000027.1, read as the reverse complement.
GGGTCGACCACCACGGGCTCGAGCTTCTTGCCGAGCACGCCGCCCTTGGCGTTGATCTCGTCGATCGCCATCAGCACCGTGTCCTTGAGCACGGTCTCCGAGATGGCCATGGTGCCCGACAGCGAGTGCAGCACGCCGACCTTGATGGTGTCGGCGGCCAAGGCCGGCACGGCGGAAAGGCCGGCCAGCGCGACCGCCGCCGTGAGCGCCTTGAGGGTGAATCGACGTTGTTGCATGGGACTCTTCTCCTGGGTTGAATGACACGCAGGAGTCTGCGGAATCGGCCGCGCGGCGGAAATACGCCGGGTGGCGTACATGGATCAAGCGCGCAGTAGCGCGGGATGCTTTTGCTTCAGGTGCTTCTTCAGCAGCACCATCAAGCGGCCTGCTTGCGCAGCACACTCCGCGACCATGTCGGCAGTGACGGTGTCGCCCGTGTAGTCGTTCGAACTGCGCTTGCGGCGCAATGCGTCCAGCACAACCCACGTCTCGTCGGCGACGCCCAACGTCAGGGGCAACGATTGAATGAGCGTGGCGTGATGCCCGGGCTCGCTCGTGGACGGGCGATAGCCGGAAGCCATCATTGCTGCCAAGGCGCACTGCATCACGGCCTTGTAGGCTGCGTCGAAACGGTTTTCGTCACTGACCTGCGCCACGGCGGCATCCGCCAAATTCCGCTCGACGGCTGCCAGCAGGCGCTTGATCTCAAGCGCGGTGGCGACGTGCGCCTTGCGTTTTCCGATGCGCAACAAGGTCTGCAAGGTCATGCTCTTCTCCCTTCAGCCAGATCTTGGCGCCGACGGCGATTGCTGTCGCGAAGCCGTCACCTTTCTTCAGCTTTTCTGCGAACTCGGTGACGGCCATGGGGGTGGGATTGATCTCGCGGCCGAGCACCGATTGAGCCTGTGCCAGCGCCACCGCCACGTCGGCAAAGCCTGCGCTCCCGAGCACCATCACATCGATATCGCTCCGGGGTGTCTCGGTTCCCGATGCGATCGAACCATAGATGAAGGCGAGCGTGACGGCGTCGCCGAGTGCGGAGATCGCGTCGCGCAGCACGTCGGCGATGCCGGCGGTCTTGCGCAGCAGGCCGGCGATTTCATCGAACACGGGGCTATCGTCGTTGGTCCGATAGTGCACCTGCCGGCCAACTTCGTTGCGCACCAGGAGCCCGGCATCGCTCAGCCCGCGCAATTCGCGATGCAGCGAACCGGGAGATACGCCCGCCATCCGTGCCAGCTCACGCACATGCAACGCCCGTTCCGGATGAAGGAACAGCGTCGCCAGCACGCGCGTGCGCGCCGGGCCGAGAAGGTATTCCGCGATGCCTGGCATGTTCTCAATTTTGCTTCAAATGTAGCAAAATTGAGAACAACCAAGTCTCTACTGATCCACTACTTGAAATAGGCCCGCGCGTAGTTGATCGGCGCATGGTCCGCCAGGTCGCGCAGCAACACGGCGCCGCGCTTCCAGGCATGGTCGACCACGTACCGCGCGCGCCCCTGGGCGCGGTCGCTCTCGATGAAGCTGACGTCGGGGTTGTGCATGCATTCGCCGTCGCAGCTGATGTAGCTGGTCGGCCCGGCATGCGCGTAGAGCGAGAAGGCCGGCGGCAGTTGCGTGACGACGTCGCAGCCGTTGACCAGCCGAAGCAGCTGGACCTCTGCCAAGGCCGCCGCGAAGGCCGTGTTGCCGACGCGTGGCGAACCGAGCGTGGCCAGCAGGCTGGGCACAAGCACGGTGGCGGTCAGCGTGGCGAGTGCGGCGCCGAGGCTGTGGCCGGTGAGGATCAGCGCGCTGCGGCCGGCGCCCTCGCCTTCCTCAAGCCATTCGCGCAGCACCGGCATCAGCGCCCGCGCCGCCCGCGCGAAGCCTGCATGCACCCGGCCGCCGCTCTCGGGCCAGTCGACCTGGTGTGCCTGCAGGTTGGTCGCCAGGTCGCGGATCTCGTCGGGCTGGGTGCCCCGGAAGGACACCAGCGCCGTGCCGTCCGCGTGCAGCGCTGCAAAGGCAAAGCTGTGGGAGTCGACGTGCGCGATCAGCGTGGGCCGCCCGAAGCCCGCGCGCGCCAGCGCGTCCGCCAGGCGCTGGCGCTCGCCGTCCGACGCCTCGGCACGGTAGTACGCCAGCCGTGAGGCTTCGATGGCCCACTGGGCCGGCGTGTAGCGCTGGCCCGCTTCGAACAGCGTCTCCCGGCGCTCCGGCGAATAGAGCGCGGTGCGGCTGGGGTCGTAGGCGATGCCGGACATGGCTTCAAGCCGCCGCGGTCGCCTTGAACTGCTTCGAGACGAAGGCCCAGATCAGCCGGGAGGCGTTGGGCCCGGCGGCGTCGCTGAAGGGCAGGCGCGGCGCGCCGCCGCTCCAGGCATGGCCCAGCCCGGCGACCTCGCACAGCATGACGAAGGTGCGGCCCTTGCGCTTGAACTCCGTCACCCGCATCGCGTGGCGCTTGCCGCGCTGCACGGTGCGCTCGATGCCGGGACGCGCGCCGGTGGCCGTGGCCCAGACGGCCGCGGTGCTCAGCGCATTGCTGGCCGAGACCACGAGATCGGCATCGCCGTGCAGGACGAGCAGCGGCGGCAGCGTGGTGAAGACTGCGGCAGCTCCCATCGCCTTGCCGACGGCGGTGGCAGGCATGGGCGGCACATGGCGCCCGCGCATGGCGCCCAGGGCAGTCGCGGGCGAGCGGGCGGCGCCGGGCGCCACGCCCGAATGCATGGCCAGGGCCCTGAATCGCATGGGGTAGCGCGTGGCCATCAGCGCTGCCATGCCGGCGCCCGCCGAGAGCCCGGCCAGGGCGATGCGCTCGCGGTCCACCGGGTACAGCACGCACGCCTGGTCGACCGCGGCCATCAGGGTCGCGGCCTCGGCATCGGCCTTGCCGGAACGGCGCTCGTACCAGTTCCAGCAGCCCTGCGGATGGGCCATGCGGTCCTGCTCCGGGTAGAGCACGAAGAAGCGCTCGCGCGCAGCCAGCAGGTTCATGCGCGTGCTGGCGGCGAAGTCGCGTCCGGTCTGGCCACAGCCATGCAGCATGACCAGGAGCGGCAGGCGCTCGCCCAGCTGCATGTCCGGCGGCCGGTACAGGTGATAGCGCCGCGCACCGCCAGGGCCGAGCGCCGCCCCCGCCAGCCAGTCGCCGGGGCCGCGCGGCGGCTTGAGATGCTCGACCGCCACGCGCTGCACCTGCCGCGCAATGCGCTTTCCGTTGCGCAAGGTGGCCGTGGTGAGCGCCTTCATGCTGCGCTGGTAGGCGCGCGTGAACGCCTTGGCGGCAGAGCTCGAGGAAGGGCGACGGGCCATGTTGCGTGCGGGGACCAGGTTCGGCCCCGCACCTTAGCAGAGCTTCCGCGCCGCCGGCGCGCATAGGACGCCCTAGTAGACCTCGGGCACGTACATCGACGCCGGCACCGGCTGGCGCAGGTAGTCCGCATGGCGCTCGCGCGCGGGCAGGTCGATCGGCGGGTGCGGCACCTCCTGGTACGGCATCTGGCCGAGCAGGTGGACGATGCAGTTCAGGCGCGCCTTTTTCTTGTCCACGGCCTGCACCACCCACCAGGGCGCCTCCTCGATGTGCGTGCGTTCCAGCATGGTTTCCTTGGCCTTGGTGTATTCCTCCCAGCGGCGGCGGGATTCCAGGTCCATCGGGCTGAGCTTCCACTGCTTGAGAGGGTCGTGGATGCGGCCCAGGAAGCGCATGTGCTGCTCCTCGTCGGTGATCGAGAACCAGTATTTGATGAGCTTGATGCCCGAGCGCACAAGCATGCGCTCGAAGTCGGGCACGGTGCGGAAGAACTCCTCGTATTCGTCGTCGGTGCAGAAGCCCATCACGCGCTCGACGCCGGCGCGGTTGTACCAGCTGCGGTCGAACAGCACGATCTCTCCGGCCGCCGGCAGGTGGGCCACATAGCGCTGGAAGTACCACTGGGTGCGCTCGCGGTCGTTGGGCGCCGGCAGCGCCGCGACGCGCGCCACGCGCGGATTGAGCCGCTGGGTGATGCGCTTGATCACCCCGCCCTTGCCCGCCGCATCGCGGCCCTCGAACAGGATCACCACCTTCTGCCGGCTGTGCTGCACCCAGTCCTGCAGCTTGACCAGCTCGCCCTGCAGGCGGAACAGCTCCTTGAAGTAGGCGCGGCGCGCGGCCTTGTCGGTCGCCTGGCCGGACTCGAGCTCGTCCAGGTTGCGGTCCTCGATCTCGAGTTCAAGTTCTTCGTCGTAGCTGTCGATCAGGTCGCGCGCAATGCGCTGCATCAGTTCGTCCTGGTCGCTGAGGGTGCTGGGCAGCGTCATGGGGCCTCGAATCAGGGGGAGACACCCATGCTGCCCCTGCGGAATGACGGACTTGTGACAGACGGGATCGACCGCCGGCGTCGTCACAACACCGACACAAAGCGCGCACAGCATGGACGCAACTCACACCGCCTCGCTCCTGAACCGCCCCGTCTTGTCCTCACCCCGCGATATTGCGGCCGCCTCGTACGGCGGCGACGAAGCCGGGCTTATTTGCGGCTACCTGTTCGACGCGGCAGCCGAGGAGTCCTCGCGCGCGATCGACTCCAACGCGGCCGCGGCCTGGCTCGCGCAGCAGGCGCCATCGGAGGGCGCCTACCTGTGGCTGCACTTCAACCTGAGCCATGCGCAGGCGGAGCGTTGGCTGCACCGGCATGCGCAGCTTTCCGACACCTTCTTCGAGGCCCTCGGCGACGGCATGCATTCGACCCGCATCGAGCGCGCCGACGACTCGCTGATCGCCGTCATCAACGACGTGCACTTCGAGTTCAGCTTCGAGCCTTCGGACATCTCCACCCTGTGGATCAGCGTCGGTCCGCGCCTGGTGGTGACGGCCCGCGCCAAGCCGCTGCGCTCGGTCGACGCCCTGCGCACGGCGGTGAAGGCGGGGGACGCGCCGCGCTCCAGCGCCGAGCTGCTGGAGCACCTGCTGCGCGTGCAGGCCGACGTGCTGGTGAATGTGGTGCGGGGCGTGACGACCCGCGTCGATGCGATCGAAGACGAGCTGCTCACCGGCCGGCTCGACCACAAGCGCGCCCGCCTCGGCGAGATGCGCCGGCTGCTGGTGCGGCTGCAGCGCCTGCTGGCTCCGGAGCCGGGCGCCCTGTTCCGCCTGCTGCAGAAACCGCCGGCCTGGATGGCCGAGGACGACACCCAGAAGCTGCGTGGCGCGACCGAGGAATTCTCGGTGGTGCTGCGCGACATGGGCGCGCTGCAGGAGCGCATCAAGCTGCTGCAGGAGGAGATCGCCGCCAACGTCAGCGAGGACACCAGCCGCAGCCTGTTCGTGCTGACGGTGGTCACCGTGCTGGCGCTGCCGATCAACATCCTGGCCGGCCTGTTCGGCATGAACGTGGGCGGCATTCCGCTGGCCGAGGACAAGCACGGTTTCTGGGTGCTGGTGGCGATCGTGATCACCTTCACCGTGGTCGCGGCCTGGGTGGCCTTCCGCAAGAAGCGCTGAAAGCGCGGGCGGACGCCCGTTGCCTGCTATGCATTCCATAGCGCACGAGGTAGTCCCCATCGGCCCTGCAGGCCCATGCAAGAAAGAATAAGATCGACCGGGTGTCTTCCATCCTGAACGCCGACCTGCACTGCCACTCCGTGGTGTCCGACGGCACCCTGACCCCCGAGGAACTGGCGGCCCGCGCGGCCGCCAACGGCGTCGAGCTCTGGGCCCTGACCGACCACGACGAAATCGGCGGCCAGCACCGCGCAGCCGCGGCGGCGCGCGCGCAGGGCATGCGCTATCTCACCGGGACCGAGATCTCGGTCACCTTCGCGAACGAGACGGTGCACATCGTCGGGCTGGGCTTCGACCCGGACGACGCGGCCATCAGCGAAGGCCTCTACGACACCCGCGGCGGCCGCGGCCGGCGGGCCGAAGAAATGGCCGAGGGCCTGGCTCGGGTCGGCATCAAGGGCGCCTACGAGGGTGCGCTCAAGTTCGTCGGCAATCCCGAACTGATCTCGCGCACCCATTTCGCCCGCTTCCTGGTCGAGCAAGGCCATTGCCGCGACACCGCCGAGGTGTTCCGCAAGTTCCTCACCGAGGGCAAGCCGGGGTACGTGCCGCACCGCTGGGCCACGCTGAAGGACGCGGTGCGCTGGATCACCGGGGCCAAGGGCCTGGCGGTGATCGCGCACCCGGGCCGCTACAACTTCACGGCCAACGAGGAATACGCGCTGTTCCTCGAGTTCAAGCACCACGGCGGCCGGGCGATCGAGGTGGTCACCGGCAGCCACTCGCCGGCCGAGTACGTCGAATACGCCGACAAGGCGCTGGAATTCGGCTTCGCCGCCTCGCGCGGCAGCGACTTCCACAGCCCCGACGAAAGCCATTGCGACCTTGGCAAACTGCCGCTGCTACCGGGCCAGCTGACCCCGGTGTGGGAACTGCTCGAAGACCGCATCCAGTGAGCAGCCCGACCACGACGACCGGCGGCCTGGCAGAGCGCAAGCGCACGCGCGACCTCGAATCCGAGCGCATCCTGGCCGGCATCGGCCTGGTGATCCTGGCCGTCGCCTGCTTCGCCACGCTGGACAGCGCCACCAAGCTCTCCACCGCAGGCGTGCCGATCCTGATGGGGGTGTGGTTCCGCTATGCCTTCCAGGCCGTGGCGACCACCGCCGTGCTGCTGCCCCTGAAGGGCACGGCGCTGCTGCACACCAAGCACCCGCGGTACCAGTTGCTGCGCGGCGCGCTGCTGCTGGCGTCGAGCACGCTGGCCTTCTTCAGCCTGCGCTACATGCCGCTGGCCGAGTTCACCTCGATCGTGCTGATCGCGCCGCTGGTGATCACCCTGCTGGCCGCGACGACGCTCAACGAGCAGGTCTCGCCGCTTCGCTGGCTGCTGGTGGCGGGCGGCTTCATCGGCACCCTGGTCATCCTTCGGCCGGGCGGCGAGGCCTTCAGCTGGGCCGTGCTCCTGCCCATCGGCCTCGTGCTGACCAATGCCTGGTTCCAGGTGCTCACCAGCAAGCTGGCCCGCACCGAGAACCCGCTGACCATGCACTTCTACACCGGCTGGGTGGGCACGCTGCTCGCCTCGCTGGCCCTGCCCTTCGTCTGGACGGCGCTGCCGGGCTGGCACTGGTGGGCACTGCTGTGCCTGATGGGCTTCATGGGCACGGTCGGGCACTTCATCCTGATCCTGGCCTATCAGCGGGCGCCGGCCTCCACGCTTACGCCCTATCTCTACGCCCAGATCGCCTTTGCGATGCTGGGCGGCTGGCTGGTCTTCTCGCAGGTGCCGGACCGGGTGTCGCTGATCGGCATCTCGATGATCGCGGTCTGCGGCGCGGCCGGCGCCTGGCTCACGGTGCGCGAGCGGAGAGAGCCGATCGAGCCCGCGGAGTCCTGACCAGGCCCCCGCCACCGTTTGTCGGCAGAATGCATCGAATCCCATGGCCCAGTTCTTCGAACTCCATCCCGACAACCCGCAGCAGCGCCTGCTCAAGCAGGCGGCCGCCCTGCTGGCGCGCGGCGAGATCGTGGCGGTGCCCACCGATTCGAGCTACGCATTGGCTTGCCACCTGGACGACAGGGACGCCGTCGACCAGCTGCGCCGCATCCGCCAGGTCGACGAGAAGCACCACCTCACCCTGCTGTGCCGGGACCTGAGCGAGCTCTCGAGCTACGCGAAGGTGGACAACAAGCAGTACCGGCTCCTGAAGGCGGCGACGCCGGGCCCCTACACCTTCCTCCTGGAAGCCACCAAGGAAGTGCCACGGCGGGTGAGCCATCCGCAGCGCAAGACCATCGGCCTGCGCGTGCCCGACCACAAGGTGCTGGGCGAGCTGCTCATGCTGCACGGCGAGCCGCTGCTGGCCACCACCCTGATCCCGCCCGGCGAGACCGAGGCGCTCAACGATGCGCAGGCGATCCGCGAGCGCTTCGAGAAGCAGATCGGCGCGGTGATCGCCTGCGGCGCCTGCCCCTCGGAACCCACCACGGTGGTCGACCTGACGCCCATGGGCACCGGCGGCGAGCCGGTCCTGGTGCGCCAGGGCCGCGGCTCGCTGGCGGCGCTGGGCCTGTGAACGCCTACGCGTCCGGCCCGGCCGGGGCCGTCTGAGACAATTGTTCGGTGGATATTTCCAACCTGATCGAAAAAGTGCTGATCTATGCACTGCCCGTGATCTTCGCGATCACGGTGCACGAGGCGGCCCACGGCTACGTGGCCCGCTACCTGGGCGACCAGACGGCCTGGATGATGGGCCGCGTGACGCTCAACCCGACCAAGCACATCGACCCCATCGGCACCATCCTGATGCCGCTGCTGCTCTACTTCGCCACTTCCGGCGCCTTCCTGTTCGGCTATGCCAAGCCGGTGCCGGTCAACTTCGCCCGGCTGCGCCATCCGAAGCGCGACATGATCTGGGTGGCGCTGGCCGGCCCGGCCTCGAACTTCATCCAGGCGATCCTGTGGGCGCTGGCCTTCGTGCTGATGCGGGCCGCCGGCGTCGAGGAGACCTTCTTCCTCGAGATGGCACGCGGCGGCGTGCTGGTCAATCTGGTGATGTGGGCCTTCAACCTGTTCCCGCTGCCCCCGCTGGACGGCGGCCGGGTGCTCGCCGGGCTGCTGCCGCGCGGCGGCGCGCAGGACTTCCTGGCGCGCATCGAGCCCTACGGCTTCTTCATCGTCATGGGCCTGGTCATCGCCGGCATCGTCAGCACCTGGTGGCTGCGCCCGCTGATGAGCTTCGGCTACCAGGCCATCGGCCTGCTCATCTCGCCCGTCACGGCGCTGCTGCGCTGACCACGTTCCTCCAATGGCAAGTTCTTCCCCCAAGCCCATCCGCTTTCTCACCGGCATCACCACCAGCGGCACGCCGCACCTGGGCAACTACGTCGGCTCGGTGCGCCACTCGGTGCGCTTCAGCCGCGAAGCCCACGTACAGAGCTTCTATTTCCTGGCCGACTATCACGCGCTGATCAAGGTCGACGAGCCGGCGCGCATCCAGCGCTCAACGCTGGAGATCGCGGCGACCTGGCTGGCCTGCGGCCTCGACCCGGAACGCGTGACCTTCTACCGCCAGTCCGACATCCCCGAGATCCCGGAGCTGACCTGGCTGCTGACCTGCGTCACCGGCAAGGGCCTGCTGAACCGCGCCCATGCCTACAAGGCGCAGGTCGACAAGAACACGGCGCGCGGCGAGGACCCGGATGCCGACGTCAGCGCCGGCCTGTTCATGTACCCCGTGCTGATGGGCGCCGACATCCTGATGTTCAACGCCCACAAGGTGCCCGTGGGACGCGACCAGATCCAGCACATCGAGATGGCCCGCGATATGGGGCTGCGCTTCAACCACCTGTACGGCGAGCACTTCACCCTGCCCGAGGCCGAGATCGACGACGCGGTGGCCACGCTGCCGGGCCTCGACGGCCGCAAGATGAGCAAGAGCTACGACAACACCATCCCGCTCTTCGCCCCGCGCGCCCAGCTCCAGAAGCTGATCGCCGGCATCGTGACCGACTCCCGCGCCCCAGGCGAGCCCAAGGACACCGAGGGCTCGGCGCTGTTTCAGATCTACCAGGCCTTCGCCGACGCCGAAGAAACGGAGGCGCTGCGGCGCGCCTTCGCCGAGGGCATTGCCTGGGGCGATGCCAAGCAGCGGCTGTTCGAGCGCATCGACCGCGAGATCGCGCCGATGCGGGCGCAGTACGAGGCCCTGATCAACGACCCGGCGCAGATCGAGAAAACCCTGCTGGCCGGCGCCGAGAAGGCCCGGGCGATTTCACGCCCCTTCATGGCCGAACTGCGCCATGCGGTCGGCCTGCGCAACCTGGCCGCCGCGGGCAGCCGGGGTGCGGCGCGGCCCAAAGCCGCCAAGGCGGCCAGGCCCACGTTCAAGCAATACCGCGACAAGGATGGCCTTTTTTATTTCAAGCTGCTCGACGAACACGGCTCACAACTGTTACAAAGCTTGGGTTTCGCATCGCCGCAGGAAGCGGGCCGCGCGATCGGCACGCTGCGGGAACAGCGCGGCGCGGCCCTGAGCTTGCTCGCCGCGCAGCTCCAACCCATCGACAATGCGAACATACGCGCGGCAACGGACGCACTCGAAGCGCTCGCGGCCGAGGCCACAGGCAACACGACCGACTAGAGACGAACTCCACGCGACCAACAGGGCCGGCCAGCCGGCCCGCATACAGTGAGAAAAATGTTATGAGTATCTATGTCATCGACGACCACCCCTTGATGCGGGACGCCATCGTGATGGTGCTGCGGCGCCTGCGGCCGGCTGAGACCATCGTGGAGCTCGAACGGCTCGACAAGCTGGCCAGCGCCGTCAAGCAGCATGGAGAACCCGGCCTGTTCTGCCTCGACCTGAAGCTGCCCGACGTCACGGGCGTTTCGGGCGTGATCGCGGTGAAGAAGATCTATCCCGACGTGCCGGTGGCGGTCTACTCGGCCTCCCCGGCCGCCGACATGGAAGAAGCCTGCATCGAGGCCGGCGCCGACACCTACATCGAGAAGTCGGCCAGCTCGGCCGAGCTCACCGCGGCGCTGCGCGGCCTGCTGATGGCCGACACCGAGGCCGAGGAGCCGGTTGCCGCGACCAGCAGCAAGCTCTCGAAGCGCCAGACCCAGCTGATCGCGATGCTGGACCAGGGCATGAGCAACCGCGACATCGCGACCGAGCTCGACATCAGCGAGCACACGGTCAAGGTGCACCTGTGGCGCCTGTTCAGGCGGCTTGGCGTGAAGAGCCGCACGCAGGCGCTGCACCACGCGCGCACCAACGGCTTGCTGTCCAATAACCCTTAACAGAGGATAACCGGGCCCTCAGGGCCCGGTCGTTGTGGCGGGCCTCTCGGCCCGTTCTTCTTACCCCACGGCGCCTGAAATGCGGGTCTGCGCCTGCGTCTCGTCTGCGTCGTGCAGCGCCACGCGGAAGACGCTGCCTCGGCCCAGCCTGGAGCGCACGCTGACGGGATGCCCCAGCGCGTGCGACAGCCGCGCCACGATCGCGAGGCCGAGGCCGAAGCCATCCGAGGTGCCGGCATGGTCGGCCACCTTGTAGAACTCCAGGAACACGTCGCGCAGGTGCTCCCGCGCGATGCCGATGCCGGTGTCCCACACCTCCACCCGCAACCCGTCGCGGGTCTGGCGCGAGGCCAGCAGCACGCCGCCCTCGGCCGTGTACTTGATCGCGTTGGCCAGCAGGTTGCCGATCATGCGGCGCACGCGGATCGGGTCGGTCAGCACGGTGCCCGAGCTCACGTGCATGCGAAAGCTCAGGCCCTTGGCCTCGGCGACCGGGCGGTACTGCAGCTCGAGGTCGTGCAGCAGCTGGGCCACGTCCACCCGCTCGATGTGCAGCCGCACCTGGCCGGAGTCGATGCGCGCGAGGTCGAACAGCGAGTCGAACAGGGCATTGACCGCGTGGGTGGCGCGCACGATCTTCGGCGCGATCTCGGCGACGAGTTCCGGCTCGTTGCGCAGCCAATCGGCGTAGAGCGACAGCGCCAGCACCGGCTGGCGCATGTCGTGCGCCGCGCTGGCGAGGAAGCGGTTCTTCATTGCCACCGCCGACACCGCCGCCTGGCGCTGCTGGGTCAGCGAGTTGATCAGGATGTGGTTGTGGAACAGCAGCTCGAAGCTGTTGCGCGCGGTCTCGTGGATGCGCCGGCCGGCGCGCAGGAGCAGCCACCAGTGCAGGCCCGGCAGCAGCAGGAAGCCGTAGTGGAAATGCGGGCGCTCGAACTTGAGCTCGATGACGCGGAAGACGATCGCCGCCAGCATGGTGACGAACAGCGTGTTGACGTAGCGCTTGAGCAGCGGTGGATGCAGCGCCAGCCCATTGAGCGGGAAGGTGGCCACGCCGGCGACGATGAGCCAGCTCATGAACTGGTTCACCAGCGGCGTGCGCTCGAAGAAGATCAGGATCGACAGGCCCCAGGCGAAGGCGCTGGCGCTCCAGAGGTAGCGGTAGCGCTCGACGAAGTACTGCTGGGCCGCGGAGTCACGGTCGGCATAGTGCCGGCCGTAGACCTGCTCGCCCCAGATCCGGCAAGCGGTGGCGGCAATGCCGATCGCCAGCCAGGTGAAGAGCTGCCAGGCCGGCACATGGCCCCAGCTCAGGCCCACCATGGCCGGCATCAGCGCCGCAGCGAGCAGGTAGGAGCCGCGCGAGGCCCGCATCAGGCTGCGGATCAGCTCGCCGCGCACCCACGGTTCGGCCTCGTCGGCGGAGGCCGGTGCCGGCGTGAGGCTGGCAAAGGACGAGTTGCCCAGCCCCGCGAACGACGAATTACCCATCATGGCTCACGGTCCCTCCCCATGTCAGTCCGGCCATAAAAAAAGCCCCTGTCGAGGGGGCCCCTGTGTGCGGCTCTCAGGCGCGCTGCGAAAAGCTCCGGCAACCGTCGGGCGGCATGGAAGCCCGCACAGGGCGGCCCACCGTGCGCGATCTTAACTGGGTGCGCTGTCAATGCGCCGCCGGCCGCGTCGCGCAGGCACAACGCGCAGGGTCTCGACCACGCGCCGCGACAACCGGGCGGGCAGGATTCCCTGTCGAGCTAGGCCAGGGCGCGCAGCTCGCGCAGCGCCACCGCCAGCATCGCGGCATCGGGCACAGGGACCGCGCGCAGTTCGCCCATCAGCTGTGCCGCGCGCTCCAGCGTGCGGCCGTTGCCGGCCTGCCAGGCCTGGACCCGCGCGGCCGGCGATTCTCCGTCGCCACCGCCGGTGAGCACCGCATGGGTGATCGAGCGTTGCAGGCCGGAGAGGTCGTCCTGCATCGCGCCCTTGGCCAGCGCCTGCCAGTGCTGGTCGCCCGGCAGCGCCGCGATGCGGTCGCGCAGCCAGGGCATGCCGAGCCGATTGGCAAGATCGAAGTAGATCGCCGCCACCAGCTCGACCGGCCAGCGCGCGCTGCCGGCGATCTCCGCGATGTCGAGGGTGGCGTAGAGCGTGCCGAAATTCACCACGCGCTCGGCCAGCTCGCGCGGCACGCCGCGCGCCGTGTAGTGGGCAGCCGCGGCATCGACGCGGGCGCGCTCGTCGGCGTCGAGCAGTTGCGGCAGCCGCGCCGACAGCGTCTCGACGTTGGACTTGAAGTGCTCGATTGTCGAGGCCATGTCATCGGTCAGCCGGCGGGAGCGCAGGAACCACATGGTGCCGCGCTCCAGTTGCCGGCTGGTGTCGATCAGCATGCCGGACTGCACCTCGTCGTCTACCCGGTTGTCCAGCGCCTCGATCGCGGCCCACAGCGGCACCATGCCGAAGATGTCGCGCGACAGCAGGTAGGCGCGCACCACCTCGAAGGCGCGCGCGCCGGTGGTCTCGACGAGCCGGTGCACGAAGGTGCTGCCGACCCGGTTGATCGTGCTGTTGGTGACATGCGTGGCAATGATCTCGCGCTTGAGCGGATGGCGCGGCATCCAGGCTGCGAAGCGCTCGCGCAGCAGCGAGGGGAAGTAGCGCTCCAGCGCGGTCGCCACCCAGGGGTCGTCCGGCAGCGTCGACTCGAGGAGCTCGTCGTAGAGCCAGATCTTGCTGTAGGCGAGCAGCACCGCACGCTCGGGGCTGGTGAGCCCCTGCCCCTGCGCCCGGCGCTCGGCCAGTTCCTCGTCGGAAGGCAGGTACTCGATGGCGCGGTTCAGCCGCCCGGCCTTCTCCAGGTACTGCATGAAGCGCGTCTGCGCATCGAGCAGCTGCGGCGCGATGCGCCCGGTGACCGAGAGCACCTGGGTCTGGAAGACGTTGTCGCGCAGCACCAGCGCCGCCACGTCGTCCGTCATCTCCGGCAGGATCGCGTTGCGCTGCTTCTCGGTGAGCTCGCCTTCGGTGATCGGCAGGCCCAGCAGGATCTTGATGTTGACCTCGTGGTCGGAGGTGTCGACCCCGGCCGAGTTGTCGATGGCGTCGGTGTTGATGCGCCCGCCCGCACGCGCGTACTCGATGCGCCCGAGCTGCGTGCAGCCCAGGTTGCCGCCTTCGACGAAAACCTTGCAGCGCAGCTCGCGGCCATTGACGCGCAGTGCGTCGTTCGCGCGGTCACCCACCTGTGCGTGGGTCTCGCCGGTCGCCTTCACATAGGTGCCGATGCCGCCGTTGTAGATCAACGCCACCGGCGCCTTGAGGATGGCGTTGACCAGCTCGGTGGGCGTCAATGCATCGGCCTGGATGTCCAGCAGCTGCTTGACCCGTGGCGTGAGCGGGATCGACTTGGCGCTGCGCGCATGCACGCCGCCGCCCTCGGAGATCAGGCTGGCGTCGTAGTCGGCCCAGGAAGAGCGCGGCAGCTTGAACAGGCGCTCGCGCTCGGCAAAGCTCTTCGCCGCGTCGGGCGACGGGTCCAGGAAGATGTGCCGGTGGTCGAAGGCGGCCACGAGCAGGATGTGCCGCGACAGCAGCATGCCGTTGCCGAACACGTCGCCCGACATGTCGCCGATGCCGGCCACGGTGAACTCGGTGCTCTGGGTGTCGATGCCCATCTCGCGGAAATGCCGCTTGACCGATTCCCAGGCGCCGCGGGCGGTGATGCCCATGGCCTTGTGGTCGTAGCCCACCGAGCCGCCGGAGGCGAAGGCATCGCCCAGCCAGAAGCCGTACTCCTTGCTGATGCCGTTGGCGTAGTCGCTGAAGGTGGCGGTGCCCTTGTCGGCCGCGACCACCAGGTATGCGTCGCCTGGATCGTGGCAGCGCACCTGCGACGGCGGCACGATGGCGGTGCCCGCCAGGTTGTCGGTGATGTCGAGCAGGCCTCGCAGGTAGTCCTGGTAGCACGCGACGCCTTCGCGCATGTAGGCGTCGCGGTCGCTCGGCGACGGTGCGCGCCCGAGCCCGCCGGGCCGCCCCAAGGGCGAGGACCGAAGGGCGGCACCGCCCGAAGGTCTCGCAGTGAGCACGAAGCCGCCCTTCGAACCGACCGGCACGATCACCGTGTTCTTCACCATCTGCGCCTTCACCAGGCCCAGCACCTCGGTGCGGAAGTCCTCCGGCCGGTCCGACCAGCGCAGGCCCCCGCGCGCCACGCGCCCGCCGCGCAGGTGCACGCCCTCGAAGCGCGTCGAATACACGAAGATCTCGAACAGCGGCTTGGGCGCCGGCAGGTCGGGCACCTTGGCCGCATCGAACTTGAAGGACAGGAAGCCGCGCCGCCGCCCGGCATCGCGGCGCCAGTAGTTGGTGCGCAAGGTGGCCTGGATCAGCGCCAGGTACTGGCGCAGCACGCGGTCCTCAGACAGGTTGGACACGTCGTCCAGCGCGGCCTCGATTTCGCGCACCTTCTCTTCCTCGCGCGCCTGCGCGTCCGGCGCGGGCTGCGGGTCGAAGCGCAGCTTGAAGAGCTCGACCAGTGCCCGCGCGATGCGGGCATGGGTGGCCAGCGTGGCCTGGATGAAAGACTGCGAGAGCGCGAAGCCGATCTGCCGCATGTACTTGGCATAGGCGCGCAGGATCACGATCTCGTGCACCGGCAACTGCACCGCCAGCACCAGGCGGTTGAAGTCGTCGTTCTCGACCTCGCCGTTCAGCACGGCGTCGAAGGCCTCCTCGAACACCGGGCGCAGCGCATCGACCTCGATCTCGGTGTCGCCCGAGGCGGCCAGGAGCCCGAAATCGTGGATCCAGAACGGCGACTCGCGCTGCGGCGCGACGCGGTGCGGATGCTCGTCGAGCACCTTCATGCCGAGGTGCTCGAGCATCGGCAGGCTGGCCGACAGGGTGATCGGCTCGCCGCGGCGCAGCACCTTGAAGCGCAGCGTGCCGGGGGGCGCCTCCAGCGGCCGGTACAGGTTCATGCCCAGGCGCTGCTCATCGCTCAGTTGCGCCATCAGCTGGATGTCGTGCACCGCGGCGCGCGCCGCGAACTCGTCGCGGTAGCCTGCCGGGAAGGCGGCGCCGAAGCGCCGCAGCAAGGCGTTTCCCTGCGCCTCGCCGGTGGCTTCGATCAGGGCGGTCTTCAGGTCGTCGTCCCAGCGGCGGGCGGCGGCCACCAGTTTCTCCTCCAGCTCGCGCACGTCGAAGGCGGGGATGCTCCCGGGCTTGGTGCGAACGGTGATCTGGATGCGTGCCAGCACCGATTCCGACAGGTGCACGTTGAACTCGGAGCCGATGCCGTTGAACTCGCGCATCAGGATGTCCTGCCACTTCTGGCGCAGCTCGGTGGTGTAGTTCTCGCGCGGCGCGTAGATCAGGCAGGACAGGAAGCGCTCGAAGGGGTCGCGCCGCACGAACAACCGGAAGCGCTGGCGCTCGCCCAGGTGCAGGATGCCCAT
Source organism: Variovorax stachyos (assembly GCF_051400855.1). NCBI lineage: Bacteria > Pseudomonadati > Pseudomonadota > Betaproteobacteria > Burkholderiales > Comamonadaceae > Variovorax > Variovorax stachyos. Next base: position 23,398 of record NZ_JBLFFN010000027.1, on the reverse strand, counting down.
CGCCGTCCGCAGCAGGTCGTCGTCGCCGATCTGGAACAGCTCGTCGCGCGGGTAGGTCTCGAGGATGTTGATCAGCGCCTTGCCCGAATGGCTGCCGGGCGCGAGACCGGCACGGTCCACCACACTGGCGATCTTGCGCCGCAGCAACGGGATCTCGGCCGGATTGGCGCTGTACGCGGTGGAGGTGAAGAGCCCGAGGAATCGGTCTTCGCCGCACACCTCGCCCCGCTCGTCGAAGCGCTTGACGGCCACGTAGTCGAGGTGGCCGGGCCGGTGAACGGTGGAGCGCGAGGTGGACTTGGTCACGACCAGCAGCTCGGGCCGGCGTGCATTGGCGCGTATCTCGGGCGGCAGCGCGGCGAAAGCGGCGTTGGCGCTCGGCGCTTCAGCATCGCGCAGGATGCCCAGGCTGGAATCGGGCACGATCTTCAGCGCATCGTCGCCGTCGACCTTGACGAGCTCGTGGCTGCGGCAACCGAGGAAGGTGAAGTGGTTGTCGGCCAGCCAGCGCAGGAAGGCCTGGCCCTCGGCCAGCTCCTGCGGCGGGATCGGCGGCGGGCGATCGTCAAGGCCCTGCACGATCGCGAGCACCCGCTGGCGCATCGACTTCCAGTCGGCCACGGCCTGGCGCACGTCGTCGAGCACGCGCTCGAGGTCGGCCGCCAGCGCCTCCATGCGCGCCGGCTCCGGCACGCGGTCGACTTCGACATGGATGAAGGACTCGCGGCGTGCATCGGCTGATGCGCCTGTCTCGCTGGCCAGGCCCCGCAGCACGCCGTCGGCACCGCGCTCGACGGCCATGAGCGGATGAATGATCAGGTGCAGCGTGAGCCCGTGGCGGTTGACCTCCATCGTGACCGAATCGACCAGGAAGGGCATGTCGTCGTTCACCATCTCGATGATGGTGTGGGTCGACTGCCAGCCGTGCTCCGCGATCGTCGGGTTGAAGACCCGCAGCTTGGCGCGCCCCGCCTGGCGCTTGCGCGCGAAGCTCCAGTGCGAGAGCGCGGCGCCGTAGAGATCGGCAGCCGGCCGCTCGTCCAGGTCTTCCGGATCGACCTGGCCGAAGTAGCGGCGCACGAAGCTGCACACTTCTTCCACCGATTCGGCCGGGAGCTTGGTCCGCACCAGTTGCTCCACCTCCTCCAGGCGCTCGTCCTTGCGCGCTGCTTCCGTCGTCTGCGTGGTCATCAGCATGCTTGTCTCCATTGGGCCGCTAATCTACATCGCAATCGAGGCGGACAAATGACTTGCATTGCGGGGCGCGCCGTCGGAGACTGCGAGGTTCCAAGGGGGCGCGCCACGAGCCGCCGCAGGGCCGTCCCAAGGCGAACACGCAGCGCGCACAGCGGAGGTTATCCAATGACCACCAGCGAACTTCGAGCGACCGTGCACGAGCTCGTGCAGAAGGGCAAGGGCATCCTGGCCGCCGACGAAAGCGGTCCGACCATCGCCAAACGCTTCAAGGCGATCGGCGTCGAGTCGACCGAGGACAACCGGCGTGCCTGGCGCAGCCTCGTGCTGGCGACGCCGGGCCTCGGCCAGTACGTCAGCGGCGTCATCCTGTACGAAGAGACACTCGGCCAGCGGGCCGACGGCGGCGATCCGTTGCCGCAACTAGCAGCTCGGCAGGGCATCGTGCCGGGCATCAAGGTCGACGGCGGCAAGGGCCCGCTGGCGCTGGCGCCCGGCGACGAGATCACGTACGGCCTGGACGGGCTCGCACAGCGGCTCGAGGGCTACAAGCAGCAAGGCGCGCGCTTTGCGAAGTGGCGTGCGGTCTACAACGTCTCCGGCCTGCTTCCGAGCCGGGCCGCGATCGAGGCCAACGCGGAGGCGCTTGCGCGCTATGCGGCGGTCTGCCAGTCGCTGGACGTGGTGCCGATCGTCGAGCCCGAGGTGCTGATCGACGGCGACCACACGCAGGCTCGCTGCGCCGAGGTCACGCAGGCCGTCCTGCAGGAGGTGTTCGCGGCCCTTCACCGCCACCACGTGGCGCTCGAGCACATGCTGCTGAAGCCGAGCATGGTGGTGCCCGGCAAGGCGCAGGCCCGGCAAGCCACACCGGCCGAGGTGGCCGAGCAGACGCTGCAGGTGCTGCGGCGTACGGTGCCTGCGGCGGTGCCCGGCATCAACTTTCTCTCCGGTGGTCAGTCGCCGGCAGAGGCGACGGTCAACCTGGACGCGCTGAACCGGCTTGGGCCTCATCCGTGGCAATTGAGCTTTTCCTATGGACGTGCGCTGCAGGATCCGGCGATGCAGGCCTGGCGGGGCCAGGCGGCCAATGCGGAGCTGGCCCAAAAGGCGCTGCTGCAGCGCGCCAGGCTGAACAGCGCGGCAACGCTCGGTGAATACAGCGCGTCGATGGAAGCTGCCAGTTAGCGCCCGTTCGCGCCATGGGCCGAACGCTCAGGCGTGCTCGCCCGCGATGTAGTGCTGCAGCTGTTCGATGATGAACTTCTGCTCCGAGATGATGCCCTTGACCAGGTCGCCGATAGAGATCAGCCCGATCAGCCGGCCCTCGTCGTCGAGCACCGGCAGGTGGCGCACGCGGTTCTCGGTCATCACCGCCATGCACTCCTCGCTGCTCTGCGAGGGATGCACATAAATCACGGTGGGGGTCATGATCTCGCGCAGCTTGGTGTCCTTGGACGAGCGCGCCATCAGCACGACCTTGCGCGCATAGTCGCGCTCGCTCAGCATGCCGACGATGCGATCGCCCTCCATCACCAGCAGGGCGCCGATGTTCTTCTGCGCCATCAGCGCGACGGCGTCGTACACCGAGGCGTCGGGCCCGATGCTGTGCACGGCCCGGTCGCCTTTTTCCTTGAGGATTTCTGCCACGGTCTTCATCGCTTGTGTCTCCGAACAGGACGTGTCCCTGCATGAAAACACACGCCGGGCGCGCTCGGCAAGTCCCCTTAAGACCTCCTCTAAGATCTTCCGGTCGGCAATTCCACGCCTGGGGGCTTCATGGATCTTCAACTGGGCGGCAAGCACGTCCTCATCACCGGCGGGAGCCGCGGCATCGGACTGGCCTGCGCCCGCGAGTTCCTGCGGGAGGGCGCGCAGGTCAGCCTGGCCGGGCGCAGCCAGGCACACCTCGACGCGGCCCTCGCGCAGCTGCGCTCGGAAGGCCATGCCGCGGTGCGCGGCTACAGCGCGGACCTGGGCGACGCACAGGCGGCGCTCGCGATGCTGGACGCGGCCGAGGCCGGCCTCGGCCCGGTGGAGGTGCTGGTCAACTCCGCCGGCGCGGCGCGGCGCACGCCCTTCGGCGAGCTGCAGCCACAGGCCTGGCACGACGCGATGCAGGCCAAGTTCTTCACCTACATCCATGTGATGGACCCGGCGATCAAGCGCATGGCGGGGCGGGGCGCGGGTGCCATCGTCAACATCATCGGCATGGGCGGCAAGGTCGCCGCGCCCACCCACCTGGCCGGCGGCGCGGCCAACGCGGCGCTGATGCTGGCCACCGCAGGCCTGGCCGCCGCCTACGGGCGGCTCGGGGTGCGCGTGAATGCAGTCAATCCCGCGATGACACTGACCGAGCGCATGGCCGAAGGCCTCGCTGCCGACGCCCGCCTGCATCAGCGCAGCGAAGAAGAGGTGCGGCGCGAGGCCGAGGCCCGCATGCCGCTCGGGCGCATCGCGAAGCCGGAAGACATTGCCAATGCGGTCGTGTTCCTGAGCTCGCCGCGTGCCGGTTACATCTCGGGCGCCATCGTCTCGATGGACGGAGCGGCGACGCCGCTGGTGGTTTAAGGGCAGCGCGCGGCAACAGCCCCCGCCCCACACGGATTGCGGCCGCATATCAACGCCCGACGAGAAGATGGCCAGGGTTCGATCGCAGGCAGTAACACTCTTGTTTACATCTGCCGGTACCATGCAGTTCCACCAAGAGGAGAGATCGATGCCCCACCCCACTCCCGGAGCCGAGGGCACAGCGCCCATCGACGAGGCGCTGGAGAAGAGCAAGCAGGCAACGGAAACCGTCAAGCAGGTCGCCGAAGAGCTGGCGATCATCCATGAGGTTCTCGACGCCGGCATTTCCAGGCGGGCTCGCAGTGACGACGTCGAACAGGCGGTCGAGAAGACGAGCGAGGCCGAGAAGCGCCTGAACGGCTCTGTTGAGCAACTGGAGGAGGTCCATGAAGCCCTGGAAAAACACGCGTCCCGCGAGAACGAGGACAACGCCGCGGGCGCATCGACACGCTAGCTTTCTCGGGTAGTCCGCCTACACATCCTGCAGCGCGCCGACGCGTAGAACACTCGCACCGGCGCGGTGCCGGCAAGAATCAGAGGAAAGGTCGCGGGCGTGTTGTTGGCAACCATTCTTGTCGAAGACAGCAGGACCATTCGCGACAACCTCATTGCTGCGCTGCTGGAGTTTGCCGATGTCGAAATCCTGGCGACGGCAGAGACCGCCTCAGAGGCCATCCTGGCGACAGCGCGCTACGCCGACCGATGGAACCTGATGATCCTGGACCTGTTTCTCAAGGAAGGCTCCGGCTTGACCGTGCTCAGAGCTTTCAAGGATCGACGTTCGGACCAGAAGATCGTGGTGCTGACAAACTATGCAACGCCTGACATTCGGAGCCGGTGCGCGATGGCCGGCGCCAACGCGGTGTTCGACAAGTCCACGGAACTCGAAGCCTTCTTCGACTACTTGTCGAACTAGTGGTCCACCAGGCTGGCGCGCAGAGGACGCGCCGATCATCGACACGCGGCATACCTCTGTCGTTCAGAGTGCTCCCAACGGCGCCGGAAAGCAGATGTTGCCGGCCGTGTTCAGGGCGCTGCTGTTCCGAGCGCTGCGGCCAGTACGTCGGCCAGGCCGCGGCCGGCGCTGCCGTCCTCATCAAGGCGCGGGTTGTAAATGGTGATCTCGATTCCGACTGCCTTACCGCTCGCCAAGGCAACCCGAAGCGCGGCCCCTAGCTCGTCCCACGACAACCCGCCGGGCACGCGGAAATCCACAGCCGGCATGATGGCGTCGTCGAGGCAATCGGCGTCGAGATGGATGAAGAAGCCGTCCAACTCTTCTCGCGTCAGGTGGTCGACCGCTTCACGCGCGGCGGCCTCGATGCCCATTGCGCGCACGGCGGGAAGGTCAATCGCCTTGAGCTCCTTGGGGAGCGACTGGCTTCCGTACTCCTCCTGATCCTTATGATCGCGATACGCGAACGCGACAGCGTCTTCGGGATGGACCAGAGGACCGCGACCTTCAATGTCGGTCAGCTGCGACGGGCCGTAGCCGGTGACCAGGGCAAGGTCCATCGAGGCGCCCTCACCATTGGGTTCCGCCTCGGGCTGGAAGAAATCGGCGTTGCCGTCGATGAAGAACAGTCCATAGCGGCCGCGCCGTCGAAACGCGAGCATCGAGCCCAGCACGATCGTGCAATCGCCGCCGAGTACTACCGGAAATTCGCCCGCGTCAAGCACCGCTTCCACCGCGTCGGCAAGCTTGGGCGACCACGCCGCAATTGCCCTGGCATTCAGGGTGCCGGTCTCGGGATCGGGCGTAGGGTCCTTTGGAGGCACCGTCAGCCGCTCGGCGCGGCGCGCATGGATGCGCTCCGCAAGACCGAAGCCCAAGAGCTGGTCGGGCAAGTGCTCCACACCGTCGGTCGCCAAGCCGAGCGTAGAGGGGGCTTCGAGAATTGCATAGGGAAGGGTCGGCATGCGCGCCTCCGTTAGCGGCTATTTTGCAGAGTAGGTCACTGCCTCGATCTTGTGACCGTCTGGATCGCGGACGAACGCCCCACGATAGTCGGCATCGCAGTTCGGCCGCAACCCCGGAGCGTCATCGATTGACCATCGAACGGTCCTCGATCGAGGAGCCGCACGCTCTGAGCGGACGGTCAGTTTTCATGGTAGCGGGCGGGGTCGCGAGTCCAGACGCGTGAAGATCGACCCAGCGATCAGGATGGCAGCCACCTTCTCAGGGCGCCGCGGTGCTCCCATTCAACAGCGCTTCCGCGACGAGAGCCTGTCGCAGCACTGGTTTGCCAGCTGAGCGAGCTATTCTGGCGGAGAGGGTGGGATTCGAACCCACGGTACGGGGTTACCGTACGCCTGATTTCGAGTCAGGTACATTCGACCACTCTGCCACCTCTCCGGAGTCTGGTGTTTGTCGAGCCGGCGATTCTAGCAGAGACTTCCAGCCGCCTTTCAGGGTCGCAGCACTTCGAGGCCGCCCATGTAGGGCCGCAGCGCCGCCGGGACCACGATCGATCCGTCCGGCCGCTGATGATTCTCCAGCACGGCGACCAGGGTCCGCCCGACCGCGAGGCCCGATCCATTGAGGGTGTGCACCAGCTCGTTCTTGCCCTGCGCATTCTTGAAGCGGGCCTGCAGGCGCCGCGCCTGGAAGGCCTCGCAGTTCGACACCGAGCTGATCTCGCGGTAGGTGTTCTGCGCCGGCAGCCAGACCTCGAGGTCGTAGGTCTTGGCAGCCCCGAAGCCCATGTCGCCGGTGCACAGCAGCACCACGCGGTAAGGCAGCTCCAGCGCCTGGAGCACCGCCTCGGCGTGGGTGGTCATGGCCTCGAGCGCCTCGTAGCTCCTCTCCGGATGCGTGACCTGGACCATCTCGACCTTGTCGAACTGGTGCTGGCGGATCATGCCGCGCGTGTCGCGCCCTGCGCTGCCCGCCTCCGATCGGAAGCAGGGCGTGTGGGCGGTCAGGCGCAGCGGGAGCTGCGACTCGGCCAGGATCTCGTCGCGCACGAAGTTCGTGAGCGGCACCTCGCTGGTGGGGATGAGGTACAGCGCCGAATGGTCCGGCGCCGGCTCTCCTTCCTGCCCGCCCTTCTTGGCCGCGAAAAGGTCGCCTTCGAACTTGGGCAGTTGGCCGGTGCCGCGCAGCGTGTCGGCGTTGACCACATAGGGCACGTAGCACTCGGTGTAGCCGTGCTGCTGGGTCTGGATGTCGAGCATGAACTGGGACAGCGCCCGATGCAGCCTCGCGATCGGTCCCTTCATCACGGTGAAGCGCGACCCCGCCAGCTTGACGCCGGTCTCGAAGTCGAGCCCCAGCGGCGTGCCCAGGTCCACGTGGTCGCGCGCCTCAAAGCCGAGTGCCGGCGCATCGGCGCCGTTGCCGCCCTTGGGGCTCCAGCGCCGCACCTCGAGGTTCGCCGTTTCGTCGTCTCCGACGGGTACGCTCGGATGCGGGAGGTTCGGGACCGCCAGCAGCAGCGCCTGCAGCTCGGGCTGGATAGCCTCGAGGCGCGTCGCGGAGGATTCCTGTTCGGCCTTCAGCGCATTGACCTCGGTCATCAGTGCCTCGACCGATTCGCCCTTCGCCTTCAAGGGCCCGATCTGCTTGTTCAGCGCGTTGCGGCGGGCCTGCAGTTCCTCGGTGCGGGTCTGCAGGGTCTTGCGCTCGGCCTCGAGCGCGCTGAAGCTGGCCACGTCGAGGAAGGTCTGGTTTTTCTTGCGGGTTTCGAGGCGGGCAACGACCGACGCGAGGTCCTTGCGTAACAGAGTGATATCGAGCATCGAATGATTTTAGGCGGGGGCGTAGGATCATTTCCCCTCCCAACAACCCAAGGAGATTCGATGCAAGCTTATTTGTCCTTCAACGGAAACGCGGCCGAAGCGCTGGCCTTCTATGCCAAGACCCTGGGCGGCAAGATCCTCTTCAGCATGACTTTCGGCGAGAGCCCGATGGGCAAGGACACACCGGACTCGCACAAGAACAAGATCATGCATGCCACGCTCGAAGCGCAGGGCAAGCAGATCATGGCCTCCGACCTGCCGCCCGGCATGGCCTTCGAGGGCTACAAGGGCTTTTCCCTCTCGGCCCAGGCCAAGGACGTGAAGGAAGGCGAACAGCTCTTCAAGGCGCTGTCCGAGGGCGGCAAGGTCACGATGCCCTACGCCGCCACCTTCTGGTCGCCCGGCTTCGGCATGCTCGAAGACAAGTTCGGCGTACCGTGGATGGTCAACGTCGACCAGCCGCAGAGCTGATCGAACAGACCTGCCTCAAGCCAGGCTCGCCGGGTCCACGTTCGCGCCGCAGACGATCAGGCAGATCTTCTCGCCTTCGCGCGGCGCATAGGCGCCCGTGTGCAGCGCCGCCAGCGGCAGGGCCGCGGCCGGCTCGACGGCCAGCTTGAGCTCCTTCCACAGCCACAGCTGCGCGGCGCGTATCGCCTCGTCGGGCAGCAGCAGGGCATCGCGCACATGGCGTTGGGTGATGTCCCAGGCGAGGGCGCCGATGCGGCGCGCGCCCAGCGAATCGGCCGCTACGCCGCCCACGTCCACATCGACGGGCTCACCGGCCTCGCGCGCGCGATGGAGCGTGGGCGCGCGCTCGGGCTCGAGCGCCACCACGCGGCTGCGCTGCTCGAACCAGGCGGCGAGGCCGCCGATCAGGCCGCCGCCGCCCACGCTGACCAGCACCGAGTCCGGCAGGCCGCCCTCTTCCTCGATCTCGCGGCCCAGCGTGCCGGCGCCGGCCACCACTTCAGCCTGGTCGTAGGCATGGGTCAACAGCGCGCCGCTCTCGCGTTGGCGCTCGAGGCAGGCGGCCAAGGCGTCGGCATACACCTCGCCGCCCACCACCACCGTGGCGCCGAGCGCGCGCAGCTTCGCGCGCTTGGCTTCCGGCGACACGATGGGCAGGAAGACCTCGCAATGCACGCCCAGCGCCTGCGCCGCTGCGGCGGTCGCGATGCCGGCATTGCCGCCGGAGGCCACGATGGCGCCGCTGGCGGGGATCTCATTGGCGAGCAGCCGGTTCATCATGCCCCGTGCCTTGAAGCTGCCGCCGGCCTGCAGATGCTCGAGCTTGAGCCAGAGCTCGACGCCCGGCACCTCGATGCCCAGCGCGCGGCCCGGCAGCTTCCACAGCGGCGTCCTGCGCAGGAAATGCGGGGCGTGTTCGTGGATGCGTCGCGCGGCGGCCTCGATGTCGCGGCGCCAGTCGATGGCGGCGGCGCTCGTCACGAGATATGCCCCGGTGCGGGCATGTCGTCGAGCTTGAGGCCCTTGGGCAGCGGGAACTTCAGGGTTTCTTCGATGCCGTTCATCTTGCGTACCGACACCGCGCCGAGTGCCCTGACGCGCTCGATCACCTCGCGCACCAGCACCTCGGGCGCCGAGGCGCCGGCCGTCAGGCCCACGCGGGCCTTCCCTTCGAACCACGCCGGCTGCAGCTCGTCGGCGGAATCGACCATGTAGGCTTCGGTGCCCAGGCGCTGTGCCAGCTCGCGCAGTCGGTTGCTGTTGGAGCTGGTCGGGCTGCCGACCACGATCACGATGTCGACCTGCGGGCTCAGGAGCTTGACCGCGTCCTGCCGGTTCTGCGTGGCATAGCAGATGTCCTGCTGCTTGGGCTCGCGGACTTTCGGGAAGCGCGCGCGCACCGCGGCTGAGATCTCGGCGGCGTCGTCAACCGAGAGCGTGGTCTGCGTGACCACGGCCAGCCTTTCCGACTGCGCCGGCTGGACACGCGCTACGTCCGCAACGTCCTCCACGAGGTGAATGCCGCTGGTCAGCTGCCCCATCGTGCCCTCGACCTCGGGGTGCCCCTTGTGGCCGATCATGATGAACTCGTAGCCCTCCTTTGCGAGCTTTGCAACCTCCACGTGCACCTTGGTGACCAGCGGGCAGGTGGCGTCGAAGACCTCGAAGCCGCGCGCCCGCGCCTCGGCCTGCACGGCCTTGCTCACGCCATGGGCGCTGAACACCAGCGTTGCGCCCGGAGGCACCTCGGCCAGGTCCTCGATGAAGATCGCGCCCTTGGCCTTGAGCTCGTTCACCACGTAGGTGTTGTGCACGATCTCGTGACGCACATAGATCGGCGCGCCGAACTTGGCGATGGCACGCTCGACGATCTCGATTGCGCGGTCGACGCCGGCGCAGAACCCGCGCGGCTCGGCAAGGATGACTTCCTGTACTGCCATGATCAGAGCACGCCGATCAGTTGCACTTCGAAGCTCACCGGCTGCCCCGCGAGCGGATGGTTGAAGTCGAAGCACACTGCCGTCTCGTTGGCCTCGACCACCGCGCCGGCGTAGCTGCCACTGCCATCGGGCGTCGGGAACTGCACCACGTCGCCGACCGCGTACTGCTCGTCCGGATCGCCCATCTGCGCGAGCAGCTTGCGCGCCACCCACTGCTGCATCTCGGGATTGCGCTCGCCGAAGGCCTCGCCGGCCGGAAGCTCGAAGGTCGCGTGCGCGCCCTCGGGCAAGCCGATCAGCCGCTGCTCGACAGCCGGCGAAAGCTCGCCGGTGCCCAGCGAGAGCGTGGCCGGCTTGTCGCCGAACGTGTTGATGATGTCGCCCGCCGGGCCGGCCAGCCGGTAGTGCAGCGTGAGGAAGGAACCGGGCGCCACGATGGGGCCTGAGAGAGTGGGAGACACGGTCGGGGATGGCTTTAGACTGGGGCCTGTATTTTAGGGAGGGGGCCAAGAGCCCATGTCAGCCATGTCTTTCACCGATCTTCCGCTCGAAGCGCGGCCGCGCGAAAAGCTCATGCTCAAGGGGCCCGGCGCGCTTGCCGACGCCGAGCTGCTGGCGCTGCTGCTGCGCACCGGCGTCCCCGGCAAGAACGTGCTGCAGTTCGCGCAGGAGCTGCTCGACAGCTTCGGCGGGCTGAGCGGTCTGCTCCACGCGGGGCTCGACGACCTGAAGCGCATCAAGGGCCTGGGCGGCAGCTCGAAGCGAGGCAATCTGGCCGCCGTGCTCGAACTGGCGCGGCGCACCATGGCCCAGCGCCTGAAGGATCGGGAGCTGTTCGAATCGCCGGAGGCCGTCAAGCACTATGTGCAACTGCACCTGGCGGCCAAGCCGCACGAAGTGTTCGCAGCGCTCTTCCTCGATGCGCAGCTGCGCCTGATTGCCCTGGAAGAGCTTTTCCGCGGCACCCTGACGCAGACCAGCGTGTACCCGCGCGAGGTCGTGATGCGCGCCCTGCACCACCATGCCGCGGCCGTGATCCTGGCGCACAACCATCCGAGCGGCTGCGTCGAGCCCTCGCGCGCCGACGAGGCGCTGACACACACGCTGCGGGCCGCGCTGGCGCTGGTCGACGTGCGGGTGCTGGACCACGTGATCGTCGCCCCGGGCCAGGCCTTGTCGATGGCTGCGCGCGGCCTGATCTGAAGAAGGTGTGAACGAGCCCGGCGCGGAGGACGTATCCTCCGACGACAAGCCGATGCCAAGCAAACCCAAAGCCCTCAAGAGCCTCGCCGAGCTCAAAGGCGTGCAGAAGGCCCTGGCCGAGCAGCGCGAGCGCGAAGCCGCCGAAGCGGCCGCACGCGCGGCGGCCGCGAAGAAGCGCGCTGCCGATCAGGACCTGTTCTCGCGCGCCATCGGCGCCACGCAGCCGCTACGCCGCCGGCCCGCCGTGCATCTGGCGCCCGAGCCACCGGCGCCGATCGCGGTGCAGCAGCAACTCGACGAGCAGCGCGTGCTGCAGGAAGCCATCAGCGACGAGTTCGACGCGACGACGCTGCTGGATATCGACGACGCGCTGAGCTTTCGCCGCCCTGGCATCGGCGTGGATGTCACCCGCAAACTGCGCAAGGGCGGCTGGACCATCCAGGGCGAGATCGATCTGCACGGCCTGCGCCGCGACGAGGCGCGTGAAGCACTTGCCGCCTTTCTGCGCGAAGCGACCCGGCGCGGCTGGCGCTGCGTGCGCGTGGTGCACGGCAAAGGGCTGGGCTCACCGGGCAAGACGCCGGTGCTCAAGGGCAAGGTGCTGAGCTGGCTGATGCAGAAGGACGAGGTGCTTGCGTTCGTGCAGGCGCGGGCCGATGAAGGGGGTGCGGGGGCGGTGGTGGTTCTGCTGCGGCCTGCATGAGTTGCCGCAGCCATGCCTTGAGCGTGCGATCGCAGCATCCTGCTGCCATTCAGCAACTGCATGAGCGCCCTAGTGCCTTTGCGGCTCGACTCAATTCCTCCGCTCCACCTTCAGCCGACCACCTGACGCCTCCTCGAGCTTAGCTAGCATCGGTTCCGATTCGTGGGCGGAGATTGTTGCGTTGGAAACGATCAGTAGCCGAAGGGGCATTGATTGCGATGGATACAAATTCACGATGTGTTCCAACGCATTGTGGATTTTGTAGACACCGATGCGCCCTTCGTCGTCTTGCCCCCACCCCACGAAAGAATAGAGATTCAGCACCTTCAGATATTTTGATTCCGCTATGGCTCCGATCACGTGGCGGATTCCCCGCGCCACCTCCCCCAGGGCGAGCTCTCGCAAATCTATCTCCGGATCTGAAATGATTCTCCCCAGGGTTTTAAGCCCTTGCTCCTGAAGCCTCGGGACGCCTGGCCCGGTCAAGTTCAGAACGTTCGAAAGAGTTCTCATGATCAGCCGCTTGGCAAACGCGAATTGTTGATTATTCAACGCATCGACCACCCTTTTTGCAAAGGTATCGGTCTCCGTCCGAGGGGAGATCGGGATGATGCGGGTACTGTCCTGAGGCGGCCCCTCCGCCAACGAATACTCGCTCGACAGCCCATCAACAAGTTGCCGGCCGAGGTTGGGGAAGGGGTGATTATCCTTGCCATGGGGATCCTTGCCATGGGGAGGAGAAAGCCAAGTAGTCGGGAGCAGTCCATCGGCAGGACCCCGCTGCGGCGGGATTCTTCCAGCAGGCAATCCGGGTCGAAGAGGAGGGTTCGTCACAACCGGGGGCGCCATAGCCAGGCGTTGATTTCTGATGCCGAGGTCGATGCGGCCTGAGTTGGAGGGAGGACCCGCCTCGGGCACAGGATTCCAGGACTCGATGACGGACTGGGAGTAAGTCCCAGGCTTCATGCCTGCCGTTGTCAGCAACGGGATATCTTGCTCAGCGGCAGCTGTGTGCGAAGCATCCTCGCCGTCCAACTTGCGGTCTATCGCGTCGATCACCGCACTAAGTTTTTTGGATCTCGCATCTTCTCCATTCGAAGCTTCTAGATATTCACTCGCAAACCACTGCAGCCGCAACAGCTTGTCGTCCTTGCACTTGATGGCGAGGGCCTCGATGGTGTCAATCATGCAATCCCGATCGGTGTCGCTTTCCTCCCTCACCCCAAAAACGATTCCTACCTCAGTGAAGAATTCCGATGTGTCGTCAACGTCGAGCAGCGATTTCAGGAAGTTTTTTAAGTTGTAATGCCGGGAAACTGCCGCTTCTCCGAACAGCGGGGCAATGAACGTGAACAGAAGCAAGTCCCTATCGAATGTCGCCTCCTGCCCGGAGAACCATTCGATCACTTCGCCCATGGATATGTCTCCGCTTCGCACCGCAAGCACGATGTCGTTGACGGCGCCACTTATATTCTCGTTCTTCAGAACTTCCTCTTTGTCCTCGACAAGCGAGCACTCCTTGGCGCCGCGAGTGCTGGCAATCAGCTCGATGGCTGGGGCGATGTGGGACTCCGCTCTCCTGGCCCTCATTCGTTTTTCCACCTGGTGGCGGCGCTCGACCAAGCTCGATTTGATGCTGTTTCCCCATTTGATGGAGGCAAGACTGTCAAGGATGACTTGAAGCACCCCGAATTTCATTGTCGATGCATCGGGTTTGACGGCGTCGATCCAGGCGTCTACACGCTTAACGAGCGACGGGCCGGGCACAGCCCAATCCGCGAACCCCAACGCAACCTGCCGGGCAAGCGTGCCGTGCGCCTTGGTCGCCGTTGGCGGCACATCGGCATTGACCAGAACGCCCATGAATGCATCCAACACGGTCTGGCGCTCCAACAGGACACGAACGAGAAGCGACACGAGGTGGCCGCATGCCGGAAGATGGATGGACGAGCGCAAGGCCTCCAGCACATAGGCACTGGCCATGGGGCTGTTAAGGGGCCGCGCGAGCGCTTCGATGGAGTCTTTGACAACCCCTCCGAGCCCTTCGAGTTGGTCTGTCGTGAGCCTTGCCGTTGGCTCGAGCTTGGGAACTTCGAAGAGACGTTCCGTGGCGTGACCGACGCGTTGGCTTGCTTCCGTGACCAGATCGACAGCGGCCTCCCGCACCATTCCATTCACCCGCTCACGCAGCAGCAAAAGCGTCGAGGAACCTTCTAGAAGGCACAACGCCTCGATCAGCCTCAGGATGGGCAGGAGTCGCGTGATTGCTCCGGCAACCTCGCGGGCAAGGCCATACGCCAGCGCCGCTGCCTGGTTGATATCACCCCCACCATCCAGCAGCGCAGGCGCCATGCACAACACCAACTCGTCGGGTCGAGCAGCTTCGTCCAACACAGTCCTGAAGAACGCGTGAAGCTCGTCGCCTCTGCTTCTTGCCCGCACCACAAGTACATGCATGAGCGCTGCCACCGTCTCGCTCCCAGTGGCAAGCTGCTCCAGTGCGTCAATCACCTCCTTCAGTGTCAATACTCCGCGGGCGAGTCCATGGGCGATGTCACCGCACAGTTGCTTGACCTGTGGATCCTCCCGAATGGGCTTTTTGCATTGCTCTGCCCCTTTTGCCTGCGCAATGTCGTCGTTTGCCAGGGCGCTTGTCTTTCGTACGGCTGCATCGAGGTCGTCGACAAGCCTTGCGGCCTCGCGCGTCAGCTGCGCACGAAGACGGGCGCATTTCACGCGCGCCTCGTCGAATGCGTCCTGGTTTACCTCCGCATTGAGATCCAGATCCAGATCCACATCCATATCCGGACCCGGGTTGCAGCCCTTGTCGAATCCATTCAGCAGCGCCAGTACGAGATCCGATGCCGTCGGATGATGAGTCTGGACTTGATCGATGAGAGATGTCATGGCCGAAAGCCAGCGCGGCAGCAGCTCACCATCGCTTGTTTTTTTGAAGTCAGGTGCCAATGACTCGCCCAACTCGGTCCATTCCTGCTCGGATATTGACTCTCCAATGCACAGCGTCCACGAAAGAAGGTCAACCGGCCCGCTGCCTTCGGTCGCGCAATCACGCAGGAGCAACGATAGGGCGGGCACCTGACAAGATCGCGGCTTCGCTTCAGTGAGACACGTGACAACCTGATCCAGTGCCAGCCCGTTTTTCAGAGCCACTGCGACCCGCGTCATTGCTTCAACGACAGTCGGCCTTCCAGAGACCGCTGGGTGGTCGGCAGGCAGAGATTGCTCTTGCGCGGTCAAAGCGGCGACCAGGTCATCCGTAAGCCTTTTGGCAAGCTGAGGCTTCAATGCCGCTGGGGTGTGCTTGACGTGGTCGGGGAACTTGCCCGAATCCGACCTTGCGACGACCTCGACATAGACGTCAAACACGTGGTCCCACTCCGGACCCACTGGGAGCGGTTGGCCAGACCGCATCTCATGCATTGCCGGAAGCTCCGACCGACCCTGCAAAGGCGAGCTGATCTGGGGGCTACCGGGCTTCGGCTTTTTCGGAGGGCGCATGCCAACCGATTTCTCTGGACCAGGAGGCTCAGGGCGACTCTTTCCGAGGGGACGCGAAGTAAGGTAGTCAGGCTTGGTCGAAGGGCAAGTAGTGAAGTTCATGGTGAATTCGAAGCACAACAGTGGGATCGCATATCGAGAGTCCTCATCGGCTCAGGCCGCCGCGAGAACTTCCGTCCATATGTCGAAACGCGACCTCATGCCCGCCACGACCCGCGCGAACTCGGCGTGCCCGATGCCTGGGTGCGGGACCCGAATCCACAGCGTGTGTTTCGGGGCATGCGTGTCATCGATGCGCAGCCACCATGGCCCGCATTCGTCCGATCCAATGGCAAGGTCTTCGAAGCTTTCCTCGTGCTCTTCACGGAAGGCATCGTCCCGGCAATGCTCCTGTGGATCTTCGCCAGGATGCGCGAAGAAGAGCAGCTCGCCCTCTTGTTCGTCCGCCAGGACGCCGAAGCGGTGCTGTAGACCAAGCGGAAGTTCGAAGTGCCCCTCGACCATCGCTTGCGGCATGGGCACGTTCTCGCAGCGGCAAAAGTTTTCGACGAGAAGGTTCAGGGGCAGGACATACATGGCGCTTGCGGTAGTGAAGAGGACTCCCGCTTGAGTAACAGCCGTGTGCTGCCAGTTCCGCAAGGCGCCGCCCTCGCGCAAGGCTCAACGCGCCTTCCGCGAATTCGGAATCACCTCGGAATCACCCGAAGCCCAGATCAGCCGGCCCTGTTCCTCATCCAGTCCGCCGTCTGGAAGAACGACGCGCGCAGCCGCTCGCGCAGCTTCTCGTCAACGCCCACTTCACCCATCGCCTGGTCCATGCATGCGAGCCACTGGTCGCGCTCCTTGATGCCGATGGCGTGGCCGCCGATGCTGTGCGGCAGGTGCCGCGCGCGCAGCATCGGATGCCCGAAGCGATCGGTGTAGTGCTGCGGCCCGCCCAGCCAGCCGCAAAGAAACCAGAACAGCCGCTGGCGCGCATTGTCGAGCGACGGGCCGTGCACCGCCCGCAGCCGCGCGTAGCCGGGTTCCAGCTCCATCAGGTCGTAGAAGCGCTCGACCAGCGCATGGACTTTTTCCTCGCCGCCGATCCACTCGAAGAGCGTGTCGAAGGGGGGCTTTTCCTGGATTTGCATGACGGCAGTATGCATATGTGAAAGAGCTATTTCACCGCGCAGCCTTTTGTTGCTATGGTGCGGGGCCTTCCCAGGAGAACAACATGCGCTTTCGCTTCGCCGCCACCGTCCTCGCCGCAGCCGCCCTGCTGGCCGGCACCGCGGTCCACGCCGACCAGCTGGACGACATCAAGAAGAAGGGCCAATTGGTCGTCGGCGTGCTCGGCACCGACGAGCCCGCAACCTTCATCGACCCGAAGACGCGCGAGATCATCGGCTACGAGGTCGACCTGGTGAACGCCATCGCAAAGAAGATCGGCGTCAAGCCGGTGCTCAAGCAGATCGCGGTGGCCGCGCGCATTCCCGAGCTGCAGCAGGGCCACGTGGACCTGATCGCTGCAGGCCTCACGCACAACAAGGAGCGCGAGTCGCAGATCGACTTCTCGCTCACCACCTTCGTGACCGGCCAGAAGGCCATCGTCAAGAAGGACAGCGGTATTACCGAGGTGCCGCAGCTCGCGGGCAAGAAGGTGCTGACCATCCGCGGCGGCACGCAGGAACCCAACATCAAGAAGGCCGTGCCCAGTGCCGAGGTCGTGACCTTCGACACCAGCCAGCAGGCCTTCCAGGCACTGCAGCAAGGCAAGGGCGTGGGCTACGTCGACGACGAGGCCGCATTGCTCAACAGCTACGCGAAGCTGGGACCGCAGAAGGCGCAGTACGTGGTGCTCAAGCAGAACCTCAGCACCGAGGCGCTGGCCATCGGCATCAGGAAGGGCGAGACCGGCCTCAAGAAGGTGGTGGACGACACCCTGCGCGAGCTCGAGAAATCGGGCGAGGCCGAGAAGATCTTCTTCAAGTGGTACGGCCCGAAGACCAAGTCGGGCTTCGAGACGCGCAGCTTCAAGATCGAGAGCGACAAGATCGACAGCTGATGAAGGCAGGAGCGTCGCGCCCCGCACGCTCCGCGGATGCGTACCATGTGCCCCGCGGCCGCCCGCCGGGGCGCGGTCGCATCCATCGTCCATGCCGCTCTTCGACTACTCCCTGCTTCTCACCGGGAGGTACCACGACATGCTGGTCGCGGGCTTCCTGCTCTCGCTGCAGCTGCTGGCCGCCTCGCTGATGCTGGCCCTGCCGGTCGCGCTGGCGGTGGCGCTGCTGCGCCTGTCGCCGGTGGCCGCGCTGCGCGGACTCGGCTTCGCCTACGTCGAGTCGATCCGCAACATCCCGCTGCTCGCGCACATGCTGTTCTGGTACTTCGGCGCGCCGGAGCTGTTGCCCGAGGACATCAAGCAGCGCCTGTACGCGGGCCGCATCGAGGCGATGAGTGCGGTCGTGGCCCTGGGCCTCTACACCGCGGCCTACATGGCCGAGGACATCCGCAGCGGCATCCGCGCCATTCCCGCGGTGCAGATGGAAGCGGGCCGTGCGCTGGGCTTCGGCTTCCTCGCTACCATGCGCCGCGTCATCCTGCCGCAGGCCTTGCGCGTCACCATTCCGCCGCTGATCTCGCAGACCCTCAACCTCTGGAAGGGCACCAGCGTTGCCACCGTGATCGGCGTGGCCGAGCTGATGTACCAGGCCGGGCAGGTGGAAAGCGCCACCTTCCGCAGCGCCGAGTCCTTCGCCTTCGCGACCGCGGCCTACCTCACGGTGTCGATGCTGATCACCGGCGCGGCCAGCTGGTACCAGCACCGCTTTCCGCCGCGGGCGCTATGAGGGGCGCAGCCGCATCATGATCGAGCTCGTCCGCGACTACTGGGTCTACTTCCTCATCGGCCAGTATCCCAACGGCCCGCTGGGCGGCCTGGCACTCACCGTGCTGCTGGCCGCGATGGGGCTGGTGCTCGCCCTGCCCTTCGGCCTGCTGCTGGGCCTGGCTCGCGTGAGCCCCTGGCGTTGGCTGCGCTGGCCGGTCACCACCGTGGCTTTCGTGGTGCGCGGCACGCCGCTGCTGATGGTGGTGTTCTGGGCCTACTTCTTCCTGCCCAGCGTGACGGGCGTGAAGACCGACCAGTTCACCACCATGCTGATCGCGCTGGTGGTCTTCGACGGCATCTACATCGGCGAGATCGTGCGCGCCGGCATCCTGGGGCTGCCGCGAGGGCAGGTCGAGAGCGCGCGTTCGCTGGGGCTCGGCTGGGGGCGTGCGATGCGCTTCGTGGTGCTGCCGCAGGCGCTGCGCAGCATGCTGCCTTCGCTGGTGAACCAGTTCGTCTCCACCATCAAGGAGACCTCGCTGGGCTACATCATCGGGCTGGCGGAGGTGTCCTTCATCGCCTCGCAGATCAACACCCAGGTCTTCACCAAGCCGGTCCAGGTGTACCTGGTCCTCGGCCTCACCTATTTCGTGATGTGCTTCGGGCTGTCGCGCTTCGCCTATTGGCTGGAGCGGCGCTCGGGCCGGCGCACCGCCGCCCGCGAAGCACCCAAGGCACCCGCATGATCAAATTCGACAAGGTCAACAAGTGGTACGGCGACTATCACGCGCTGGTCGAGGTGAGCGAGACCATCGCGCGCGGCGAGGTGGTGGTGGTCTGCGGGCCCTCGGGCTCGGGCAAGTCCACGCTGATCCGCACCATCAACCGGCTGGAGCCCATCCAGTCCGGCCGCATCACGGTCGACGGCAAGGACATCCATGCACGCGGCATCGACATCAACGACTTCCGCTCGCACATCGGCTTCGTGTTCCAGCAGTTCAACCTGTTCCCGCATCTCACGGTCATCGGCAACTGCACGCTGGCGCCGATGCACCTGCGCGGGCTCTCGCGCGCCCAGGCGACGGAGCGGGCGATGGCCCTGCTCGAGCGCGTCGGCCTCGCGAACAAGGCCCATGCATTTCCCTCCGAGCTCTCGGGCGGCCAGCAGCAACGCGTGGCGATCGCCCGGGCGCTGGCCATGCAGCCGCCGCTGATGCTCTTCGACGAACCGACCAGCGCGCTCGACCCCGAGATGGTCGGCGAAGTGCTGCTGGTCATGCGCGACCTCACGCGCGAGGGCATGACGATGGTGGTGGTGACGCACGAGATGGGCTTCGCGCGCGACGTGGCCGATCGCGTGCTCTTCATGGACGCCGGCCGCGTGCTGGAGCGCGCAACGCCCGACGACTTCTTCAACCGGCCGCAACACCCGCGCGCGCAGCAGTTTCTTGCCGACATCCGCACGCCTTTTGCCCATGCCGTTTGATACGCTGCCCGAGATGAACGCCTCGACCCCTTCCTTGCCAGTGATCGACATTGCGCCGCTGGTGGCGCGAACGCCCGAGCGCGCCGAAGTCGCCGCGCAGATCGGCCAGGCGTGCCGCGCGCACGGCTTCTTCTATGTCAGCGGCCATGGTGTCGACCCTGCACTGACCCAGCGCCTCGAGGACCTGAGCCGCGCCTTCTTCGCACTGCCCGAGGCCACCAAGATGCAGTGGCGCATGGAACTGGGCGGGCGTGCCTGGCGCGGCTACTTCCCGCTCGCGGGCGAGCTCACCTCGGGCCGGCCCGACTGGAAGGAAGGCCTGTACCTCGGCACCGAGTTGCCCGACGACGATCCCCTGGTGCTGGCGCGCACTCCCGTGCACGGCCGCAACCTGTTCCCCGGCATCCCCGGCTTTAGGCAGACCATCCTCGACTACATGGCTGCGGCCACGCGCCTCGGCCACCAGCTGATGGAAGGCATCGCGTTGAGCCTGGGCCTGGAAGCGGCCTACTTCGCCGAACGCTACACGGCTGATCCGCTGATCCTGTTCCGCCTCTTCAACTACCCGACCCAGCCGGTGCCCGAGGGTCTCGATGTCGCATGGGGCGTGGGCGAGCACACCGACTACGGCCTGCTCACCATCCTGCGCCAGGACGACATCGGCGGCCTGCAGGTGCGCACCGGCGAGGGCTGGATCGACGCCACGCCGATCCCGGACACCTTCGTGATCAACATCGGCGACATGCTCGACCGCATGACCGGTGGCCTCTACCGCTCGACGCCGCACCGCGTGGTCCGCAACACCTCCGGCCGCGACCGGCTGTCCTTCCCGCTCTTCTTCGACCCCAACTTCCATGCCCGCGTGAAGCCCATCGAAGGCCTGCCCCGGCCCGCCGTGGTCGACGACAGCGCCACGCGCTGGGACCACGCCAATGTGCATGCCTTCGACGGCATCTACGGCGACTACCTGCTCGCCAAGGTGGCCAAGGTGTTCCCGCAGCTGCGCGAGGCCGTGCTGCCGGGCGACGTACCAGGGCCCATTGCCGGCCTCAATGATCCTTATTGAGGCTTTATATGGCACGCCGCGCTGCTTGGTGTAGATTGCGAGGGCGCCGCTGCCGCCGGCAGCGACGGTTCCACTTGCATGCCTAGCCAATCCGAGGAGACAGCCATGGACTTGAAAGGATCGAGAACCGAGCAGAACCTGAAGGACGCCTTCGCAGGCGAATCCCAGGCCAACAGACGCTACCTCTACTTCGCGAACAAGGCCGATGTCGAAGGCCAGAACGATGTCGCAGCGCTGTTCCGCTCCACCGCCGAAGGCGAGACCGGCCATGCGCACGGCCACCTGGAATTCCTCGAGCACGGGTCGGGCGACCCCGCCACCGGCCTGCCGATCGGGGACAGCCGCCTGAACCTGAAGGCTGCCGTCGCCGGCGAGACCCACGAGTACACCGACATGTACCCGGGCATGGCCAAGCAGGCCCGCGAAGAGGGCTTCGACGAGATCGCCAACTGGTTCGAGACGCTGGCCAAGGCCGAGCGCTCGCACGCCAACCGCTATACGAAGGCGCTCGAGGCGCTGGTCGACTGAGCCCCGCGCGGGCGCTCCGCGGGCAAGGACTTGTTCACAGGGGCCCTGCGGATTCCGCCCGCTGACGCCGCGCGCCAGGCCACGGTTATCCCATGACGAGTCGAGAAGGCAATCTCGAGGCGCCCACGCGCCACCCGGTGGACTGGAAGAACCCCGAGTTCTATGACCAGGGCGCCTGCGAACGCGAGATGACGCGCATCTTCGACATCTGCCACGGATGCCGTCGCTGCGTGAGCCTGTGCGAGGCTTTCCCGACCCTCTTCGACCTGGTCGATGCGACCGAGGACGGCGAGGTCCACGGCGTCGATCCCAAGCACTACGGCAGCGTGGTCGACCAGTGCTACCTGTGCGACCTCTGCTACATGACGAAGTGCCCCTACGTGCCGCCGCATCCGTGGAACGTGGACTTCCCGCACACCATGCTGCGTGCCAAGGCCATCAAGTTCAAGAACGGTGGGGTTTCGGGCGGCGAGAAGCTGCTCGCCTCCACCGACGTGCACGGCAAGTTCGCGGGCATCCCGGTGGTCGTCCAGGCTGTCAACGCGCTGAACAAGACCAAGCCCATGCGCAAGCTGCTCGACAGCGCGCTGCACGTGCATCCCGATGCGTGGCTGCCCGACCTGGCCACCAAGCGCTTCCGCTGGAGCGCACCCAAGGACGACGACACGCAGCCGGTGGTCGATGGCGAGCGCACGCCCGGCAAGGTCGCGATCTTCTCGACCTGCTACGTGAACTACAACGAGCCCGGCATCGGCTTCGACCTGATCAAGCTCCTGCGCCACAACGCCATTCCGTACACCATCGTTTCGAAGGAGAGCTGCTGCGGCATGCCCAAGTTCGAGCTCGGCGACCTGGAAGGCGTGGCGAAGCACAAGGAGGCCAACATCCCCGTGCTGGCGAAGTACGCAAAGGACGGCTTTGCGATCCTCACGGCGGTTCCCTCCTGCACGCTGATGTTCAAGCAGGAGCTGCCGCTGCTGTTCCCAGACGATGCCGACGTGAAGCTGGTGCAGCAGGCCATGTTCGATCCCTTCGAGTACCTGGTGGCGCGCCACAAGGACGGCTTGCTCAAGACCGACTTCAAGACCCCGCTGGGCAAGCTCAGCTATCACATCCCGTGTCATGGCCGGGTGCAGAAGATCGGCCGCAAGACCGAGGAGATGTTCAAGCTGATCGGACAGACGGTCCCGGTGCAGCTCAACACGGTAGAGCGCTGCTCAGGCCACGCCGGCACCTACGGCGTGAAGACGCCCTACCACCCGGTGGCGATGAAGATCGGCAAGCCGGTGTTCAAGGCCATGGGCAAGAACGAGCCCGACTACATCAGCTCCGATTGCGCGCTGGCCGGCCACCACATCGCGCAGGGCATGGCGCAGGACGGCCTGCCTGCGGCGAAGCTGCAGCACCCGCTGAGCCTGATGCGCATGGCCTACGGCCTGGAGTAGCGACGATGACGATCACGCCCGACACCCTGATGACGCTGGAGGCCTATGCGAAGATCCGCAAGAGCAGCGCTCCGGAGTTCATTGCGCATCGCAAGCTGCGCACGGTCCGCCTGGGCGAGCATGTGAGCGTGCAGTTCGAGGACGAGACGACCATCCGCCGCCAGATCCAGGAGATGCTGCACATCGAGAAGATCTTCGAGGAAGACGGCATCCGCAGCGAGATCGAGGCCTACCTGCCGCTGGTGCCCGACGGCAGCAACTGGAAGGCGACCATGCTGATCGAGTACACCGACGTGCACGAGCGCAAGCGCGAGCTGGCGCGGCTGATCGGCGTGGAGGACCGCATGTTCGTCGAGGTCGAGGGTCATGCGCGCGTCTACGCCATCGCAGACGAGGACCTGGATCGAGAGACCGATGAGAAGACCTCGGCGGTGCACTTCCTGCGCTTCGAGTTCGACGACGCGGCGCGTGCGGCGGTGCGGGCGGGTGCGCAGGTCAAGCTGGGTTGCGACCACACGAACTACCCTGCGATGACGGTCATCGCGCCGGAGACGCTGGCCAACTTGGCGGGTGACCTGAGCGGCTGAGAGGCGGAATTCGCTGGCTTCGTTTTTGACGAAGCTGTGCGATGGGTGCGGATGCGGGTGCGGGTGCGTCCTGCGCGCCGCGGAAGGCGGTCTGCGGCCCGGGCTCCTGCTGGGGCGGTCGGCGCTTCG
>NZ_JBLFFN010000026.1:0-63814 GCF_051400855.1 Variovorax stachyos | reverse complement strand
TTACTTTCTTTGGCGAGACAAAGAAAGTAACTCGCCCGCCGGGGCGAATTCCCGGCTCCGCACTCAACACAACAGCAACGTTCGAAATCACCCGAACAAGTGCCCCCACCCCATCCAGCCACCGCAGGGAGAGGCCACAAAGCCCAACCGAAGGTGAAGCCCGGATAGCTCATCACGCCTCGCTGACGCGCAAGCCTTCAAGCCGCAGCCCCGCGGACTCGAAGCGCTCCTCGAGCGCCCCGCCGTGCGCCCGCAGGCGTCCGGCAGTGGTCGCATGGCCCGCCACGAACTGCGCCTGGACCGCACCGCCGGCCAGCGTCAGGCGCAGTTCGACCGGCCCGAGCCGCGGGAGGTGCAGCGAGACCGTCGTGCTCCAGCGCCTTGCCTCGTCCTGCTGCCCGCCCTCGTCGCGTGGCCGTCCCTCCTCCTGCTGGATCGACCACTCCATCGGGACCTCAGGCCAGGCCTGGCCGTTCCAGCGGAACACGGCGGTGGCCAGCAGGTCGAGCTGCTGGTGCACCACGGTCGCAGCCTGCGGATGGATCAGCTCCGCGGGCTGGTGCGGCGCGCTCGGGAGGGCAGCCGCCGCGCCATGCCGCACGGCCGCGGCCGCTTCCGCGCGCTGCCCCGCGGCCTCGGCCTCGAGAGGCGTGGCGGAAGCACCCTCGCCTGCGCGGTAGGCCGCACGCACGCGCTGGGCATCGGCCAAGGGCGCGGCGTCGGTGGAAACGGCAGGAGCACGCGACGCCGGCGCCGGCGGCACGGGCGAACCCGGCTCACCGTGCGCCGGGGCCGAGGCAGTCGGCGTCGCAGCGCCGGGCGCAGATGCGGGCGCCGCCCCGGCCGCGAGCGGCACTGCAGGCATGACAGGCACCGGCACGACAGCCACGGCAGCCACGCCGGCCCGCACCGCATCGGAAGGTACATGCACCGCCGCGACAGCAGCCTGCGCCGCCGCACCGCCATGCTGCCCTTGAACAGCCGGCGAAACCGGTGCGGCCCAGCGCGCCTGCGGTTCCTGCGCCAACTGCGCCAGCGTGCGCGTGCCGGCGACGAACTCGCGCAGATGCGATTCGTAGAACAGCCCGCTGCGGTCCACCGCCTGGGCCAGTGCCGCGGCGAGCGTGGCGGCATTCGCCGGCTGCCGCGCCGAAGGCCACACCGGCGTGGTGGCACGCAGCGGTCCCGCGTCCGGCCACTCCGCCAGCAGGGCGCCGATCAGGCGGGCCGCCGGAGAGAGGTGCGCGGCCGGGGCAGCCGATGCGCCCGGCGCGTCCGGCGCAGCCGCCGCAGCGGGCAGGCCGGCAGGCAGCTGGCGCTCCAGCGCGATATGGGAGGGCAGGCGCACATCGTTGGCGACCTTCTGGACCTGCACCACCGGGCCGGGCTCGGCATCGCTCGCCACCTGGCCCTGCTGCAGCGCGACGAGTTCGAGCCGCGGCGCGAGCTTGGCGGCCAGCAGCGCGTGGTCGGGCGGTACGCCGAGCCTGCTCATCCGGGTGGGCGCGCCTGGGCGCTCAGCGCGGCACTCCGTAGGCGCGGTCGAGCTCGCTGCGCTTCTGCAGGTCGGTCATGGTGGCGACCAGGTGCGCCAGCTGCGGCTTGACCAGCTCGCACACCGCCTGCTGGTCGGCGCGGATGCGTTGCAGCAGGCGCTGCGCCTCCTCGATCTGAGCCGGGTCCAGCGACTCCTGCGGCGTGACGGCGCGCAGCCGATCGATGAGCGCAGTGCATTGCGCCTCGAGCTCGGGCAGCCGTTCCCACGCCTTTGCACGCGCCAGTGTCACCATCAGCGACAGGATCGAGGCGAGTTGGGCATAGCAATGGACGACTTCACTCCTGGCTGCCATTTTCGTCTTTCGTACTCTTGTCGATCAGTGCCCGGCGTCGACGCCGTCGATCTGGCGCCAGGCCGACGCCACGTTCTCCAGCAGCGCCCCGGCCTCGTCGATCGCTTGCAGGTCGTTGTGCAGGTTGGCCTGCAGCAGCCTGCGGATCACGTAGTCGTACAGCGCAGACAGGCTCTCGACCAAGGCGGCTCCCTCGGAGCCGCCCGCCTTCGCATCCAGCCCGGCCTTGAGGCCGTTGTCCACGATGGCGATCGCCTTCGAGATCGCCTTGCCCTTGGCCGCGACGTCCCCGCTTCCCATGTGATGGCGGGCCATCCCGATGGCTGTGTCCGCGCCGTCGAAAAGCATGCAGATGAGTTGATGGGGCGACGCGCTCATCGCCTGTGTTTCGACGCCGAGGCGTGCATAGGCGCCGGCGCCGGTCCGATGGGTGTGGGGTGTGTACATGCGTGCTCCGTGGCCGGGTGCTATTTGCCGCTTTTCGCCATGCTGGCGAACTGCTGGGTGAGGTAGCTGCTCGTGCTGTTCATCCTGCTGACCAGCAGATCGAGCTGCGTGAACTGGGCGCGGTAGTACTCCACCTTCGCGTCCACGCGCGCCTGCATCTCGTCGTACTGCGCGTCGAGGTCCTTGAGCGACTTGCTCATGCCGTCGGTCGCGACCTTGAGCGCGCCACCGGTGCCGGTGAGCTTGTCGACCAGCGTGCTCAACTGCTTGCCATAGCCGGCCGTGCTGGCGCTGTCGCTCGAGAACAGGCCGGCGACGCCCTCCAGGTTGGTCGCCAGCGCGCTCTTGAGCTTGTCGGCGTTCACGCTCATCGTCCCGTCCTTCTCGAAGGCCACGCCGATCTCCGACAGCGTCTTCATCGCACCGCCCTGCGGATTGGTCAGCACCTGCCGCAGACTCACCTGGATGTTGCGCAGCGTGCCGTCGCCGAGCAGGGCGGCACCCCTCTTCTTGTCGGCGTCATAGCTGGTCAGGGTCCCCGCGGTGCCCTGCAGCGCGTTGTAGGCCTTCACGAAATCGTTGATCGCCGTCTCGACGCTGGCCACGTCGCGCGAAACGCCCAGGCTGCTCGTGCCGACCTTCAGCAGGTTCAGCGTGACGCCCTGGATCGACTCCTTCACCGAGTTGGTCTTGCTGGTGACGGCGATGCCGTTGACGGTGAGCTCGGCGTTCTGTGCCTGCAGGGTCTGCTGCAGGTTCTGGGCGCCCGCCGGGTCGTGAGCCAGGAGGTTAGACAGCGCCGCGTCGCCTGCGACCGCGACGCGCATGCTCGACACCTTGCCGGTCTCGGTCGAGGTCAGCACCAGGCGGTTGGGCGTCACGCTGCCGTCGTTGACGATGCTGGCAGTCACGCCGGCCTTTGCCGCATTGACCGCATCGCGTATGCCCTCGAGCGTGTTGTTGCTCGAATCGATGGTGATGGTCTTGGCCGTGCGGCTTGTGTCCGGGGTGAAGCTCGCACCGCTGTACTTGCCGCTCACTGCGTCGTAGGTGCCGCCGGCGATCGTTCCGAAGTCGATGGTGAGCGTCCCATTGCCGATCGCGGTCTTGGCGCTGGCCTGGCCGGCCGCCACGACCGACTGCGCCTGCGCGAGCTGGCTGATGTTGATGCTGTATGCGCCGGCCGATGCCGTCGCGCCGGCGGTCCCGGAGAGGACATCGGCAGCGCCGGCAGTCGCTTTCACGCCCTGGAAGAAGGCCGGGTCACCCAACTTCTTGGCCGCCGTCTGCAGCGTCGTGAGGGCACTTTGCAGCTGCCCATAAGCCGAGAGCTTGCTCGTGAAGCTGACCTGGCGCTGCTGCAGCTGCACCAGCGGCTGGCTTTCCGCCGTCTCGAGATTGGAGAGCAGGCTGCTCAGGTCCAGGTTGGAGCCGATGCCGAGGCTGCTGATCGATGCCATGGATGGGGTTCCTTCTTTTCTTGTTCAACGTGACACGGAGACTTCGTCCTCAGGCCGAGTGGTCCATCAGCAGGCCCGGCGCGCTGTCCAGCATCCTGGCGATGCGCACTGCTTCCTCGGACGGAATCTGCCGAATGAGCTCGCCGCTGTCGCGATCGACCACCTTGACGATCACCTTGTCGGTGTCCTCGTCGACCTCGAACTGCAGCCCCACCGAGCGGGTCTGCAGCGACGCGTTGAGCTCGCGCACGGCCTGCTCTACCTGCACGGGCGTCGCCGCGTCCATGGCCTCGGCCGACGCCTGCTCGTCCCAGGCCGGCGCATTGCGCCGGACCGGAAGCATCTGCGTCCACCAGGGGCTGTTGTCTGCCGCCGGGGCAACGGGGATCGCCATGGTCATCACCTTCGGATTGATTCGCTGTCCTCTGCGGCCTGGGCCGAGCCCAAGCCGCAGAGGACAGCGCAGGCGCTGTCGGGCTTGCGCCCGAAAGGCCTGCGATGCCTTCACTTCGATCAGCGCAGCAGCGACAGCACGTTTTGCGTGGTCTGGTTGGCCTGGGCCAGAACCGAGGTACCGGCCTGTTGCAGGATCTGTGCGCGGGTCATGTTCGACACTTCGGTCGCGTAGTCGGCGTCTTCGATGCGCGAGCGCGAGGAAGACAGGTTGGTCACCGTGGTGCCGAGGTTGGCGATCGTGGAGTCGAAGCGGTTCTGCACTGCACCCAGCGAGCTGCGCAGGTCGTCGACCATCTTGAGCGCCGCGTCGAGCTTCTTCATCGGGTCGATGGAAGCCGCACCGGTGAACTCGGCCGTCTTGCCGGCGCCGCTCAGGACGATGTCGGTGCCGGTGTTGTCGAAGTCGGTCGGCGTCGCGCCGCCGTTGGCCAGGGCGCCTGCGCCGACGGCGAAGTTCTTGCCTTGCACGGCCACGTAGGCGGTGGTGGCGCCGGTGCTGTCCACACCCACCTTGACCAACTGGTTGTTCAGCGCCACGGCGGTCGTCACGCCGTTGTCGGTGTCGGTGAACTCGACGTCGGCCACGTTCAGCACGACGTCGCCGGTGGCGTCGTCGACCGACGCGGCATAGAAGCTGTCACCCGACTTGACCACGAAGTTGGCCGTGGCGGCGCCGGTGGCGTCCTTCACGTTGTGCAGGCTCAACGAGCTGGCGGCAACGCCCAGGGACGTGGCGGCAGCGCTCAGATCGACAGCGGTGGGCGTGGCAGCCAGGTTGGTCTGCGTGATGGCTTCGCTCACCGGGAGGGCGTTGCTGCTCACCGAGAAACCGCCGAGGCCGAGCGTCGACGAGTCGATCTGCTTGAGGTCGATCTTGATGGTCTCGCCGTCGTTGGCACCGACCTGCACCGTCAGCGGCTTCGCGCCGGCGGACAGCACCTTCACGCCGTTGAAATCGGTCTGCGCCGAGACGCGGTCGATTTCGCTCATGCGCTGGGTGATTTCGTCCTGGATCGACTTCAGGTCGCTGGCCGAGTTGCTGCCGTTGGCGGCTTGCACCGCCAGCTCACGAACGCGCTGCAGGTTGTTGTTGACTTCCTTCAGTGCGCCTTCCGTCGTCTGCGCGAGGGAGATGCCGTCGTTGGCGTTGCGCTGGGCTTGCGTCAGACCCTTGATGTTGGCCGTGAAGCGGTTGGCGATGGCCTGGCCGGCGGCGTCGTCCTTGGCACCGTTGATGCGCAGGCCCGAAGACAGGCGCTGGATCGCGGTGTTCAACGACGACTGCGATGCGTTGAGGTTGTTCTGCGTGAGCAGGGAGAGACTGTTGGTGTTGATGACTTGCGCCATTTCAAACTCCTGTAGACAAAGGTTGTGGAATCCGGCCCTGCGGCCGCAACGCTGGACCCGCTCCCACCATGAGACTCAAGCCATCGTTGTTGAAGTTATCGGCGGGGGCATCCAAAGCTTTAGGGGCCCGGCTGAAAAAGATGCGCACCCTGCCCGCTCCACAACCCACAGGAGCCGTCAGGCCGGCAGGCTCATCACTTCCTGGTAGGCGGCCACGAGCCGGTTGCGCACCTGCAGGCCGGTCTGGAAGGCCACGTTGGCCTTCTGCAGGTCGACCATCACGTCGTTCAGCGCGACGCCCGGCTTGCCGAGCTCGAAGGCCTCGGCCTGGCCGTAGGCCTTGTTCTGCGCCGTGCTGATGCCCTCGAGCGAGCGCCTCAGCTCGGCGGCGAAGCCGGCCTGCGGGGCCGACTCGGCCGCGGGGCGCGGCGCGATGCCGGTCTGGAGCGCGGTCACCCGCATCTGCTGCAGGACGGATTCGATGGCGGAAATGGACATGTAGAACCTTTTGTTGAATCTGGAAGACGCTTGCGTTCCTACAGGAGGGCCGTGGCTCTCCCGCGTGTTTTCAGCGTAACCGCGGGGGCCCGAAAGAGATGGGCCCAACTGACGCCGAAAACCCCGGCTGTTCGACCAATCGATTTCGCGCCTGCTGCCGAGAATCGATCGCGACACAAAAAGGCTGCTCGCGACTTCAACGGCATGACTCCACCTCGACGACTTCTCCCGCTCCTCCTGGCTTGCGCCATGGCCGGGGCCCAAGCATGAGCAGCACGGCAGCGCCAGCGGGCACGATGCCGGCGGTGGCTGGCGCGCCGCTGCTGGAACGCCTGCGCGCCCAGCCCAAGCTGCCGCTGATCATCGGCGCCGCAGCGCTGGTGGCGGCCGCAGCCGCCTTCATGCTGTGGAGCCGCGCACCCGACTACAAGGTGCTCTACACCAACGTCTCGGACCGCGACGGCGGCGCGATCATCGCCTCGCTGGCGCAGATGAACGTGCCCTACAAGTTCGCCGAGGGCGGCAGCGCGATCCTGATCGCCGGCGACAAGGTGCCTGAAGTGCGCCTCAAGCTCGCGGCCCAGGGCCTGCCCAAGGGCGGCGGGGTCGGCTTCGAGCTGATGGACAACCAGAAGTTCGGCACCAGCCAGTTCGCCGAGCAGGTCAACTACCAGCGCGGGCTGGAGGGCGAGCTGGCCCGCTCGATCGAGTCGATCGGCACGGTCGAATCGGCCCGCGTCCACCTCGCGCTGCCGAAGCCCTCGCTCTTCGTGCGCGAGCAGAAGAAGCCTTCCGCCTCCGTGGTGCTGAGCCTGCACCGCGGCCGCGGCATCGACGAGGGCCAGGTCAGCGCCATCGTCCACATGATCTCCAGCAGCGTGCCGGAGCTGGACCCCAAGAGCGTGACGGTGGTGGACCAGCGCGGCAACCTGCTGTCGGCCGCCAACGCTGGCGCGCGCGGCCTGGACGTGAGCCAGCTCAAGTACGCGCAGGAGATCGAGCAGGGCTATATCCGCCGCATCGAGGCCATCCTGCAGCCGATCCTCGGCGCGAGCAATGTGCGCGCGCAGGTCGCGGCCGACATCGATTTCTCGGTGGTCGAGCGCACCGAGGAGAAGTTCGCGCCCAACCAGGACCCGCGCAACGCCGCGGTGCGCAGCCAGCAGTCCAGCGAGTCGAACCAGCTCGGTGCCACGCCCCCGGGCGGCGTGCCGGGCGCGCTGTCGAACCAGCCGCCGACGAGCCCCAGTGCGCCGATCGTCGCGCCGCGGCCGGCCAACGCACCCGCCAACGGCGCCACGCCGCCGGCTGCCACCACCACGACGGCAACGACCAGCACCGTCCCGGGCGGCCCGAGCAGCTCGCGCAAGGACACGACCACCAACTACGAGCTCGACCGCTCCATCCGCCATGTGCAGCAGGGCGCCGGCGGGATCAAGCGTCTGTCCGTGGCGGTGGTGGTGAACCACGTGGCCGGCACCGACGGCAAGGCGCGCGCGCTGACGCCCGCCGAGGTCGACCAGATCCGCAACCTGGTGAAGGAGGCGATGGGCTACAGCCAGGAGCGCGGCGATTCGCTCAACGTGCTCAACAGCGCCTTCGCCCGCGACGGCCACGACGAGCAGCAGTCCGAGCTGCCTGTCTGGAAGGACCCCGCCAACATCGAGCTCGCCAAGAGCATCGGCCAGTACCTGCTGATCGGCGTGCTCGCGCTGTTCGCCTGGTTCGCCGTGTTCCGGCCGCTGCTGCGCAAGCACCTGGCGCCGCCGGCCGCGGCCGTGCTCGAGGCGCCACCCGTCGCGGCCGCCTTCGCCCATCCGGACGACGAAGCGGACGAGACCCGGCTGGGCATGCTCCAGCGCGAAGCCGAACGCCGCCAGGCCGACCTCGACTACGTACAGCAGACCGCCGAGCAGGACCCGCGGCTCGTCGCTACCTTGATCAAGCACTGGATGAATCCATGAGCGCAGTGGGCACCCGAAAAGCCGCCATCTTGCTGATGTCCCTTGGCGAGGACCGCGCCGCCGCCACGCTGCACCACCTGCCCACCACCGAGGTGCAGGCGCTGGGCGCCGCGATGGCCAAGCTGAGCCAGGTGTCCAAGGAGGAACTGGCGGCCGTGCTCGCGGAATTCCGCCTCGAGACCGAGCAGCTCTCCGCCCTCCACCTGGGCTCCGGCAGCTACATCCGCGCGGTACTGCGCAAGGCGCTGGGCGACGACCGCGCCAGCAACCTGCTCGAGGACATCCTGCAGCCCGACGAGCCGCACGGCGGCATCGAGCGGCTCAACGACCTGGAGGCCGGCGAGGTGGTCGAGCTGATCCGCGACGAGCACCCGCAGATCCTCGCCACGCTGCTGGTCCACCTGGACCGCAAGAAGGCCTCCGAGGTGCTGGAAAAGCTGCCGGTGCGCCTGCGGCACGACGTGATCATGCGCGTGGCCACCTTCGGCGGCGTGCAGCCCGCGGCGCTGGCCGAGCTGACCGACGTGCTGACCGAGATGCTCTCGGGCGAAGGCCTCAAGCGCAGCCGCCTGGGCGGCGTTCGCACCGCGGCCGAGATCGTCAACCTGATGAGCACCGCGCAGGAGGAAGAGGCGATCGCCCACGTGCGCGAGCACGACGAGGGCCTGGCGCAGCGCATCGTCGACGAGATGTTCGTCTTCGAGAACCTGCTGGACCTGGAGGACCGCTTCGTCCAGCGCCTGCTCAAGGACATCGAATCCGAGTCGCTCATCATCGCGCTCAAGGGCTCCACGCAGGAGCTGCGCGACAAGTTCCTCAAGAACATGTCGCAGCGCGCCGCCGAGACGCTGCGCGAGGACATCGAGCTGCGCGGCCCGGTGCGGGTCTCGCAGGTCGAAGCCGAGCAGAAGGCCATCCTGCAAGTGGTGCGCCGCCTCGCCGATGCCGGCGAGGTCGTGATCGCGGCGCCTGGAACCGATGACTTCGTCTAAGCAAACAGCCACGGCACCCACGCCGCGCGCACGCCTCGCGGCGGCCTATGCGCCCGCGCGGCCGGTTGCCGCGCCGAAGGCCGCCGCCAAGCCATCCCTCTCCGCCTGGCAGCGCTGGGAAATGGGCACGCTCGACAGCGAGGAGAACGCCCACGACAACGCGCATGCCCTGGTCGTTCCGCGCGTGGACCCGGAGTCCCTGGCGCGCGACAACGAGCTCTCCCGCCTGCGCCTGCAGGCGCGCGCCGAGGGCCGTGCCGAAGGCCACCGCGAAGGCCTGGCGAAGGGCCGTGCCGAAGGCCACGCGGAAGGGCTGGCCACGGGTCTTGCCGCCGCCAGCGCCCATGCCGAGCAGCTGCGCGCCCTGGCCGCCGCGCTGCCGGCCGCGCTGCGCCACGCCGAGCGCGAACTGGCCGACGCCATCCTCACGCTGGCGCTCGACGTGGCGCGGCAGGTGGTGCACCGCACGCTGCGCGCCGAGCCCGAATGGGTGCTGCCGCTGGTGCAGGACCTGCTGCATGCCGAGCCCGCGCTGCAAGGCGAGCCGCGCCTGCTGCTGCATCCCGACGACGTGGCGCTGGTGAAGAACAGCCTGGGCAACGAGCTGCAGATCGCCGGCTGGCAGGTGCGCCCCGACGACACGCTGGCACGCGGCGGCTGCCGCGTGCAGTCCGCCAGCGGCGAGATGGATGCCAGCCTCGAGACCCGCTGGAAGCATGTGACAGCCGCACTCAACCGCGACGTCGACGCATCATGACGGCCCAGGCCAACCCGCATCTGCAGTCCTGGATCGGCACGCTGAATCAGGCGCGCGTCGACGTCAATCGCATCCCCGCCACCGTCACCCACTCCGGCCGCCTCACGCGGGCCGTCGGGCTGGTGCTGGAGGCCGTCGGCCTGCAGCTGCCCGTGGGCAGCGACTGCCTGATCGAGCTGCCGCAGGGCTATCCGCAGCGCCATGCCGAGGCCGAAGTGGTCGGCTTCGCCGGCGACCGCCTGTTCCTGATGCCGCAGAGCGAAGTGGCCGGCCTCATCCCCGGCGCACGCGTGTTCGCGCGTCCGGGATCGGCCACGGCCGGCGACGAGGCCCATGGAAAGCGCCTCCCGGTCGGCGAGGGCATGCTCGGGCGCGTGGTCGATGCCGTCGGCCGCCCACTCGACGGCCTGGGCCCGCTGGATATCGCGCGCAAGGTGCCGCTGTCGACACCGCCCATCAACCCGCTCACCCGCGCGCCCATCGACTCGGTGCTGGACACCGGCGTGCGCGCCATCAACGCCATGCTCACCGTCGGCCGCGGCCAGCGCATGGGCCTGTTCGCCGGCTCCGGCGTGGGCAAGAGCGTGCTGCTCGGGATGATGGCGCGCTACACCAGCGCCGAGGTGATCGTGGTCGGCCTGATCGGCGAGCGCGGCCGCGAGGTCAAGGACTTCATCGAGAACACCTTGGGCGAGGAAGGCCTGGCCCGCGCCGTGGTGGTTGCCGCCCCGGCCGACAACTCGCCGCTGCTGCGCCTGCAGGGCGCGGCCTATGCGACCTGCCTGGCCGAGTACTTCCGCGACCAGGGCAAGGATGTGCTGCTGATCATGGATTCGCTCACCCGCTACGCGATGGCGCAGCGCGAGATCGCGTTGGCGGTGGGCGAGCCGCCCGCGACCAAGGGCTACCCGCCATCGGTCTTCGCCAAGCTGCCGGCGCTGGTGGAGCGCGCGGGCAACGGCGCGCGCGACGCTCAGGGCCGCGGCGGCTCGATCACCGCCTTCTACACCGTGCTCTCCGAGGGCGACGACCAGCAGGACCCGATCGCCGACTCGGCGCGCGCCATCCTCGACGGCCACGTGGTGCTGTCGCGCACGCTGGCCGAGGCCGGGCACTACCCGGCCATCGACATCGAGGCCTCGATCAGCCGCGCCATGACGGCGTTGATCCCGCCGTCGCAGTTCGACGCGGTGCGCCGCTTCAAGCAGATGCTGTCGCGCTACCAGCGCAACCGCGACCTGATCAGCGTCGGCGCCTACGCCGCCGGCCACGACCTGCAGCTGGACCAGGCGATCGCCCTGTATCCCAAGCTGGAGGCCTTTCTCCAGCAGGGCATGGACGAGCGCACCGACTACGCGGCGTCGGTGGCGCGCATGGCCGGCTTGTTCGACTAGACCGCACCCACGGAGTCACACGATGTCCAGGAAGCTCCCTCTCGACACGCTGCAGGAACTGGCCCGCAAGCAGAAGGAAGAAGCGGCGCGCCGCCTGGGCGCGCTGCAGAGCGCGCAGGTCAGCGCGCACCAGAAGCTGGACCTGCTGCTGCAGTACCGCCAGGACTACGCCAACCAGCTGCAGTCGCTGATGGCGCACGGCCTGCCCGCCTCGCAATGGCGCAACTTCAACAACTTCCTGGGCACGCTGGACGGCGCGATCGAGCAGCAGCGCGCCATCGTCAAGCAGGCCGGGGTGCGGCTGGACCGCGGGCGCGGCGACTGGCAGCACCAGGCGCGGCGCCTCAATTCCTTCGACACGCTGGCCGATCGCCTGCGCCGCCAGGAGCTCGCCGTCCAGGCCAAGCGCGAGCAGCGCGACAGCGACGAGCGTGCGGCGCGCAAGTTCATCGATCGCGCCGCCCATCCGAATTTCTAGAGGAACCGCCATGCCCACCTTCATTCCTTCCGCCACCCTCCCGGCGAGCTCGGCGCAGCCGGCCGCGCCATCGGGCGTGCGCGGCCGCCCTGCCGCGGACGGCGACGCACGCGGCAGCTTCGGCGCCGTGCTGGAGCGCTCGCGCGCGGGCGCGCGCCGCTCGCAGGACGGCACGGAAACGGCCAACGCCGACGCCGCGGCCACGCCGCAGAAGCCGAACCGCCCCATGGGGCGGAAGGACGAACCGGGCTCCGAGCTGCTGACCATCGCGCTGTTCGCGCCGCAGGTCCTGGCCACGGCACCGGCGCCCACCGCGGCGGTCGGCGCGGGCAAGGGCACGGGCGGCACGGCGCTGCCCGCGGGAGGCACGGCGCTGCCGCAGGAGGCATCGCTCGCCGCAACGGCCGCCGCCGCATCGACGCCCACCTCCGATGCGGCGCCCGCCGCGGGCCAAGGCGCGCACCAGGACGCCAAGGCACCGGCGACCGGTCCCGCCGCGGACACGACCACGATCGCAGGCACCTCCACCCCGGCGGCCGACAAAAGCTTCGCACTGCCGGGCGCGCCGGCGACGACGGCCGCGAACGGCGATGCCGTCGCGCTGCCGGCCACGGCCGCTGCACCGGCGATCCCGCTGGCCAACGCCCTGCCGACCGCGAAGACGCCGGCAGCCACCGGAACCGCGAACGCTCCAGCCGCCACCGATGCGAAGGCCGCGCCCACGGCCTCGCTCGCCGCGGGAGATGCCGGCTCCGCCGCAGTGCAACCCGCCGCCTTCCTCGCAGCCGCCGCGGCAGACACCGAAACCGCCGCCGCGCCCGTGGCGCCCCCGGCCATGCTCGCATCGGCCTCCCCGATGCAACCCGCGCTGGACCGCGCGCAGCCCGCGGCCAGCCCTGCACCCGCCCAGACCCTCGCCCCGCCCGTCGGCAGCGCCGAGTGGGCGCCTGCGCTGGGCCACCAGATGCTGCGCATGACGGCCGGTGGCCAGCAGGTGGCCGAGCTCAACCTCAACCCGGCCGGCCTCGGCCCGCTGAAGATCACCCTCAGCGTCGGCGACAACCAGGCCCAGGCCATGTTCGTCTCCGCGCACGAGTCGGTGCGCAAGGCGGTCGAGGCAGCGCTGCCGCAGCTGCGCAGCACCCTGGCCGAGCAGGGCATCAGCCTGGGCCAGACCTCGGTCGGCTCCGAGTCGCGCCCCTGGGCCGGCGCGGGCGGCTTCGGCCAGCAGCAGGAGCAGCGCCAGAACGCATCCTCGAACGGCGCGAGCTACCCGGGCGCGGCACGCAGCGAGCCGGCAGCCGCGCCGCTGGCCGCACGCGCGAACGCACCGTCGCGCACCGCCGGCATCGACACCTTCGCCTGAACGACGAAACCCGCGATCTGAGGCCCTTTCCCCCGCTTGATCGGGGCTTCGTTTCGTCGCGTCCCAACCAAGAATAAAGACCACCCAAACATTGCTTCCATGGCCACCAGTCCCTCTCTCCCCACCGCCGCGGCGCCGCGCTCCTCGAAGCTGTTGATCGGGCTGCTGGCCCTCGCCAGCATCGCCGCGCTGGCCGGCGGCGGCTATGCCCTGAGCCGCAGCAGCCTGTTCGCACAGGAAGCGCCGGCCGCCGCGGCCCCCAAGGCGATGCCCAAGCCGATCTTCGTGACCCTCGAGCCGCTCACCGTCAACGTGCAGTCCGAGGGCCGCAGCCGCTTCCTGCACATCGGCATGGCGCTCAAGGTGAACGACGAGCAGGCCAAGGCGCAGCTGCTCGAGTTCATGCCCGAGCTGCGCAGCCGCCTGCTGCTTCTGCTGTCGAACCGCCAGCCCGAGACGCTGCTGTCCACGCAGGACAAGGCCAGGCTGGCCGAGGAGATCCGCACCGAGCTCAACCGGCCGCTTTCTCCCGAGGCGCAGCCGCAGGCGATCGCGGGCGTCTCCTTCAACACCTTCGTGGTGCAGTGATCAGCCCTAGATTCGGACACACGACCCATGGCCTATGAACAGGTGCTCTCGCAGGACGAGGTCGATGCGCTGCTGTCGGGCGTCACCGGCGGCGCCGTCGACCAGCGCCGCGCGCCCGAGCCCGAGGCCGACGGCCTGCCGCTCTACGACCTCGGCGCGCCCGACCGCGTGGTGCGCGGCCGCATGCACACGCTGGAGGTCATCAACGAGCGCTTTGCGCGCAACCTGCGCGGCGCATTGCTGAACTTCATGCGCCGCAGCCCCGACGTCTCGGTCGGCCCGGTGCAGATCCAGCAGTACGGCGAATTCGTGCGCCACCTGCCGGTGCCGACCAACATCAACATGCTGCACCTGAAGCCGCTGCGCGGCACGGCGCTGTTCGTGTTCGATCCGAAGCTGGTGTTCCTGGTGGTGGACAACCTGTTCGGCAGCGACGGGCGCTACCACGTGCGCGTGGAGGGCCGCGACTTCACGCGGACCGAGCAGCGCATCATCAAGCGCCTGCTCAACCTCAGCCTGCAGTGCTATGGCGATGCCTGGCAGCCGGTGTTCCCGCTGGCCTTCGACTACATCCGCGCCGAGATGCACGGCAAGCTGGCCAACATCGTGGCGCCCAACGAGGTGGTGGTCACCACCACGCTGCAGATCGAGTTCGGCCCGGTGGGCGGCTTCCTGCACGTGTGCATCCCCTATTCGATGATCGAGCCGATCCGCGACCTGCTGTCCAACCCGGTGCAGGACGAGATCGAAGTCGACAAGCGCTGGGTCAAGCAGATGAGCCAGCAGATGCAGAGCGCCGACGTGGCGCTCACCGCCGACTTCGTGACCATCGACACCACCATCGGCGAGCTGATGCGCCTGCAGGTCGGCGACGTGCTGCCGATCGAGCTGCCCGAAACCGTGCTCGCGCGCGTCGACGGCGTACCCGTGATGGAGTGCGGCTACGGCGTCTCCAACGAACGCTACGCGCTGCGCGTGCAACAGATGATCTCCCACCAAGACACCGATCCGAAGAGCGACCATGACTGACAACACTTCCTCCGGCGGCGACATGGACGACTGGGCCAGCGCCCTGGCCGAGCAGACCGCGGCCTCCGCCCCGGCGCCCCAGCCGGCGAGCGCCCCCGCCGCGGCCGCGGCACCGGCCGGCGCCCAGGTCTTCCAGCCGCTGCAGAACACCGCGGCCAGCGCTGCCGGCACGGTGGACATCGAGCGCATCCTCGACGTGCCGGTGCAGCTGATGGCCGAGATCGGCCGCACGCGCATCACCATCAAGAACCTGCTGCAGCTGTCGCAGGGCTCGGTGGTGGAACTCGACGGACTGGCCGGCCAGCCGCTGGACGTGCTGATCAACGGCTACCTGATCGCGCAGGGCGAGGTGGTGGTGGTGAACGACAAGTACGGCATTCGCCTGACCGACATCGTCACGCCTTCCGAGCGCATGCAGAAGCTCAGCCGCTCATGAAGCTGCCCGCGTATCTCGTGCGCGGCGCCGCCGTGCTGGCCGCCTGCGCGGTCACGCTCTGCGCGCATGCGGCCCTGCCCACGGTGCCCGCTCCCGCCGCCGAGGCAGCGCCGGCCGTGGGTGCCTCCGGCCTGCTACAGGCCGGCCTCGGCATGGTGCTGGTGCTGGGCCTGATCTTCCTGTGCGCCTGGCTGGCGCGCCGCTTCGGCCTGCCGCGCTTCGGCGGCAGCGCCCTCGTCAAGGTGGTGGGCAGCGCGATGGTCGGCCAGCGCGAGCGCGTGGTGGTGGTCGAGGTGGGCGAGACCTGGCTGGTGCTGGGCGTGACCGCGAGCCAGGTCAACGCGCTGCATTCGCTGCCCGCGCAAGCTCTGCCCGCCGCATCGGCGCCGCCTGCGGCGCACGGCGGCAGCGGCGTCGGCGCGAAGGCGGTGGACCTGTTCGCACAGAAGCTGCGCGAATCGCTGGGCATCCAGCCGAAGCCGGGCGCCTGATGCGACGCCTTCCTCTTCGCCACCTGCGCCATGCAGGCCTGCTGCTCGCGCTGACCCTGCCGGCGCTTGCCTTCGCGCAAGGCCTGCCGGGGCTCACCAGCACGCCCGGCCCGGGCGGCAGCCAGACCTGGTCTCTCAGCGTGCAGACGCTGGTGCTGCTGACCTCGTTGAGCTTCCTGCCGGCGCTGCTGCTGTCGATGACCAGCTTCACCCGCATCCTGATCGTGCTGGGCCTGCTGCGCACGGCGCTGGGCACGCAGTCTTCGCCGCCCAACCAGATCCTGGTGGGCCTGTCGCTCTTCCTCACCTTCTTCGTGATGGCGCCGGTGTTCGACAAGGTCTACGACGAGGCCTACAAGCCGCTGTCGGAGAACAAGATCAGCACCGAGCGCGCGCTCGAGCGCGGCATCGCCCCCTTCAAGACCTTCATGCTCAAGCAGACGCGCGAGAACGACCTTGCGCTCTTCGCCAAGCTGGCCAAGGTGCCGGCGATGGAAGGGCCGGAGGACGTGCCGCTGCGCATCCTGCTGCCCTCCTTCGTCATCAGCGAGCTGAAGACCGCCTTCCAGATCGGCTTCACCATCTTCATCCCCTTCCTGATCATCGACCTGGTGGTGGCCAGCGTGCTCATGTCGATGGGGATGATGATGGTGCCGCCCGCCTCCATCGCCCTGCCCTTCAAGCTGATGCTCTTCGTCATGGCCGACGGCTGGCAGCTGCTCATCGGCGCGCTGGCCCAAAGCTTCTTCGTATAGGGATCCCGGAATGACACCCGAATCGGTCATGTCCATCGGCAGCCAGGCCATCCACGTCTCGCTGCTGCTCGGCGCGCCACTGCTGCTGGTGGCGCTGGTGGTGGGCCTGGTCATCAGCATCTTCCAGGCCGCCACGCAGATCAACGAGGCCACGCTGTCCTTCATCCCCAAGCTGCTGGCCGTGTTCGCGGTGCTGGTGATCGCCGGGCCGTGGATGCTGGGCCAGATGCTCGACTACATCCGCGCGCTGTTCTCGAGCATCCCGCAACTCGTTGCTTAGCCCCATGGGCGCCGGTGTCCTTTCCGTCACCTCGGCGGAGCTGAACGCCTGGATGGTGGCCTTCCTCTGGCCCTTCGTGCGCATGCTGGCGCTGGTCGGCACGGCGCCGATCTTCGGCGAGCCCAATGTGCCGCGGCAGCTCAAGGTCGCGATCGCGGCGCTGCTCGCCATCGCGCTGGCGCCCGCGCTGCCGGCGATGCCCCAGGTGCCGGTGGTCTCGATCGGCGGGGTGTGGATCCTGATCCAGCAGGTGCTGATCGGCGCGGCCATCGGCTTCACCATGCGCATGTTGTTTGCCGCCGTGCTGGCCGCGGGCGAGTACGTGGGCCTGCAGATGGGCCTGTCCTTCGCCTCCTTCTTCGACCCGACGAGCGGCGGCGCGACCATGGTGGTGGCGCGCCTGCTGCACATGCTGGCGATCCTGATCTTCCTTGCGCTGGATGGGCACCTGCTGCTGGTGGCGGCGCTGGCCGACAGCTTCCAGGTCCTGCCGATCGCCGACGCGCCGCTGGCCGCGCAAGGCTGGCTGCTGCTGGTGCACGGCGGCGCGCAGATCTTCGCGACCGGCCTCATGCTGGCGCTGCCCCTGGTCACGGCGCTGCTGACGCTGAACCTGGCGATGGGCATCCTGAACCGCGCCTCGCCGCAGTTCAGCATCTTCGCGGTGGGCTTTCCGCTGACGCTGCTGGCCGGGATGGGGATGCTGCAGTTGCTGATGCCGCAGCTGGGGGCGTTTCTGGCGCCGCGCTTCGCGAGCGGGTTGGCGTCAGTGGCGGAATTGATGCAAGGGCTGCGGCCTTGATGGGGAAACTGTCAGGTGGGTGTCCGGCGTGCGATCAGTCGCAGAGGCAGGCCGCGGACGAGACGCGATCCCGACAATGTGCTGCAGGGCGCCCGGGCGCCGCTCTGCGCGAGCGAAAGGGGCTTCAGCTTCCGGGCGCAGAACTTGCGCATCGCGTGCGCCATGTGTCGTGCTCCGGACACCGCACACGCGAGACGCAAGTTTGACGAACAGGTGCTGGACCCGGGCAAGCGTTCGGGCGCACCAGAGGCGCTGCGTCGCATCGCGGAGATCTACCGTCGCAAGCGCCTGGCGAGAAGGCGCACTGAAGCCAAGCCACTGTGGGAAGGTCTGCATGCGTGGTTGCCGCCTGACCGCGCGGCGCGCTTGAACAGCCGCCGTTGACCCATGCCACTCCTCGCCGGCCACCTCTGCTGGATGGCGGCGCCAATGCGTTGGGTAGAGTTCGATTGCCCAACCTTCGAGCTCGCCCAGATCAGCGCGGCCCTCGGTCAGGCGGAGCCACTCTTCCCGAAATGCTGCGCGCCACGCAGCGGAAGTCCTGAACTCTGCGCTGGGGGTCATGGGTAGAACTCCGGCCTGCTCGAATGGGAATCCAATGCACAGCGGATCGCGCCCGATCCCGAGACAACACATCGCATACATCACTCCTGAGTTGCTTTTTCATCGACAGTCCCGCCGGGTCACTTCGGATGGCGGGCTTGCCGGGTCCGAATTTAGGCGTGCAGGCAGACATAGACATGAGCGTTGAGTCCCTTTTCGAGGAGGACAGAACGCCCGTCTTGATCTTCGCCAGGCATGACTAAATGCCTACCCATACGGGCCGGAATGCTGGACTGCATGCGCCGGCGCGTCCATGATGGGGGCCATTCGAGCTTGCCGGCGGCGCCCGCCCCGCCGTCGAACCAACGCCGATGTCCACCTGTGCCGCCCGCCTCGCTGCCTTCCTCGTCGGCGCCTTGGCCGCGGCGCCGGTTGCTGCCTCCGACGAGCGCGCCGACGAACGCCAGCGCCTGGTGCAGGCCGTCGCCGCCCAGATGCGGGAGACCGGCAGCACGACCGGCCGGCCGGCGCTCTCCGAGCGCGTGATGACGGCCATGCGCCAAGTGCCGCGCCACGCCTTCGTCCCCGAGGACCAGCGCCCCTCCGCCTACCAGAACCGGCCGCTGCCCATCGGCCACGGCCAGACCATCTCGCAACCCTACATCGTCGCGCTGATGACCGAGCTTGCGCAGCCGCAGCCCGATCACAAGGTGCTCGAGGTCGGCACCGGCTCGGGCTACCAGGCGGCGGTGATGGCGCGGCTGGTGCGCGCGGTCTACAGCATCGAGATCATCGAGCCGCTCGGCCTTGCGGCGCGCGAGCGGCTGCAGGCGCAGGGCCATCGCAATGTCACGGTGCGCCTGGGCGACGGCTACCACGGCTGGGAAGAACACGCGCCCTACGACGCCATCCTGGTCACCGCCGCGGCCAGCCACATCCCCCCGCCGCTGATCCGCCAGCTCAAGCCCGGCGGGCGCATGGTGATCCCGGTGGGCGCGGCCTTCCTGGTCCAGCAGCTGATGCTGGTCGAGAAGAATACGGACGGCACGGTCTCGACGCGGCAGATCCTGCCCGTGGCCTTCGTGCCCCTGACAGGCGGCGGACGCTAGGACACCCATGGCTTCGCGTGGCGCTCCGGTCATTGCCGTGGCGCTGATCTCGGGCGCCGCGCTGGCCTACGAGATCCTGCTGATGCGGCTGTTCTCGATCAGCCTGTGGCACCACTTCGCCTACATGATCATCAGCCTGGCGCTGCTCGGCTACGGCGCGAGCGGCGCGCTGCTGACGCTGGTGCCGCGCGCCGTCGAGCGGCACTTCGTCCTCCTCTTCTGCGCCGCGGCGGCGGCCTTCGGGCTCACGGCCGCGGGCTGCTTCCTGCTCGCCCAGCAGGTGCCCTTCAATCCGCTGGAGATCCTGTGGGACCCGCGGCAGCCCGCCTGGCTGCTGGCGCTCTACCTGCTGCTCCTGCTGCCCTTCCTGTGCGCGGGCGCCTGCGTGTGCCTGGCGCTCGCGCGCTTTCGCGGCATGCAGCCGCGCATCTACAGCTTCGACATCCTCGGCGCGGGCGTGGGCAGCCTGGGCGTGGTGGGGCTGCTGTTCGTGCTGCCGCCGCAGGCCGCGTTGAAGCTGATCGGCGCGCTCGGCTGGCTGGCTGCCGCCACGGCCTGGGTGGAGTGCCGCGGCATGAGCCGCACGGCCGCTCCGAAGGCGAATAGGACCGCAGCCGAAGGCGAAGGCATTCCAGTGAGCCGCTGGCCGGTGCTGCTGCTGTTGGCCGGGGCGGGCCTCACGATGCTGATGCCCGCGGCCTGGCTCACACCGACCATGTCGCCCTACAAGGAGCTCCCGCAGACGTTGCGCATCCCCGGCGCCCGCGTGCTGCTGGAGCGATCCAGCCCGCTGGGCCTGGTCAGCGTGGTGGAGAGCCCGCGCATCCCGCTGCGCCATGCGCCGGGCCTGAGCCTCAACGCGACGACCGAGCCGCCGCCGCAGTGGGGCGTGTTCACCGACGGCGAGGGCCTGAACGCGATGACGCGCTTCGATG
Source organism: Variovorax stachyos (assembly GCF_051400855.1). Classification (NCBI taxonomy): domain Bacteria; kingdom Pseudomonadati; phylum Pseudomonadota; class Betaproteobacteria; order Burkholderiales; family Comamonadaceae; genus Variovorax; species Variovorax stachyos. Next base: position 43,837 of record NZ_JBLFFN010000026.1, on the reverse strand, counting down.
GCCGGCGCGAGAGCCTGGCGCACCTCGACCAGGTCAGCTCGGCGCTGCCCTACCACCTGCTGCGGCGCCCGCAGGTGCTGGTGCTGGGCGCCGGGGCAGGCGCCGACGTGCTGCAGGCGCACTATCACGGCGCGAGCCGCATCGATGCGGTGGAACTCAATGCGCAGGTCGTCGCGTTGGTGCGTGAGCGCTTCGCGCAGGAAACGGGCGGCATCTATTCGAAGATCGCGCAGGTGCACGTGGCCGAGGCGCGTGCCTTCCTGGCCAGCGGCGACACGCGCTACGACCTGATCCAGGTCGCGCTGCTCGACGGCTTCAGCGCCTCCTCGGCCGGCCTCCATGCCTTGTCGGAGAACTACCTCTACACGGTGGAGGCGCTGCAGGAAGCACTGCGCCGCCTGCGGCCCGGCGGGCTGCTGGCGGTCACGCGCTGGGTCACGCTGCCGCCGCGCGACACCTTCAAGCTGTTCGCGGCGGCGACTGCGGCGCTGGAGCGCTCCGGCGCCACCGACGCAGCGTCGCGGCTGGTGCTGATCCGCAGCTGGAAGACCACCACGCTGCTGGTCAGGAACGGCGCTTTCGACGCGGCGGACATCGCGGCCATCCGGGCCTTTTGCCAATCGCGCTCCTTCGACCGCGGCTACTACCCCGGCATGCGGCCCGAGGAAGCAAACCGCTACAACGTGGTGGAGCGCCCGGACCTCTTCGAGGGCGCGAGCGCGCTGCTGGGCCCCGGGCGCGAAGCCTTCCTGCGCGACTACAAGTTCAACATCGCCCCGGCCACCGATGACAGGCCGCACTTCTTCCACTTCTTCAAATGGCGCTCGCTGCCCGAGCTGCTGGCCTCCCGGGGCCGCGGCGGCCTGCCGCTGCTCGAGTGGGGCTACCCGGTGCTGGCCGCGACGCTGGTGCAGGCGACGCTGGCAAGCCTGCTGCTGATCGGCCTGCCCATTGCCTGGGTGCGCCGGCAAGGCGCGCTTGCGGCGCCGCGCGGCGCACGCGGCCGCGTGCTGCTGTACTTCCTGGCGATCGGCTTCGGCTTCATGTTCATCGAGATCGCGTTCATCCAGAAGTTCGTGCTGTTCCTGGGCCATCCGCTGTATGCGGTCGCAGTGGTGCTGTTCGCCTTCCTGCTGTTCGCAGGCATCGGCAGCCGCGTGGCCGCGCGCCGGCCGCCGATGAAGGCGGTGGCGGCGGCCATCGCGGCATCGGCGGCGCTGTGCCTGCTGTTGCTGCCGCTGCTGCTGCGGCATGCGATGGGCTGGCCGGATGGGGCGCGGATCGCGCTGTCTGCCGCGCTCATTGCGCCGCTGGCCTTCTTCATGGGCATGCCCTTCCCGCTGGGCCTGGCGCGGGTGGAAGCGATCGATGCCCGGCTCATCCCGTGGGCCTGGGGCATCAATGGCTGCGCCTCGGTGATCGCGGCGGTGCTCGCGACGCTGCTGGCGATCCACCTGGGATTCACCGCGGTGGTGCTGGCCGCGCTGCTGCTGTACGGGCTTGCAGCGGCGGCGCGTCCTTGAGAACATGCAAGCCTCCAAGGACACACAAGCATGGCTGCAGGTCTGCGAATCGCACCGAGCCGCCGCGAGTTCCTGTGCACGCTCGCGGCAGGCCTCCCGCCCCTCCTCGGCCCCTCCGGCGGGCACGCCCAGGCGCGCCCGCGTGGCCCGGCCACGCGCGCGATTCCTTCCACCGGCGAGCTGGTGCCTGCCATCGGCCTGGGCAGCTGGATCACCTTCAACGTCGGCAACGACCGGGCCGCGCGCGAGGGCTGCGCGGAGGTGATGCGCGCCTTCTTCGACGCCGGCGGCCGCATGATCGATTCGTCGCCGATGTACGGCTCCTCGCAGTCGGTCATCGGCGAGGGGTTGTCGCGCATCAACCGCACGGCAGGCGTGTTCGCGGCAGACAAGGTCTGGATCGGCGCCGGGGCGCGCGGGCCCGGGCAGATCGAGGAGTCGCGGCGGCTCTGGCGGGTGCCGCGTTTCGACCTGCTGCAGGTGCACAACCTGCTCGCCTGGGAGGCGCACCTGCCCACGCTGTTCGCGATGAAATCGGCCGGGCAGCTGCGCTACGTGGGCATCACCACCTCAGAAGGGCGCCGGCACCGCGAGATCGAGTCGATCATGGCCAGCCAGCCGATCGACTTCGTCCAGGTCAGCTACAACCTGCTCGACCGCGAAGTGGAATCGCGCATCCTGCCGCTGGCGCGCGAGCGCCGCATCGCCGTGATCGCGAACCGGCCCTTCCGCGAAGGCGCGCTGCTGCGCGCCCTGCAGCGCCATCCATTGCCGCCCTGGGCCGACGAGATCGGCTGCGACAGCTGGGCACAGTTCGCGCTGAAGTTCATCATTTCGCACCCGGCGCTGACCTGCGCGATCCCGGCGACCCGCAGCGTGGCGCACGTGCAGCAGAACATGGGCGCTTTGCTCGGCCCGATGCCGGACGCGCCGATGCGCCAGCGCATGGCGGCACACGTGCAGGCGTTGTGAGCGCGCGCGATGTCGGAATGGTGGAGCTACCGGCCTTCGGACTTCCTGCTGTTCTCCGCACGCACCTGGCACCGGCTCTTCGAGCTCTACAACGCGGAGGTGTGGCCGGCGCAGTTCTTCGCCATGGCGCTCGGGCTGGCGCTGGTGCTCCTCGTGCTGAAGGCGCGCCCCGGCCCCGGGGCGCGCACCTGCTGCGCCATGCTCGCAGCCTGCTGGCTCTGGGTGGCCTGGGCCTTCCACCTGCAGCGCTACGCCGCCATCAACTGGGCGGCGACCTGGTTCGGGGTCGCTTTCGGCATTGAAGGGCTGCTGCTGCTGTGCGCCGCGGGGGCCAGGGTCGAACTGCGAACACCGCGCGGCGCGCGGGACGTGCTCGGCCTCGCGCTGCTGTGTTTCGCGGTTCTGGTGCAGCCGTGGCTCGGCCCCGGGCTGCTCGGCCGGCCCTTGCGCGAAGCCGGGCTGTTCGGAATGGTGCCCGACCCGACGGCGATCGGCACGCTGGGCCTGCTGCTGCTCCTGCGCGTGCCGCCGCAGGCGCGCGGGGCGCGGGTGCTCGCGGTGCTGTTGTGGCCGATCCCGCTGCTGTGGTGCCTGATCGCCGCGCTGACGCAATGGACGCTGCAGGCGCAGGGCGAGGCTCAGGGTGGGGCCTTGCCCAGCAGGAAATCCATCGCGGCCTGCCACCAGCGTGCATCGACCTGCCCGGGCCAGTCGTTGTGGCCGGCCTCCTCGATCGTCACCAGCCGCTTGGGCGGGCCCAGCGCGTCGTGGAGCGCGACGCCCATGCGCGAGGGCACGACGCGATCGCGGCCCGCGACCACTACCAGCACGGGACGGCCGAAGGCGGCGAGGTGGGCGACGCTGTCGTAGCGGTCGCGCAGCAGCCAGCTCACGGGCAGCCACGGGTAGTGGTAGGCGCCGACGTGCGCGAGCCGGTCCCAGGGCGTGATCAGCATCAGTCCGGCGACCTGCTCGCGCTGCTGCGCAAGCGCCGCCGCCGCGACGCCGGCGCCCAGCGATTCACCGATGACGATCAGCGGCGGGCCGTAGGCACGGTGAGCCAGCGCCACGGTCTGCCGCGCGTCTTCGACCAGGCTGCGCTCGCCCACGTCCCCGCCGCGCGGGCCGTAGCCCGGGTACTCGGCCAGCAGCACCCGGAAGCCCAGCCCCACGAGCGCCCTGGCGTAGAAGGCGCGGTGACCGGCATGCCCCGCGTTGCCATGGAAGACGACGACGGTGCCGCGGGCACCAGCCCCCGGTTCCGCCACCAGGCCGCGAAAGTCCTCCACCGAGGGCCAGGCCTGCAGCCCGCCCGTGGCCATTTCGGCCACCGTGGCCGGCGCGGGAAAGTAGAGCAGTCGGTCCTGGAACATGGTGACGCCGGCCAGTCCGATCGTGCAGGCCAGGGCGAGCTTGAGCATCGACGAGATGACCGGGTTCATGGGTGGTGTTTGCCGGCCATTGTCGTCAGAACGCGGGCGGTCGAAAGCGGATGTCCGCTCCCGACTCTGGCGCCAGCACGCAGCGCAGGGCTAGCGAACGTCCGCCCCGCGATCCAGCAACTGCGAGTCCGAGACCGCCTCCGCGCCACCCCACTTGTTCGCACGCCACCATGCGATCAGCCGCTCGAAGTCGCCGCCGAAGACGCGGTGCTTGAGCTCCTCCCCGACCATCGAGCAATGCGCGGCGCTGCCGAGGTCGAGCAAGGTGTGGGTCGCGACCCGGTCGCATTCGAGGTAGGTGCGCTGCAGCGCCTCGACGCTGACCGAGGTCAGGTGACGCCGGTCCGGGACGTGCGCCTGCGCGGGCGCGGGCGATGGCAAAGCCGCCATCAGGGCCAGCGCGGCCGCAGCGGCGCCGAGCATCAGTTGCGATGTTGTCATGTTGACTCCCTTCGGGTGCACGCACGATCGCGTGCAGTTCGACTGTAGGGCGCCGTGGGCGCGGAGGAATCCCCCGCACGGTGGATCTGGGGAGTCCTCAGTTGAAGAAGAGCAGCCGCGTGAGCAAGGTGTGCCCCGCCTCGGCCGCCATCAGCCAGACCAGCACCAGCAGCGCCAGCGGCGGCAGCAGGATGGCGTAGACCAGTGCCAGCCGCTCCCAGGCCATGTGCATGAAGACCGCGACGATCAGACCCGCCTTCAGGAGCATGAAGGTCAGGATCAGCCCCCAGCGCAGGTAGCCCTGCAGCTGCAGGTAGTCCACCAGGTAGGAGAGCGCGCTGAGCACGAACAGCAGCCCCCAGATCTTGAGGTAGAGGCTGATCGGGTGCTGCTGGCCGGTGCCGGGATCCATGGTCTTGCTCCTTCCTCACCAGAGATAGAACAGCGCGAAGATGAACACCCACACCAGGTCCACGAAGTGCCAGTAGAGCCCGGCGATCTCGACGACCTGGTAGTTGCCCGTTCGCTCGTAGTCGCCGCGGATCAGCTTGAAGGCGACGACCAGCAGGTACACCACCCCACAGGACACATGCAGCCCGTGGAAGCCGGTGATCATGAAGAAGGCCGAGCCGAACTGCGCCGCGCCCATCGGATTGCCCCAGGGCCGCACGCCGTCCTCCATGATCAGCTTGGACCATTCGAAAGCCTGCATGCCGACGAAGATCTCGCCGAACATCGCGGTGACCAGGACCAGCGCGGCGGCATTGGCTCGGTCGCGCCGGTAGGCGAAGTTGACCGCCATCGCCATCGTCCCGCTGCTGCTGATGAGGACGAAGGTCATGATCGCGATCAGCAGCAGCGGCACGTCGGTGCCGGCCACGTGCAGCGCGAACACCTCGCTGGGGTTCGGCCAGGGCACGGTGGTGGAGACCCGCACCGTCATGTAGCCGACGAGGAAGCAGCTGAAGATGAAGGTGTCGCTCAGCAGGAAGATCCACATCATCGCCTTGCCCCACGAGACGTGGAAAGCCTCGCGGTCCGAGGACCAGTCGGCGATCAGCCCGCGCCAGCCGCTCACGGCGGTGGCCGGCGCCAGGATGGGGGACGCGATCGGGGGGACGGCGGCGGTGTTCATCGCATGAGCTCCTCGGTCACGCGGTGCCGCAGATGAAGCGCGCCACTTCGGGCGTCACCCAGCCCAGCATGGCGAGCAGCGCCACCCACACCGCCAGCAGGAAGTGCCAGTAGCGCGCGCACAGGCCGATGCGCCAGCCGAGGCCCACCAGATCCGCGGCGGGATGCCAGGCGGCGCGCGCCGTCCAGGCCCAGGCCGCGAGGCCGCCCGCCGCATGCAACCCGTGCATCGCCGTCAGCAGGTAGAAGAAGCTGCCGCCCGGATTGCCCGCAGGCATGACCTGCGCCGACAGCAGCGCCGACCAGGCCCACAGCTGCACCAGCAGGAAGGCCCCCGCGCACAGGCCGCCGGCGAGCAGCAGCCGGCGCGTGCGGCGCATCGCCACGCTGCGCGCCGCCGCGGCGGAAGCCTGCAGCGCGATGCTGCTGGCTGCGAGCAGCGCGGTGCTGAGGCCCAGCTGCCATGGCAGCGCGATCGCGACTGCGTCTTCGCCGCTCATGCGCATCACGTAGGCGATGGCGAAGAGGGAGAACAGCATGGTGGCGACGCCGATGAAGACCCACAGGCCGATGCTTGCGGACAGGGCGGCGGCGCGCGGTTCCGGGTGGCGGGCGGCGTGGTGGGGGCGGAAGATGGCGCTGGTGTTCATCGATCAGCCTCCCGCTCCGGTCTTGCTCCCTTCCCCTCTGGGGGAGGGTTGGGGTGGGGGCACTCGTTTCGGTTGATTTCGAACGTTGCTGTTGTGTTGAGTGCGGAGCCGGGAATTCGCCCCGGCGGGCGAGTCACTTTCTTTGTCTCGCCAAAGAAAGTAACCAAAGAAAGGCGACCCCACTGCGCGTGACCCTCCGCTTCGCTACGGGCAACCTGCGGTGCTCGCTTTTCGCGGGGTCCGCGCAAACTCGCCTTCGGCTCAAACACGCGCGGCCCTTTATCCGCGAAAAGCTGCGCTCCTCGGCACGCGCAGAGGGGATTTGAACTCCAACGCGCCATGGCGCGTCCTTGTGTGGGGTGCAGGTTGGCGAGAGCTCCAGGTCCTCGCTCGCGCTGACACTCGCGCACACGTACGTGCTCGTGCTCGTGCTCACGTTCGCACGCATACGCATGCCCCTGTTGGTTACCTTTTTTGGCGAGACAAAGAAAGTAACTCGCCCGCCGGGGCGAATTCCCGGCTCCGCACTCAAACCAAATGCAATGCAAAGGCAAAGGCCCGGTGCCCCCACCCCACCCCTCCCCCGGAGGGGGAAGGAGCAGGGCAGCAGCACCGTGTCGCGGGCGTGTGGTGATCATGCTGCCGCCCCCCCGCCCTTGCCGCCGTACCCCTCCCCCTCCTCCACCCCACCCGCATCCGGCGGCGCATTCTGCGGAATAAAGTCCTTCCGCGCCCCCGGCACCCCGTAGGCATAGGCCCCGCGATACACCACCGGCAGCGTCGGCCCCCAGTTGCCATGCACAGGCGGCGTCTGCGGCGTCTGCCATTCGAGCGAGGCCGCACGCCATGGATTCGCATCCGCCGGCCGGCCATGGCGCACGCTCCACGCCAGGTTGAAGATGAACAGCACCTGCGCCACGCCGACCGCCAGCGCCACCACCGTGATGAAGGCGTTGAGGGTGTAGGCCGAGGGCGGGATGAACTCGTACAGATCGAAGTTGTAGTAGCGCCGCGGCATGCCCAGCACGCCGAGGTAGTGCATCGGGAAATAGATCAGGTAGGTGCCGATGAAGGTGATCCAGAAATGCAGCTGGCCCAGCCGGTCGTCCAGCATGCGGCCCGTCACCTTCGGATACCAGTGGTAGATGCCGCCGAACACCACCAGCAGTGGCGCCACGCCCATCACCATGTGGAAGTGCGCGACCACGAAGTAGGTGCCCGACAGCGGGATGTCCACGCTCACGTTGCCCAGGAAGAGGCCGGTGAGCCCGCCGATCGCGAAGGTGCAGATGAAGGCCAGCGAGAACAGCATCGGCACCGACAGGTGGATGTCGCCGCGCCACAGCGTGAGCAGCCAGTTGTAGACCTTGATCGCCGTGGGCACCGCGATGATCAGCGTGGTGGTGGCGAAGAAGAAGGCGAAGTACGGGTTCATGCCGGCCACGAACATGTGGTGCGCCCACACCACCAAACTCAGCCCGCCGATGGCCACGATGGCCCAGACCATCATGCGATACCCGAAGATGCGCTTGCGCGCATGGACGCTGATCAGGTCGGAGACCAGGCCGAAGGCCGGCAGCGCGACGATGTAGACCTCCGGGTGGCCGAAGAACCAGAACAGGTGCTGGAACAGCAGCGGGCTGCCGCCCTTGTACTGGGTCGCCTGCCCCATCGACAGCAGCGCCGGCATGAAGAAGCTGGTGCCCACCACGCGGTCCAGCAGCAGCATCACGCCGCTGACGAAGAGCGCCGGGAAGCCCAGCAGCGCCAGGATGGTGGCCACGAAGATGCCCCATACCGACAGCGGCATGCGCAGCAGCGTCATGCCCTCGCAGCGCGCCTGCAGCACGGTCGTCACGTAGTTGAGGCCGCCCATGGTGGTGGCGACGATGAAGATCAGCAGCGACACCAGCATGAGGATGATGCCGGCGTCGTTCCCCGGCGTGCCGGGCAGGATGGACTGCGGCGGATAGAGCGTCCAGCCCGCGCCGGTGGGCCCGCCGGTGACGAAGAAGCTCGCCATCAGCACCAGCACCGACAGCAGGTACACCCAGAAGCTCAGCATGTTGAGGTACGGGAACACCATGTCGCGCGCCCCGACCATCAGCGGGATCAGGTAGTTGCCGAAGCCGCCGAGGAAGAGCGCGGTGAGCAGGTAGATCACCATGATCATCCCGTGCATGGTGACGTACTGGTAGTAGCGCTCGGGGGTGATGAACTCGAAGGCGCCGGGAAAGCCCAGCTGCAGCCGCATCAGGTTGGAGAGCACCACGCCGATCACGCCGACCGCGATGGCGGTGCAGGCGTACTGGACCGCGATCACCTTGTGGTCCTGGCTCCAGACATAGCGGGTCCAGAAGCTCTTCGCTTCATGGTGCGAAACGGGGGCGACGATGCTGGACATGGGCTTCCTTCACTCCTCGCAGGCGCGCGCCCGGCTCATCGCTGCGCCTTCTGCTGTGGCGGGGCCACGGGTGGCGCCGGGCTCAGGCTCTTGATGTAGGCCACCAGCGCCGCGACCTCCTCGTCGCTCAAGAGGATCTTGGGCATGACGGGCGCGAAGCCCTTCACCCCGCGCGCCTGCGGGTCGCGGATGAAGGCTCGCAGGTAGGCATCGTCGACGAACGCCGTGGAGCCGTCGCGCATGTTCTCGGTCTTCCCGAAGAGGTCTTTCCAGGTCGGGCCCACGCGCGGGCTGCCGTCGATGGAGTGGCAGGCAATGCAGCCCTTGGCGGACGCGAGCGCGCGGCCCTGCGCGACCGGCCCGCCCTCGGTAGAAGGGGGCCGCTGCGTCACCGCGAAGGTCTGCTTGTCCTGCAGCCAGGCCTGGTAGCCGGCCGAGTCCTCCACCACCACGACGGCACGCATGTTCGGGTGGCCGACGCCGCACAGCTGCGAGCACATCGCCTCGTAGCGCCCGGTCTCGGTGGGCGTGAACCAGAAGGTGCTGATCTGACCCGGCACCATGTTCATGCGGGCGCGGAACGGGGGCACGTAGAAGTCGTGCAGCACGTCGTGCGAGCGCAGGATCACGTGCACCGGCTTGCCCAGCACCAGGTGGACCTCCTGCTCGGCGATGAGGATGTCGTCCTGGCCCGCGGGGTCCGCCGGGTCGAGACCGAAGGGATTGGTCGACGTGACATGGCGCGTCTCGCTCAGGCCCAGCTTGCCGTCGGCGCCCGGGAGCCGGAAGCGCCACTGCCACTGCTGGCCGAGCACCTCCAGCACCGTGGCGTCCTGCGGCGGCTTCACGTAGTTGGCATAGACCACCAGGCCCGGCGCCAGCAGTGCCATGATGCCCACGGTGGTGATGCCGATCAGCCAGCGCTCAAGCGCCTTGCTCTCAGGCTCGTGCGCCGCGCGCGGGCTGCCCGGCCGGTGCCGGTAGCGCACCAGCGCATACACCATGAACAGGTTGATGCCGACGAAGAAGATGCCGGTGATCGCCAGCGTGATCGTCAGCGTGTCGTCCATCGCCTTCCAGTTCGACGCCAGCGGCGTGATCCACCACGGATTGACGAAGTGGAACAGCACCGACCCGAGGACGATGAGCGCCAGCACGATGGCAATGATCATGTGCGAGGCCCTTCATCCGTGCGCCGCGCATGCGCGTTTCAGGGCAAGGCCGGGACCAGCCGCTCCTCGCCTTCGAAGCGGGCTTCGGGATGGGCGCGCTCGAGCAGCGCCTCGATCTCCGCCACGCGCGCGCGCGGCAGGTCGACCATCAGCAGCACCTGGCCCGAGGCGATCGCGCCCTGGAAGCGCGCCAGCCGCGGGCTGGGAATGGAGATGCCGATCATGCTGGAGGACCAGGCGCCGAACAGGCCGCCCAGCACCGCGAGCGCCACCGCCACCTCCCATTGCGGCGCATCGCCGACGATGGGAAACAGCAGCGCGGCCACCAGGCCGGCGACCGCGCCCACCGCGCTGCCGATCACGAGGCCGCTTTCGGCGGCGTGCACCAGGTCCGAGGTCTGCCAGACGTTGGCCGCATGGAGCCCGCGCATGTCCGCGCCTTCGGGCCCTGCGAAATGAATGTGCGCGGTATCGACCCGCGCCTGCACCAGGTCATGCATCACCCGCCGGGCGCTCGCCAGGTCGGGCATCAGCCAGTAGATGCGTGTCTTCATGGCACCCTCCTTTGCCGTCTTCCAGACGAAAACAAGGAACCACGAAGCCCTTATATGCCAGGGCAAAAAGGTTATCAAGAGTAGTGACCTCCACGGCCGGGCGAGGGGCGGCACGAATTACGCCTGGGCGGACTCGCCATCGGTAATTCCTGCGAGCGCCGGTGCTTGCGTTTTTCTCAAGCAAGCCGCCTGGAAATATCGTTTGAGCGCGAAGGCTCGAAGGCCAAAACTAAGGCCATCCCCCAACCACACAGGAGACCTTCGTGCCAGAGCTTTCATACCCGTTGTGGAGCGCCGCTCCCGACCCCGCCCTTCTCGCCTCGCGCGACCGCGCCACCGGCGAGCTGGTCTTTCCCGCGCTGCCGCCCTCCTCGCCGCTGGCGGACCGGCACGAGGCAGTGAGCGTCGAGGCGGTCGGCGAGGTCTACAGCTTCACGGTAATCCACCCGGGCGCCAAGAGCGGCCAGTCCCCCTATGCCCTGGGCTACGTCGACTTCCCCGGCCCGGTGCGCATCTTCGGCAGGCTCTGCGGCAAGCAGCGCCCGACGATCGGCGGACGCTATGCAGCCCGTGAGGACGATGCCTTCGGCTACGTCTTCGTGGCCCTCGATCACTGATCCGCACAAGGAGCGCAACATGAAAGACATCCACATCACCGGCGGCGCGATGACGCCCTTCGGCCGCCACCCCGGCGTGATGGCGCCCGAGCTGGCCCAGCAGGCCATCCTGAAGGCCATGGCCGACGCGGGCGTGTCGACGCACGAGATCCAGGCGATCTACTGCGCCAACGTGCTCGGCGGCATGATCCTCGGCCAGCTGATCGTGCGCGACCTCGGCTTCGAGGGCATCCCGGTCTACAACGTCGAGAACGCCTGCGCCAGCGGCGCCACCGGAGTCCATCTCGCGCGCCACGCCCTGCTCGCGCAGCAGTACGACACGGTGCTGGTCTTCGGCATCGAGCAGCTCACGGCGCTGGGCGGGGGCACCATCCCGCTGCAGCGCAACGACCACAAGACCGAGCTCTACGCCAAGGCAGGGATGGTGTTGCCCGCGGTGTACGCGATGCGCGGCACACGCTTCCTGCACGAGCGCGAGGCGACGCCCGCCGACCTGGCCGCCGTCGCGGTGAAGAACCGCCGCAACGGCTCGCTGAACGAATACGCTCAGCAGCGCACCGAGACCACGGTCGAGGAGGTGCTGGCCTCGCGCATGATCGCCGACCCGCTGACGCTGCTGCAGTGCTGCCCCTCGCAGGTGGACGGGGCGGCGGCCGTGGTGCTGAGCAGCCGGCCGGGCCGCCGGCAGAAGCCGGTGAAGGTGTTGTCCTCCGTCGTGGTCTCGGGCATTCGCGAAGAGGCCGACGACGACATCCTCGATGCCGAAATCACGGCACGCGCCGCGCGCCAAGCCTACGAGCAGGCCGGCCTGGGCCCGCGGGACGTGAACGTGGTCGAGCTGCACGACGCCTTCACCATCGCCGAACTGCTGTACTACGAGGCGCTGGGCCTGGCGCCGCGCGGCGAGGCAGTGCCGCTGCTGCGCTCCGGCGCGACGCAACTGGGCGGGCGCGTGCCGGTCAACCCGAGCGGCGGGCTGCTGGCCAAGGGGCATCCGCTGGGCGCCACCGGCGTGGCGCAGATGGTGGAGCTCATGTGGCACCTGCAGGGCCGTGCCGGCGCTCGCCAGGTGGCGGGTGCGCGCATCGGCCTGGCGCAGTGCACCGGTGGCGGCATCGCCGGCGTGGACCACGCGGCCTCCTCCGTCCATCTCCTGGGAGCCTGACCATGACCGCTGCACGATTCGAAAACGGCCAGGTGGCCGTGGTAACGGGCGCCGCTCGCGGCATCGGCTTCGGCATCGCGACGCGCCTGGCACGCGAAGGCTTGACGGTGGCGCTGCTGGACCGCGACGGCGCCGCCCTGGCCGATGCCGTCGGCGCACTCGAAGGAGCGGGGCGCCAGGCCATCGGCGTGACCGTCGACCTGACGGATTCCACCGCCGTCAACCAGGCGATGGCCGAGGTCGCCGAGAAGGCCGGCCGCATCGACCACCTCGTCAACAACGCCGGTGCGGTGCGCGACATACGCTTTTTGAAGATGAGCGACGAGGACTGGGACCTGGTCATCGACACCAACCTGCGCTCGCAGTTCCTGTGCTGCCGCGCGGTGCTGCCGGGGATGATCGAGCGCGGCCAGGGGCGCATCGTTAACATTTCCTCGCGCGCCTGGCTGGGGGGCTTCGGCCAGGCCAACTACTCGGCGGCCAAGGGTGGCGTGGTGAGCCTGACGCGTTCGCTCGCCATCGAGTTCGCCTCCCAGGGCGTCACGGTGAACGCCGTCGCGCCGGGCATCGTCGACACGCCGCTGTTCCGCAACTTCGCGCCGGAGGTGCAATCGCGCCTGAAGGCTTCGGTACCGGTCAAGCGCATCGGCACTGCGGAGGACATCGCCAACGCGGTCGTGTTCTTCCTCGACCCCGTGTCGTCGTACGTGACCGGGCAGACGCTGTATGTGTGCGGCGGCCGCAGCCTCTCGTCGCCGAGCGTTTGAGGTGATGCGATGAACGTCCGATTCGACATTCACGGGCCGGTGGCGGTGCTCACCATCGACCGCCCGGCAGCGCTCAACGCCCTGAGCGTGGAGGCACTGCGCGAGCTGCGCGCGCATCTGGCGGAACTGCGCGACCGCAGCGAGCTGCGCGCGGCCGTCATCACCGGCGAGGGCGAGCGCGCCTTCTGCGCCGGCGCCGACCTGAAGGGCACGCAGACCTCGCCCGCAAGCTATGCGCAGGCGGTGTTCCAGGGGACGGAGCGCTCCGCGGACCTGGGCCTGTACATCCGCCTGATGGACCTGACGGACCTGTGCGTCTGGAAGCCGATCGTCGCGGCGGTGAACGGCCACTGCCTCGGCGCCGGCCTCGAGCTCGCGCTGCAGTGCGACCTGCGCATCGCGTCGGCCAACGCCAGCTTCGGCCTGCCGGAAGCCAGGGTGGGATCGATCCCCGCCGTCTCCGGCCTGCACCGCCTGCTGAAGGCTGTCCCCTCGGCGCATGCGATGCAGATGGCCCTGACCGGCGAGCGCATCGCGGCCGCAGAGGCGCAGCGCATCGGCCTGGTCACGCAGGTGGTCGAGCCCGAGGCGCTGATGGACCGCGCACTGGCGCTGGCCGCAAGCGTGGCCGCCAACGCGCCGCTCGCGGTGCAGGCCATCAAGAAGCTGTCGCGCCAGACCCAGCACCTGAGCGAAGCCGATGCGCAGCAGCTCACCGAGCTGTACTGGGGCGTGCTGCGCGACACCGAGGACCGGCTCGAAGGCCGCCGGGCCTTTGCCGAGAAACGGCCAGCCGCCTATACCGGGCGCTGAAGCCACGACGACATCGAACGGAGACCCATCATGAGCACCCTTTTCCAACGGCGCCAGGCCGTCATCGCCCTCGCCACCGCGATGGCCGGGCTGGCCCTGCCGGCTGCCGCGCAGGCCGACTTCCCGAAGCAGAAGCCGATCACGCTGGTCGTGCCCTTCTCCCCGGGCGGCGGCAACGACATCCTCGCGCGCGCCATCGCGCCGCGCATGGGCCAGCTGCTGGGCCAGACCATCATCATCGACAACCGGCCCGGCGCCGGGGGCAACCTGGGCACCGAGCTGGTCGCGCGGGCCGCGCCCGACGGCCACACGCTGGTCATCGCGTCGAGCCAGGTGACGATGAACCCCTTCCTGGACATGAAGGTGCCGTTTCGCATCGAGCGCGATTTCGAGCCGGTCGGCCTGTTGGGCTCGGTGCCGATCATCCTGGTCGCCAACATGCAGGAGCCGTACCGGACGCTGCCGGAGTTCGTCGCCTACGCGAAGGCCAACCCCGGCAAGCTGAACTACAGCAGCCCCGGCAACGGCACGCCGCAGCACCTGGCGGGCGAGGTCTTCGCCAAGCTCAACCGGACCGAGATGCTGCACGTGCCCTACCGCGGCACGGGTCCGTCGATCACCGACCTGATCGCCGGCCAGGTGCAGGTGTCGTTCGCGACCTACGCATCGGTGGCGCAGCACGTCCAGGCCGGCAAGCTGCGCGCGCTGGGGGTGGCCGGCCAGAAGCGCACCACCCTCATGCCCGAGCTGCCCACCTTCGGCGACGCCGGCATGAAAGGCTACGACGCCAGCCTCTGGTACAGCCTGCTGGCGCCGGCGAAGACGCCCGCGGCGATTGTGAACAGGCTGAACGAGGCGATGGCCGGCGCCTTGAACGACCCCGCCGTGGCCAGGCAGATCGCCAACCAGGGCTTCGAGGTGCAGAGCTCGACGCCGGCCGAACTGAAGGACTACATCGGCAAGGAGCTCAAGCGCTGGGAGCGCGTCATTCACGACAACGGCATCAAGGTGTCGCCGTGAGCACGCTTCGCCATGCCCTGGACGGCCTGACGGTCGTCGACTTCACGCAGATCGGCGCAGGGCCGACCTGCACCATGCTCCTGGCCGACATGGGCGCGCGCGTCCTGAAGATCGAGTCGCTCGAGGGCGAGCTCGGCCGCGGCCTCGGACCCGGCTGGATCGGCGACGACGCGGCGCTCTACCACGGCTTCAACCGCAACAAGCTGGGCGTGTCGCTCGACCTGAAAACCCCCGGCGGCGCGGAGGTTGCCAGGCGCCTCGTCACCGGCGCGGACATCGTGGTCGAGAGCATGCGGCCAGGCGCGATGGCCCGGCTCGGCCTGGGCTTCGAGGCAATGACGCGCGTCCATCCCGGGCTCATCTACTGCTCCATCTCGGCCTACGGCCAGGCCGGCCCCTATGCCGAACGCGCGGGCGTCGACGGCATCGTGCAGGCCGACTCCGGCCTCATGGGCCTGATCGGGGTCGAAGGCGCGGAACCCTGCAAGGTCCAGGCGCCGATCGTCGACGTGATGACCGGCTACGTCGCGGTGATGGCCGTGCTGGCCAAGCTGGCGCAGCGGGCGCGCGACGGGCAGGGAGGCCAGCTCGACGTGAGCCTGTTCAACGCCGCGCTGGCGCTGCAGCAATCGTCCATTACCAGCTTCTTCGCCGACGCGCAGCTGCCCGTGCGCGTCGGCAGCGCGGCACCCTACTCGGCGCCCAACCAGGCCTTCGAGACGCGCGACGGCTGGCTGATGATCGCGGCCTACATGCCCGAGCGCTGGACCCGGCTGTGCGCGCTGCTGGGCCTGCCCCGGCTCGCCACCGACCCGCGCTTCGCCACCTCGCCCCTGCGTGTTGCCAACCGCGAGGCCATGGTCGAGATCCTGACCGGGGTGCTGAAGACCCGGACCACGCAGGAGTGGCTTGCTCTGCTGAGCGCGGCAGACATCCTGTGCGCGCGGGTGGCGACTTACGAGGACCTGGCGCGGCATCCGCAACTCGAAGCCAACGGCATGCTGGCGCAGGTCGAGCATCCCGTGCACGGGACCATCCGCATGCCTGGCTTTCCGGTCGACAGCGCACAGGCCAATGCGCAGCCGCACCGGGCGGCCCCGTGCTGCGGACAGGACACGCGGCAGGTGCTGCGCGAGTCGGGCTTCGACGAGGCCGCTATCGATGGGCTGCTGCGGGCCGGCGCGATCCGCTGCGCGGCATCGGCAGCGCCGGCCCATGCATGACGCTGAACTGCTCCAGCATCCAGAGACGGAAAGTCTTCATCTGCGTCGGCTCGTCGCGATGGCTCGGGATGAGGAGGTAGTACGTGAAGTCGCCCATGTCGAGAGTCTTCCGGAAAGGCATCACCAGCCGGCCCTCCGCCAGGTCCTTCTCGACCAGGAAGAGCTGCGCCATGGCGATGCCCTGGCCCTCGATGGCAGCGGCGTAGCTCATGGCCGAGCTCTCGTAGGTCATGCCGGCGCGCGGGTCGAGCTGCCTGGCGCCGCCGGCGGCCTCCAGCCAATAGGCCCAGTCGTCCGGGCGCGCAACGCTGTGCAGCAGCGTGTAGTGCGCCAGGTCGGCCGGACGCTTGAGCTTCGGCCCATTCTTCAGCAGCTCGGGGCTGGCGACCGGCGCCAGGATGTTGTCCAGCAGCCGGTAGCTGTGGGTGCCGGGCCAGTTGCCGTCGCCCAGGCGGATCGCGCCGTCGATGTCCTCCTTGCGGAAATCGACGGGCTCGAGCGAGGCCTTCAGCAGCACCTCGACATCCGGGTGCGCGGCATGAAAGCCCGACAGCCGGGGGATCAGCCAGCGCATCGCGAAGGTCGTGTAGGCGCGGATCTTGAGCTGCCGGCGCTGGCCGCGCCGCTTGAGGCGGCGAGTGGCGTCGCGCAAGGCCTCGATCGCGCGCGTCACCGCACGGTAGTAATCGCCGCCCTGGCGCGTCAGCGAGATCTGGCGGTGCCCGCGCTTGAGCAGCTGCAGCCCCAGCCTCTCCTCCAGACTTTTGATCTGCCGGCTGACGGCGCCGGGCGTGACGTTGAGCTCGTCGGCCGCGAGCGTGATGCTCATGTGGCGCGCGGCGGCCTCGAAGGCCCGGATGGCATTGAGCGGGGGCAGGTGGTCCATTGCGCCGACCTTAGCTTCGATTGAGCCAGGCTCAATCATGGAATGCCAGCATCCTGCGCCCGCTCCCGGGGTCCGCAGCATTGCAGCCGTGCCCGGCACGGCGTATCGTCTCCTCAGGAAGGAGCACCAGATGCCTTCACGAAAAAGCCTCGCGTCCCACGCACGCGGCGTGCACCCGATGCCTCCGGGCTTGTTGGGCTATGCCGTAGCCATGACGCCGCCAACGGATGCCGAGCTGTGCGAACGCGCAGTCCAGGCCATCTGGCACAGCCTGGACGAGCATGACCTGGTCGACGAGCAGGTGCGGCGCGAGCTGGCGGTGGTCCTCGAACCGCTGGTCGCGCTCGGCCTGGGGGAGCGCGCACAACGGCTGATCAAGACGCTGAGGCTGCCGGACCCCATCGATGCGTCCCACCTCTACTGGCTCACCCGCCGGCTCCTCACCTTCGTGCCCGAACTGCAATCCACGGCAAGCGCGCTCGCCCGGCAAGCAGGCGACAGGCCCCCGCCGCTCGCCTGAGCGGCCACAGCCTCAGCGGCCGGCGAACGCGAGCGCCAGCACGGCGTCGGCAAAGGCCTGTGGCGCCTCTTGCGGCACGTTGTGGCCCGCCTTCACGATCCGGTGCGAGCGCGGGCCGGTGAACTTCGACGCGTAGGCCTTGCCGTCGGTGGCAGGCACGACGCCGTCGGAGTCGCCGTCCATGGTGATGGTGGGCACGCTGATCGCCGGCAGCGCGGCAAGCCGCTTTTCCAGCTCGGCATATTGCGGAAGGCCTTCCGCGAGGCTCAGGCGCCAGCGGTAGTTGTGGATGACGATGTCCACGTAGTCGGGGTTGTCGAACGAGGCGGCGGTGCGTTCGAAGGTGGCGTCGTCGTAGTTCCACTTCGGGGAATTCGTCGTCCACAGGATCCTGGCGATGTCGCGCCGGTTCGCTTCCAGGCCCTCGCGGCCGCGCTCGGTCGCGAAGTAGTACTGGTACCACCAGCCATGCTCGGCCTTCGCGGGCAGCGGATGCCTGTTGGCCGGCAGGTTGGTCATGATGTAGCCGTTGACCGACAGAAGCCCCAGGCAGCGCTCGGGCCAGAGCGCCGCGAGGATGCAGCCCGTGCGCGCGCCCCAGTCGTAGCCGACCATCACGGCGCGATCGATCTTCAAGGCATCGAGCAGGGCAATCTGGTCCAGCGCCACGGCCGCCTGCTGGGCCGAACGCGGCGCATCGCGGTCGAGGAAGCGCGTCGTGCCGTGGCCCCGCAGGTGCGGCACGATGACGCGGCAGCCGCGCGCCGCCAGCAGCGGCGCGACGTCGACATAGCTGTGGATGTCGTACGGGTAGCCATGCAGCAACAGCACCGGCACGCCATCGGCAGGCCCGGTCTCGTAGTAGCCGACGTCCAGCTCTCCGGCCTGGATCTGCCTGATCGGCTCGAGCCTGGGCAAGGCGGCGCGCGAGCCGGGCACGGGCTTCGCGCCTGGCCCGGCTTCGGCGTGGGCGACATTCATGAATGCCATCTCTGCGGCTGCGACGCTCGCGACCGCGCCTCCCAGAAAGAACCGGCGCTGACGATTGATTTGTTCTGACATGCGTTTTCCTTGTGCGTTGGTGGAACTCGTCGCCGGCGCACTCGGTGTGCTGGTGGCGATGGCGCTTATTGGATCCAGGGCATGTATGCCGGGTGTGTCATGCGGGGCACGTTTCTGTATGCGCCTGTACCTCCTACCCGGCAGATACGCAGGGATACAAAGCCGAGGCGCGGCAATCGATCGCGAGCGTGGCTTTGTATGCCGCTGTGTCGCACGCGGCGCGCAACACATGGGAATGCAAATGCCCGGGTGGCTCGACACACCGCCGATACAGGCACTCGATTGAATTGCGTCATCGCCATGGGGTCCCTTCGACACGGAAGATCCGGAACCTTGGCGGTGACGAAGCGTTCCTCAACCAACCCGAAGACATCACCATGACCACCAAGATCGACAAGGTCCTCTACACCGCCAGCACCCACACCACCGGAGGCCGGGACGGCGCCGGCAAGTCCAGCGACGGCGCGCTGGACGTCAAGCTCAGCCCGCCGGGCTCCGGCAAGCCCGGCACCAACCCCGAGCAGCTGTTCGCGGTCGGCTGGTCGGCCTGCTTCATCGGTGCCATCGGCCTGGCTGCCGGCAAGCTGAAAGTCAAGCTGCCGCCGGACCTCGCCGTCGACACCGAAGTGGACCTGGGCACCGCGGGGCCCGACTACTTCCTCCAGGCCCGGCTCGATGTCAGCCTGCCAGGCCTCGACCGCGAAGTCGCCCAGGCGCTGGTGGACAGTGCGCACCAGACCTGCCCGTACTCGAAGGCCACGCGCGGCAACATCGACGTCGTGATTCGCCTGGTCTGACGCCGATCCGGCATGCAAGCGCGCCTGCCCGCGAGCATCGGGCAGGCCGCGCAACCAGAGACATGCATGGCGGGCTACATTTGCGCCTGCACCCCGCCCCCTGCAAAGCCGCGCCGCCATGACTCCGAACAGCACCGACCACATCCTCATCGTCGACGACGACCGGGAGATCCGCGAACTGCTGACCACCTACCTGGTCAAGAACGGCCTGCGCGTTGCCGCGGTGCCCACCGGCCGGCACATGCGCGCGGCGCTCGAAGAGTCGGGCCCCTTCGACCTGATCATCCTGGACCTGATGTTGCCTGGCGAAGACGGCCTGTCGCTGTGCCGCGACCTGCGCTCGGGCAAGTACAAGGCCACGCCCATCCTGATGCTGACGGCCCGCAACGAGGAAGCCGACCGGATCCTCGGCCTGGAAATGGGCGCCGACGACTACCTCGCCAAGCCCTTCGCCGCACGGGAACTGCTCGCCCGCATACGTGCCGTGCTGCGCCGCACACGGATGCTGCCGCCGAACATGCGATCGACCGAGGGCGCCAGCCGGCTGGCCTTCGGCGAGTGGCAGGTCGACACCACCGCCCGCCACCTGATCGACGACAGCGGCGTGATGGTGGCCCTGAGCGGCGCCGAGTACCGGCTCCTGCGCGTCTTTCTCGACCATCCCCAGAAGGTGCTGAGCCGCGACCAGTTGCTGAGCCTGACCCAGGGCCGCGAGGCGGAGCTCTTCGAGCGCTCCATCGACCTGCTCGTCAGCCGGCTGCGCCAGCGCCTGCGCGACGATGCGCGCGAGCCCCGCTACATCAAGACGGTGCGCAGCGAGGGCTACGTCCTCGCATCGACAGTCGAGGCGCGGGACTAGCGCCCACTCACCACTTGCCGGCGCTCATCCCGCCGTCCACCGGCAGCACGATGCCGGTCGCGAAGCCGGCGCCGCTCAGGTACAGCACCGCGTCCACGATGTCCTGCGTCGTGCCGATGCGGCCCGCCGGCTGCAGCGTGCCGAGGAAGCCGTGCATGTCCTTCGTGTAGAGCGGCGTGTCGATGATCCCCGGCGCGACGGCGGTCACCTGGACGTTGTGCGGCGCCAGCTCCAGCGCAAGGGCCTTGGTGGCCTGGTTGATGCCGCCCTTGATCAGCACGGGCAGCACGGCCGGCACGCTCTGGTTGGGCGCCGAGGCGATGCTCGCGGTGATGCTGATGATGTGGCCCGCCTTGCGCTCGATCATGTGACGGGCCGCGGCCTGCGACGGGTAGACGAAGCCCTTCAGGTTGGTGTCGACCAGGGCTTCGAGCTCGTCCTGCGTGTATTCGACGAAGGGCTTGGCGTTGAAGATGCCGGCGTTGTTGACGAGCACATCCACCTGCCCGAAACGCTCGATGGCCTTCCGGACCAGCGCGGCGCCGACGGCCGGATCGGCGATGTCGCCGGGCACGCCCAGGAAGTTGTCGGGCGAACCCAGCGATGCGGCGGCCTGATGCAGGCGCTCGGCAGTTCGGGCGTTGCCGACGACGTTGTCGCCGCGCTGGAGGAAAGCGGCGGCCAGCGCCAGGCCGATGCCGCTCGAGGCGCCGGTGATGACGACGGTCTTCGGATGGGTCTTCATGGTGACTTCCTTTGGGTGGTGGAGGTGAGCGGGGCTTGTGTCACTTGCCCCTGAGGCGTACTCTATTTCCCACTATGAGGTTAATAAACACAGCTCATGCCACTTCAGTTCTTACACCATGTAATCCATGAACCGCCAGTTCGATGACTTGATGCTGGGAAGCCTGGAGCTGTTCTGCCTGGCCGCGGAGCACGGCGGGTTCACCGCCGCCGCCAACGTCGCGGGCCTGACGCCCGCCGCCGTGAGCAGGACGGTGGCCCGGCTGGAGGAACGACTCGGCGTGCGCCTCTTCCTGCGCACGACGCGGCAGATCCGGCTGAGCGACGCGGGGCAGGCCTACTACGAGCAATGCCGACAGGCGCTCCACCAGCTGGTGGAGGCCGAGCGCGAGGTCAGCGGCCAGCAGGTCACGCCGAGCGGCCTGTTGCGCATCAGCGCGCCGACCACCTATGGGCATTACCGATTGCTGCCGCTGCTGCCGGCGTTCAGGGCGCGCTACCCCGACATCCGGGTCGAGGTTCACGTCAGCAACCGCAACATCGACTTCGCCGCGGAGGGCTACGACCTGGCGGTGCGAGTGCGCGCGCCCGGCGATTCGACGCTGATCGCGCGCCGCCTCGAGGATGCCGAGCTCGTGCTGGTGGCTGCCCCCGACTACCTGAAGCGCCACGGAGAACCCCGAAGCCTGGACGAGCTGCCCGCCCACGAATGCATCCAGTTCGAGCTGCCCAGCAGCGGCCGCACCATCCGCTGGCTGTTTCGCCGTGACGGGCAGGACATCGAGATGCCCACCTCCGGCGGCTACGCCTGCTCCGACGATGTACTCGGTGGCGTCACGCTGGCCCGCCATGGCGCGGGCATCTTCCAGGCCTATCGGTTCGTCGTCGAGGAAGACCTGCGCCAGGGCCGGCTGATCGAGGTGCTCAAGCCCTTCGGCGGGCGCAGCCGGCCCTACAACCTCCTCTATCCGCAGCTGCGCTTCGTGCCGTTGCGCGTGCGCACCTTCGTGGACTTCCTGGTGAGCCGCCAGGCAGGTTGAAGGCCCTCATTGCCCGTCGCCCTGGCGCAGCGTCCAGCGGAAATGCCGCCAAACTTGTTACTCCCCCCGTTCGAATTCCCGGTGCCAAACTGCCCCGCGAACCGCAGCGAATGGCACCGCGCTTCAGCCCCGAGGCACGGGCATTCGCCCAACCAGGAGATTCGACCATGACCCAGTCAACCGAGAACGAAGGGCAAGGCGGCCAGGCTGGCATGCGCACGCCACCGATCGTGTCGCCCCAGGCGTGGGAGGCGGCCCGCGAGCAACTGCTCGTGAAGGAAAAGGCCCAGACCCGCGCCCGCGACGCCCTGGCCGCCGAGCGCCGGCGAATGCCGTGGATGGCCGTGGACAAGACCTATGCCTTCGAGGGGCCGGCGGGCAAGGCCAGCCTGCCCGACCTGTTCGACGGCCGGCGCCAGCTGATCGTCTACCGCGCCTTCTTCGAACCGGGCGTGTTCGGCTGGCCCGAGCATGCCTGCCGGGGCTGCTCCCTGGTGGCCGACCAGGTCGCCCACGTCGCCCACCTGAACGCCCGCGACACCACGCTGGTCTTCGTCTCGCGCGCGCCTCAGCCGGACATCGTGCGGCTGAAGGCGCGTATGGGATGGGAGATACCGTGGTTCACCCTCACCGACAGCTTCGACGCGGACTTCGGCGTGGACGAGTGGCATGGCACGAACGTGTTCTTCCGCGACGGCGACCGCGTGTTTCGCACCTACTTCATCAACAACCGCGGCGACGAGCAGATGGGGAACACCTGGAACTACCTCGACATCACGCCGCTGGGCCGGCAGGAGGCCTGGGAAGACTCGCCCGAGGGCTACCCCCAGACGCCGCCCTACAAGTGGTGGAACTGGCACGACAACTACGCCGAGGACGGGGTGCCCGACAGGAAGTGGGTCGAAGTGTCGGACGCCGGAGAGGCGGCGTTCCGGAACCAGGAACCGGGCACGAAACCCTGAGCCGGACGGCGGACCGCCACGCGGGCCGCGCGAGTTCCTGCGCGCGAGCAGCCTCCATCCGCTGCGTTGTGAAACGTAGTGTGTCGACTTCGTGCATCGATACAGAGGTGTACCGCTTTCGCGCAAATCGAGGGCGATAGGGTTGAAGATCCGGGCGTTCCTTCACCAACGCCCGGTCATCATGAACATCCGCCTCAGTGCCTCCCTCTTCGCCGTGGCCCTCGTGGCCTCCTTCGCCGCCCTCACCTTTGCAGGCCCTCCGCAGGGCGGCAACGTGCCCGTTGCCGCGCAGCAGCCGGCCCCCGAGTTCCGGGACATCGAGAAGTGGCTCAACGCCCAGCCCTTGAAGCTGGAAGAGTTGCGCGGCAAGGTCGTCCTGGTCGACTTCTGGACCTACACCTGCATCAATTGCCTGAACCATCTTCCGTACGTCAAGGACTGGCACGCCAGGTACAAGGACAGCGGCCTGGTCGTGGTCGGCGTGCATACGCCCGAGTTCGCCTACGAGAAGTCCACGAAGAACGTCCAGAAGGCGATCGAGCGGCTGGAGATCAAGCACGCAGTTGCGCAGGACAACAACTATGCGACGTGGAAGGCCTTCGGCAACCAGTACTGGCCTGCCGTCTACCTGATCGACAAGCAGGGGCGCATCGTCTACTCGCACTTCGGCGAAGGCAGCTACGGCGTCACTGAAAAGAAGATCCAGGCCCTTCTGGCAGAGCCTGCGCCCGCGGGATCGTGAGCTCGATATGAAAAAGCTCTGGCTTGCCCTGCTGTTCTTCGCCGGCGGCGTCGCGCACGAGGTGCGCAACCCGGTGAACTGCCAGCTCATCGCGTCGCGCCGGGTCACCCAACCGGCAGGCCGCTCATGACGCCCCGCTCCCTGTTCGCGCGCGTGACGCTCATCATCGTGGTCGGCCTCGCGATCGCGCAGCTGCTGACCTTCGCGGCGATCCGCTACGAGCGCGGCATGGCGCTACGCGAGCTGATGATGACCGGCATCGAGCGCGACATCGCGAGCTCGATCGCCATGCTGGACCGCCTGCCCTCCGCCGAGCGCGAAAGCTGGCTGGGCCGGCTGGAGCGGCGCAACTACCGCTTCATGCTGGGCGGCGGCGTCGCGGGGCCGCAGCCCGCTTCGCAGCAGTCGCAGGAGTTCGCGGCGGCCATCGTCAACGCGCTGCACCCCTTCGAAGTCGTGAAGGTGGCGCAGAGCACCGGGGAGGACGTCCGCATCCAGGTCAGGCTGACGGACGGCAACCCGGTGGTCGTCGATGCGCGCCGCGTCGGCATGCCGGTGTCGAACTGGGTCGTATGGGTGCTGCTGCTCCAGCTTGCCGTGCTCGGCATCTGCGCCTGGTTCGCGGTGCGCCTCGTCACGCGGCCGCTGGCCCGCCTCGCGGCAGCCGCGGACGAGCTCGGGCCCGACCTGAAGGGGCGCATGCTCCGTGAGGAAGGCCCCACCGAAGTGGCGCATGCGGCGCGTGCGTTCAACGCCATGCAGCGACGCATCGCGGGCTACATGGCCGAGCGCGTGGAGATCCTGGCTGCCATCTCCCACGACCTGCAGACGCCCATCACCCGGATGCGGCTGCGCACCGAGATGATGGACAACGAGAAGGACCAGTTGAAGTTCCGGCAGGACCTCGACGCCATGAATGCGCTCGTCAGGGAAGGCGTCACCTACGCGAGGACGCTGCACGGCGCCACGGAGCCGCCGTGCCGCGTCGATGCCGACGCGCTGCTCGAGAGCATGGTCGCCGACTACGAGGACTCGGGCCAGCAGGTGCGCCTGGAGGGGCGGATCGGCGGACCCATCGTGACGCGTCCGAACGCGCTGCGCCGGATCGTCGTGAACCTCATCGACAACGCGCTGAAGTTCGCAAGCGAGGTGCGCATGCAGGTGCGCGCCGACGCGGACCGGCTCGTCATCGCCATCGTCGACAACGGGCCGGGCATTCCCTCCGATCAGCTCGAGGCCGTTCTCAAGCCCTTCTACCGGCTCGAAGGCTCTCGCAACCGGAGCACGGGCGGCACCGGCCTCGGCCTGGCCATCGCACACCAGCTTGCCATCGCCATGGGCGCGGAGCTGAGCTTGCACAACCGCGACGAAGGTGGCCTGGAGGCCCGCGTCGCCATGCCTCTCCAACGGGACCTCGCACCATGATCATTCTTGCGATTGCCTACCTCGGCGGCGTGCTCACCATCCTGAGCCCCTGCATCCTGCCGGTGCTGCCCTTCGTGTTCGCGCGCGCCGACCGCCCCTTCCGTTCGCATGGCCTGCCGATGCTGCTGGGCATGGCGCTCGCCTTTACCGGCATTGCCACGCTCGCCGCCGTCGGTGGCGGCTGGGTCGTTGCGCTGAACGAGTACGGACGGTACGCAGCCATGGCCCTGCTCGGCGTGTTCGGCCTGACGCTGCTGTTGCCCGCGTGGGCCGACCGCCTGAGCAGGCCGCTCGTCGCGCTGGGCATGCGGCTGTCGGAAACGGGAGCGGGCCCTTCATCCGCGCGCCCGTCGGTCCTGTCGCCGCTCGTGCTGGGCATCGGCACGGGCCTGCTGTGGGCGCCCTGCGCAGGACCGATCCTCGGGCTGATCCTGACGGGGGCCGCGCTCAACGGCGCCAGCGCGGGCACCTCGTTGCTGCTGCTGGCGTATGCCGCGGGCGCGTGCACCTCGCTGGCCGCTGCGCTGTTGTTCGGCGCTCGCGTGTTCTCGGCCTTGAAGGGATCGCTGCGGACCGGCGAATGGGTCCGGCGTGCGGCCGGAGCGGCAGTCCTCGTGGGCGTCGGCGCCATCGCGCTCGGCCTGGACACCGGCCTGCTCAGCCGGCTCTCGTTCGCGACCACCTCGGAGCTGGAGCAGACGCTGCTGGAGAAGATCGAGCATCAGGGACCGCGGTCGTCCCTCCCGCGCGCGGGCGCCGAAGCCGGCGTCGGCGAGCCAGTCATGCTGGCGACCGCGGCCCGCGAACCGGCACCCGCACCTGCACCGGCACGCGCGCTTCGAACGGAAGGCCTCTTCCCATCGCTGGCCGGTGCGACCGAATGGATCAACTCCGATCCGCTCACGCCCGGAGGCCTGCGCGGCAAGGTCGTGCTGGTGGACTTCTGGACCTACTCGTGCATCAACTGCCTGCGCACGCTGCCCTACCTTCGCGCATGGGCCGACAAGTACAAGGACGCGGGCCTGGTGGTCCTCGGCGTGCATGCGCCCGAGTTCGCCTTCGAGAAGCGCTCTTCCAACGTGCGCAAGGCCACGAAGGATCTCGGCATCGGCTTCCCGGTCGCGGTCGACAACGACTTCGCCATCTGGCGCGGGTTCGGCAACCGTGCCTGGCCGGCCTTCTACTTCATCGATGCGCAGGGGCGCATACGTCACCACCAGTTCGGGGAGAACCAGTACGAGGAGGCGGAGCAGGTCATCCAGCAACTGCTGCAGGAAGCGGGACGGCCGCAGGTGCCATCCGGGCGAGTCGCGCCGCAGGGCCAGGGCGTGCAAGCCGCGGCGGCCCCCACCCCTGCAGGGTCGGAGGAGACCTACCTGGGCTACGAGCGTGCGCACAACTTTGCCTCGCCGGGCGGCCTGGCGCGCGACCGCGCCAACGGCTATCAAGTCCCCGCGTCGTTGCGAACGAACCAGTGGGCGCTGGCCGGCGACTGGACGGTCGAGCGTGAGCGCGCGGTAATGAATCGCGTCGACGGACGCATCGCCTATCGCTTTCACGCACGCGACCTGCACCTGGTGCTCGGCCCATCGGCCGACGGCAAGCCCGTGCGATACAGGGTGCTGCTGGATGGCAAGGCGCCGCTTGCGGACCACGGCTTCGACGTCGACGCGCAGGGCAACGGTGTCATCGATGGGCAACGGCTTTACCAGCTGGTTCGCCAGGCGAGGGACGGGAAGGACCGCTTGTTCGAGATCGAGTTCATGGACCCGGGGGTGCAGGTTTACGCGTTCACTTTCGGCTGAGCGGGGTGGATGCCGGCAACGGCACTACACTCGCTACCCCTTTTTTTGCCGCACCACGCCCATGAAGAAGAAGAACGCTACGTCCGCCTGGCTCCAGCCTGCCCTCGACTACATCCCTGCGTGGCTCGCCTTCCAGCTCGAACGGCACCAGCAGGTCGGCTGCAGCGTGGCGATTGCGCAGGGCCAGGACCTCGTTGCGGAGTTCGCGCTCGGCTCGGCCGACCTGAGCACCGGCGAGGCGCTCACGCCGCGGCACCGCTTTCGCATCGCCTCGCACTCCAAGACCTTCACCGCCAGCGGCGTCATGCTGCTGCGGGAACAGGGCAAGCTGGGCCTCGACGATCCCATCGGTCGCCATGTGAGCGGCCTGCACAAGGACCTGGCGAAGGCGCGGATCGGCGAGCTGCTGTCGCACGGCGCCGGCGTCGTGCGCGACGGCGCGGACAGCGGGCAGTTCCTGGACCGGCGGCCTTTCCTGTCGCGCGACGAGCTGCGCGCGGAACTGGCGAAGAAGCAGCCGCTCGCGCCCGGCCTCCAGCTCAAGTACTCCAACCATGGCTACGGACTGCTGGGGCTGATGATCGAGGAGATCAGCGGCACCGAGTACACGGCGTGGATCGCCCGCCACGTCGTCAAGGCGGCAGGCCTGCGCGAGACCGTGCCCGACATGCCGCAACTGCCTCGATCGACCCCGTTGGCCAGGGGGCACAGCACCGCGTTCCCTTTCGGGCAGCGCCTCATCGTGCCGGGCGACAACGTCTGCCATGCGATTGCGCCGGCGGGCGGCTTCGTCTCGACCGCGGCGGACGTGGCCCGCTTCTTCGCGCAGCTCGCGCCCGAGAGCAGGAAGAGCATCCTGTCGCCCGCGAGCCGGCGCGAGATGATGCATCGCCGCTGGCGCGACCCCTGCAGCACGCAGGAGTCGCACTACGGCTACGGCACCATGATGAGCGGCCCCGGGCCGAAGGAGTGGTATGGCCACACCGGGAGCCTGCAGGGCTTCGTTTCGCGCACGGCGCGCTTCCCGGAGTCGGGCCTCACGATCACAGTGCTCTGCAATGCGCTGGATGGGTGGTCCTACGCATGGGTGGACGGCATCCAGGGCATTCTTTCCGCGTTCAAGCGCCACGGCGCGCCGGGCCGCAAGCAGGCGGCCTGGAACGGCCGCTGGTGGAGCATGTGGGGTGCCAGCGATCTGGTCGCGATGGGCCAGGTGGTCTGCCAGCTTGCGCCGGCGATGAGCGTGCCCTTCGACGGCGCGACGACGGAGTTCGAGATCTCGGGCAAGGACAGCGGCGTCATTGCCAGGACCTCCGGGTACAACAGCCCCGGCCAATCGATCCGCCTGGTGCGCGACCGCAAGGGCAATCCGGTGGGGCTGTGGGTGGGTGGCACCCAGCTGCTGCCCAAGGAGTCCATGCTGGCCGAGGCCCGGCAGCGCTATCGCACGGCCGCGGCCAAATGATCACGACATGCCGGCATGGAGCCGGCCTGCCTGCCTGAGCTTCTCAGGCGCGGACGAAGCTGAGCCGTGCCTCGTGCGCCAGCGCATCGCGAACGATGGGCCGGGCATCGTCGTCGACGAAGTCGAAGAGCGCGTCGGGTATCTCGTCCTCCTCGAGCCCGAAGAGGATCTCGATGGCATCCTGCTGGGCTTCCGAGAACGTGCCGGCCTTGACCGATTCGTTGAACTTCGCGGCGGTCTCCTTCGGTGCCAGCTGGCGCAGCTCGAGCAACTCGAGCACCAGCTCGATCTGCGACGGGGTCAGGGGCTGAGGGGCGGAACGCTTCATGACGTGGGATCCTTTCGGTGGAGCTTCGGGACTTCTTCCCTTGCTGTGGAATCAGTCTCTGGGTCGATGCTTAAGCGTCGCTGAAGCCCACGTAAAGAAGCATTGCTGGGCGTGAAAACTTTGTGTCGGTGTGAGGAAAGTCTCGCGTTGCAGTTCGGGGGCGTTGTTCGGACGATACGGCTCGGGTCTCCCGCCATCGGACGACCATCGCTCGGACGCTCGGCGGCGCCTACACACCAATTCACATACGGCCTATCCTCGCCCCCATGAACCAGCAGTCCACCACATCTCTGGACATCGATACGCCCGGCCGGGCGCTCGTCGAGATCACGCGCCCGGTGACGGCATGGGTCGATGCGCAACGTGTCCGGACCGGCCTCCTCACCCTCTTCATCCGCCACACCTCCGCCAGCCTCCTGATCCAGGAGAACGCCGATCCCGATGTGCAGGCCGATCTGAATCGCTTCCTTGCGCGCCTGGTGCCCGACGGCGATGCGCTGTTCCGCCATCGCGATGAAGGCCCGGACGACATGCCGGCCCATGTCCGCGCCGCGCTCACCGCGGTGCAGTTGTCCGTCCCGGTCCTGAACGGCCGGCTGGCCCTGGGCACATGGCAGGGCATCTACGTCTGGGAGCACCGCCTGCGCCCGCACCGTCGCCAGGTGGTGCTGCATCTTCTGGGAGACCACGAGTCATGACCGATGCAGTTTCTTCAGCTCTGCAGGCCCATGCATCGTCTGCGCAGTACGAGGCGCTGAAATTGGCGTTTGCCTGCGAATGCGTCGAACGAGTCCGTCACTTGCTCGAGGATGAGCACGTCATGCGCTGCCTCGACATCCTGGCGGCGTACATCAAGGGCGGGGCGGATCGAGATGCGCTCGACCAGGCTGCGGCAGAGGCCGCGGCCCTCGCCAATCGGCATCAAGGTTCCCGATCGTTGGACGGCGTGGGTCACGCAGCCGTGTCGGCAAGCTATGCGGTGGCGAATGCGCTGGCCGGCCGGGCTGTTCAGGCGGCAGACTACGCCGCGTACGCCGCGGTCTACGGCTACGGCGGGTACGGCGCAGTCTGCGATCCCGAGTCGTTCGTCGAGGAGACGAATTGGCAGCTTGCCACGCTGGAACGGCTTGCGAACGCTCTCGCCCTGCGATGAGCGTCCTGCCGAGCGAGCGGCTGCAGTCAGCCACAACCAGCTCCCGCAAGCCGACGCACTGATCGCCGAGGAGGATGTCCTACCGAAGCATGCAGGCTTAGCCGATGTCCCCGCCCCGGCCAGCGCAGAGCATGGACACGCGGCGCACCACCAGTTTTTATCGGGAGCAAACGCCATGGCACATCCAGACCCCAAGCGGCAAGGCAGCGAGAAGGATCAGCGCCGTCACGCCGGCACGACGAGCGAGGCGTCCGACCTCGGCATGCAGGACAAGTCGCAGGGCAAATCCGGCACCGCAAAGCCGGAGCGGAAGGCCCCTGACGACCCTTCGCGCGCGCCGGAAAGCGGCGACAAGCCCGAAGCGGAAGAACAGGGCTGAACGAACGCGATTGCAGCAGCGAGAACAACCGTCGGCTCGATGCCTCGGGCCGACGATCAGGTGCTGCCCGCACGAATCCCACAAGCATTGAGGAGCCAGCAACGCCGACACCCGGTTGACATCTGCCCATCGGCCATCTAGTATTGAACGACTGTTTAAACCAGTCGGTGAATCGATGATGCCAGATGCTGCTGCCCCCCGGTCACGATCCGTGGCCTCGAAGCTTCACGACGGTGACGCAACGCACACGCGGGAGCGCATCCTGGATGCTGCGTTCAGGCGCCTGGTATCCGAAGGCTACGCAGCATTGAGCGTGCGCGAGATTGCCAAGGACGCCGGCGTCAACCATGCGCTGATCAACTACCACTTCCGCAGCAAGGACCAGTTGGTCATCGACGTGTTGGACGCCGCGAACCAGCGGCTGTTGGCCCGACAGGCGTCGATGTACGCCAGCGACGATGGGTTCGCGCAGAAGTGGGCCAGCGCGCGGCGCTTCTACCAGGAAGACCTCAAGTCGGGATTCGTGCGCTTGCAAGCGGAGCTGTGGGCGGCCAGCTTGTCGAACCCCGGTCTGCGCGAGAAGTTCCTGCCGCGCCTGCTGGCCTGGAAGGAGCTCGTGCTGGGGGCAGTGCGCGAGGCCGTTGCCGAACTGCAGGCCGACGGCACGAAGCTGCCGCCCCCGTTCACGCCCGAGGTCATCGCCTGCTGGATCTCGGAGTTCTGGCTCGGCATGGAATTCGCCGACCTGCTGGGCGTGAAGGAAGATCAGGCCCAGCACCGCGCGGCGCTGGACGCCGTGCAGTGGTTGCTCGAATCGCTGGACGCCAAGGCGGCGGCTCGCACTTCGCAAGCACCCGTGGTGCGCGGCAGGAGCCAGCGATGAGCACGGCCGATCGCAAGCTGCCGGAGCGTCTGGCCAGCATCGCCGGTCCCCTGCCCGAGCCCGGTGCCGTGCCGGATGCGGCCCCCTCGCCATACGAAACCGTCCAGCCGGTACAAGAGGGCTTCATCGAGCGCGAGGGCGTCAAGGTCTGGTACGCAACCTGGGGCGAGAGCGGCCCGTGGATCGCCTTCGCACCGCCGTTCCAGATCGTGCACAGCCAGATGCTCAAGGGTACGGTGCCCTACCTGTCACGGCACTTCCGGGTCATCACGATGGACGGCCGCGGCAACGGGCGCTCCGACCGGCCGGCGGCACAGGAGGCTTACAGCTTCGATCACTTCTACGGCGACTTCGTCGCCGTCCTCGATGCGGTGGGCGCCGAACGCGTGGCCCTGGTCGGCATCTCGGCCGCGGCCATGACCGTGCTGCGGCTGGCGGCCGAACAGCCGCATCGCGTCACGCACCTGGTCACGGCCGGCGGCTTTGCCGAGTCGCTGCTCAAGGACCCGAAGATGGCGCAACGCGTGGCGATGGAAGCCGAGTTGCTGCGTGGCGACTGGCCGGCCTACGTCGACTGGTTCATGTCCATCATCTTCAGCGAATCGCACTCGACCAAGCCGTACGAAGACGGCGCGCATTACGCCTGGGCCACGCGGGCCGACTGGCTGGCCTGGTGCCGCGAGGCCTGGCTGGGCAACGATGTGCGGGAGCTGGCGCGGCGCGTGACCTGTCCCACGCTGGTGATCCATGGCGACGAGGACGGGCGCATTCCGTACGCCAAGGGCCGGGAGATCCATGCACTGGTGGCGGGCTCGGAAATGCTCACCATCGGGGGCGGCGGCCATGTGACGGCGGCACGCGACCCGGTGGTCTTCAACCGCGCGTTGCGAGAGTTCGTCGGCGGCAGGCCGCGCGAGCGCACCTGGACGCGCGCCATGAAGCGCCCTCGCCGCGCGCTGTTCATCTCCAGTCCCATCGGCCTGGGCCACGTGCAGCGCGACCTGGCCATCGCGCGCGAGCTGCGCAAGCTGCAGCCGGACCTGTCGATCGACTGGTTTACCACCGACCCGGCCGCGAGCTACCTCGAGCGCGAAGGCGAACACCTGCATCCGATTACCCGGCGCCTGGCCAACGAGAGTCGCCACTTCGAACGGGTCGCGGGCGAACACGACCTGTCGGCCTTCTTCGCGCTGCGCACCATGGACGAGGTCATGAGCCACAACTTCATGAGCTTCGTGGACCTGATCGAGGCCGAGCACTACGACATCGTGATCGGCGACGAGGCGTGGGAAGTGGACTACCACTATCACGAGAACCCGGAACTCAAGCGCCAGCCGTATGTCTTTCTCACCGACTTCGTCGGCTGCCTGCCCATGGAGGAAGGCAATGAGCGCGAAGCCTTGCTGTGCGCCGACCGCAACGCAGACGACATCGAGCACGTGGCGCGCTATCCGTACCTGCGCGACGCGGCCATCTTCGTCGGCAACCGCGAAGACGTGACCGAGCAGCCCTTCGGCCCCGGCATGCCGGCCATCCGTGACTGGACCGATCGCAACTTCTGCTACTGCGGCTACTGCCTGCCTTTCGATCCGCGCA
The DNA here is from genome assembly GCF_051400855.1 of Variovorax stachyos. Lineage (NCBI taxonomy): Bacteria > Pseudomonadati > Pseudomonadota > Betaproteobacteria > Burkholderiales > Comamonadaceae > Variovorax > Variovorax stachyos. The sequence goes on along the minus strand of NZ_JBLFFN010000026.1, from coordinate 11,294 downwards.
CCCTGGCCGATACCGAGCGCCTGCGCACGCGGCATGGCTACCGCAGCGACGAGAAGATCGCCATCGCGGCCGTGGGCGGCACATCCACCGGCCGACACCTGCTGCAACGCATCGCCCAGGCCTTCCCGCGCATGAAACGCGAACTGCCGGAACTGCGCCTGATCCTCGTCACCGGCCCTCGGCTGTCCACCGACGAGTTCGAACCCCAGCCGGGGCTGGAGCTGCGGTCCTACGTGCACAACCTCTTCGAGCATCTGGCTTGCTGCGACCTGGCGCTGGTGCAGGGCGGGCTGTCGACGACGATGGAATTGGTGGCGACACGCCGCCCCTTCCTGAGCTTTCCGCTCCAGCGCCATTTCGAACAGTGCGTGCACGTACGCCAGCGCCTGGCCAACTACGCCGCCGACCGCTCGATGGACTACGCGGCGACGCTGGACCCGGACGCCCTGGCCCGGCGGGCGCTCGCCGCGATGCACGAACCTGTGCGCTACCGCCCGGTGGAAACCGACGGGGCGGCGCGCGCCGCCATGCGCATTGCCCAAGTGCTCGACAACCGCGGGTGGGCACGATGAAGCCGCGCAAGCCCTACGGCTGCGAAGTGCCGTAGCGCCAGCGGCGCCGGGCCCGCAGCGGGCCAATCTTTTCTCCCAAGGCCTTTCGTGCCTGCAGCGCGCAGGCACGCGGGCCCGACTCGTCCTCGAATCATCGCTACAGGAGACTCGTCATGGCAATCCTCGCCGCACTCTATGGGCTGGTGGTGTACCTCTTCTTTCTCGCCACCTTCGTCTACGCGATCGGCTTCGTCGGCAACCTGCCGCTACTGCCGAAGACCATCGACAGCGGGGCCAGTGCGCCGCTCGTCGAGGCGCTGCTCGTGAACGTCATGCTGCTGGGGCTCTTTGCGGTGCAGCACAGCGTCATGGCCCGACGCGGCTTCAAGCGCTGGTGGACCCGGCTGATCCCGGAATCGGTGGAGCGCAGCACCTTCGTGCTGGCAGCGAGCGCGGCGCTCGCCCTGCTGCTGTGGCAGTGGCGGCCCATCGCCGAGCCGGTGCTGTGGAGCGTGAACGATCCCGTTGCGCGCATCGCCTTGCAAGGCGTGTTCTGGCTGGGCTGGGTTGTGCTCCTCATCAGCACCTTCCTGATCAACCACTTCGAGCTCTTCGGCCTGCGGCAGGTGTGGGCGAACCTGCGCGGACACGCGCTGCCGGCGGCGGACTTTCGCACGCCGCTGTTCTACCGCCATGTGCGGCACCCGATCTATCTCGGCTTCATCCTGGCCTTCTGGGCCACGCCGACCATGACGGCGGGCCATCTGCTGTTCGCCGTGGCCACCACCGGCTACATCCTGATCGGCATCTGGTTCGAGGAGCGCGACCTCATCGCACAGTTCGGTCAGCGCTACCAGGCGTACCGCCAGCACGTCGGCATGTTGCTGCCCAGGGTCGGCGCGCGCGGCCGGAAGAATCCCAGCCAGCCTTGATCGCCTGTGCGCGTGCGGCCCGGTGGGCGTCGAGCCAAAGGGCCGAGCCCGGTTGCGCTACTGTCTTTGCAGTCCGGCGCGCGCAAGAACCACGGCGGCAGACAGCACGATGGCGAGGATGCTCAACGCCATCGCACCGCGCCATGCCGTGCTGTCTGCGCGTGCAGCCAAAGGCCGGAACCCGGGCAACTTGTCGTAGTCCTCCCTGGTCAACCCTCGGTAGCTCATGATCCGAGGCACGAAATAGGCGCGCCAGGCATCTTCGTAGGAGTTGACGGCATTCACATGTCGAGCGTAGCGCGGCGCGTCGATGCCCGCGAGCCGGTCGGCGGTCGTGGCAAGCGCCAAGCTCGGCGACAGCCAGGACCATCGCTCGAGCAGGACGAAGCGGCGTGCCCGCGTCTCGTCGAAGGCAGCCATCAGCGGCCGCACCTCGCGGTCCTGAGCCAGATACCTGGGCAGGAAACTGACAGGCCACGTGTGGCTGTCGCGCAGGGCCGGCCGATGAGCCGGATGAGCCGCGTACCAGGCGGCCAGGTGGTCCTCCATGTGCACCTCGGCCTCTTGCTGGGCCGCGCGCAGCTCGGCAATCGCCGCCAGTCGCGAAGGCATCGGCACCTCGCTGTCCGCGACGCCAGCCAGGGCGGCAGGAACGACGAACGTGGCGAGCAGCCAGGCACCGAGCATCCCGAGCGCCGCAGCGCCCGACGACACGGGCAGCAAGCAGAACAGCCCCGCCAAGGCGGTCCAGCAGGCCGCGAAGGCGGCCAGCGTCGCCAGCCAGACCACCAAGGCGTGCAATGTGGCGCCTGGGTCCAGCGCGAACCCGATCAGCGACGCACCAGCAGCCACTGCCCATGCCATCGTTGCGCGAATGCAGAGCGCGATCGCGAAGACGCTCCAGGGTTGCGCACATTGCGCGACCACGAGCCGCCATCGGCCCTGTTCACGGTCTTCCTGCACCAGTCCATAGCACAGGCCCAGGACGGCTAGTGGCAGCAGCAGCGCGACCAGCGTCGCGAAATCGGGCGGCCCCAGGTCTTCGAGCAACGGGTTGGAGATCCGGTCGCCCCTGCGAGCGTCCGTATGCCGGCTCTCGACCGTGACGCGCGACGTCGGACTCAGCAGATCGAATGTTCCGGTCCCGAGGGCAAGCCCACCGAGCGCAGGCAGATGCGCGGGCGGCGCACCGAGCCGAGCGAACTGGAACGCGGTCATCACGGCCTTTGCATCGTCGCGCGGCGTCGCGGCTTCGATCGCGGCCGCAGCCTCGCGCGCCTTGGCACGAGCCTGCTCCCACACGGCCATCTGCTGCGCATTCAGCGCACGCAGTTCCCTGGCTGAAAGGCCCGACCAGACCGCACTGATGCACAGCAGCGCCCCCAACGCGCCGAGCACCCAGAGATGGGTACGCTGGCGGACGAAGCGGCGCCATTCCGCGCGCAGGAAGAGCTTCGTCATGGCTGCAACCTCCGCGCCGCAAGCCCCAGCAGCCCGCAGGCCGCGACGGCCCAGGCCAGCAGGATGCCTAGGTCGGGCAACGCTGCACGCAGCGCGAAAACGACATCCGGCGCCCGGTAATGGAAGGCATCGATCGAGCGCCACAGCGCGTCACCTGCGTATTTCTCGTCGAACGAGGTCAGCCCGCGCGTGTTGTCCATATCCCACTGGTCGATCCTGACGTTCACGCGGCGACGATACTGCTCGGCCGCCTCCTCGAAGTGCCGCTGATGTGCGAGGTCGGTGCCCGACAGCTTCATCGAGACGGCGCGCATGGCCACTGCCGGGCTGAATGCCGACGCGATGCGCGCCACGCTCTCCTGCCTTGCATAGCGCTCCCACAGGCTGTCGAAGTGGATGGCATGCACGCGATCGGCGTACGCGTCCCGATCCATCCGGCGCAGCGCATAGGCTCCGAAAGGAAGATCCTCCAGGCGCCGCACGCCGTGCCGGCGCAAGAGCTCCGCGTCGAAACGTTCTGTCCGCGCGGCCAATGCACCATCGCCCGGCAAGCCTTCGGCATAGTCGCGCTGGATGTCGCCCCAGAAGCGCTCGGCCGTCGGCAGCGGCGCCACGTACTGGGCGCCCGCGGCGCCCAGGCGCGGAACGACGAACACGAAGGCAATCCACAAGCCCAGCAGGACGAACAGCGCGCGCCGGCTGCTGGCAAGCGACGCGGACGCCGCCAATCCGAGCGCGGCAAAGACACCGCAGTACATCAGGAAGGTTGCCGCCAGCACCACTGCGCGCCAGACCGCATCGGCGTCAGGCCACGTCCCCGCGGACACGAGCGCGAGGCCCACGCCCACGGCTGTCAGCAGCACGAGCGAGACCACCGCAAGCAGCGCCACGAGCTTGCCTGCCAGCAGCGCGCCGCGCGGCAAGCCGACACTGTGCAGCATGCGCAAGCTTCCACTCTCGCGTTCCGAGCTGACGGCGTTGAAGGCCAGGGCAAAGATCAATAGCGGCAGCAGCGCCTGCAGCACGAATGCGGGTGTCAGGGCACCGAAGCGTACCGACGGCGGCTCGTCGGCCGCGGGGCGAAAGCGCGTCATATTGCGCCGGTGCGGCTCGAGCCAGAGCGCCTGACCCAGGTAGGGACCGAGCCCGGGGTCGACCACGGCAAGCGGCGAGTCGGGCCGGAAGGCGTAAAGACCGAAGTGCGCGCCGCGGTGCGGGTGCTTGTCGCCTTGCGAATCCCATTGCTGCCGCACCAGCGCGCCGACCTCCGCCTTTTCTTTCGCAAGCCGGGCCTGCTGCTGGGCCGAAGCGAGCAGCAAACCGGCCAACAGCAGCGACAGCGAGATGGCGAGGACAACGAAACGCCCGTCGCGAACGATCGCACGCAGTTCCTTCTGCACCACGGCGCGCGCTCTCATGCGTTGGCCTCCGGCTGCGCAGCGCGTGTGTAGGCCAGGTAGGCGCGTTCCAGGTCGTCGTGGCTGACCGTGTGCGTGTCGAACTCCGCCACGAGGCGGCCCTCCCTCATGATGCCGATGCGATCCGCGACCTGCTTGGCGTTGAACAGGTCGTGCGTGGCCATCAGGACTGCCATGCCCGTTCCAGCCGCTGCGCGCACGCGCTGTGCGAAGTCGTTGGCCGCGCCAGGGTCCAGGCCTGACGTGGGCTCATCGAGCAGCATCGCCTTTGCGTGTTTGGCATGCGCAATGGCGAGGCCGACCTTCTGGCGCATCCCCTTCGAGTAGGTGGCGACACGGGCTGCGTGCGACGGCCCCTGCAGGCCGGCCTGGTCCAGCAAAGCCGTGGCTGCTGCATCGGCCAGCGGCACGCCGCCGAGCGCGCAGAAGTACTGGAGGTTCTCGATGCCGCTCAGATACGGGTACAGCGCGACGTTCTCCGGCAGGTAGGCCAGAAGGCGCCTTGCCGCAGCAGCGTCGCGAACCGGATCGAGGCCGCCGACGTGGACGCTCCCGGCCGTCGGCATCACAAAGCCCAGGAGAGCGTTGAGGGTGGTTGTCTTGCCCGCGCCATTGCCGCCCAGCAGGGCGTAAACGCTGCCGGACGGCACACTCAGGTCGAGTCCATCGATCGCGCGGCGGCCGCCCAGGCTGACAACCAGTCCCCGCGCCGAGAGCACTTCGTGAAGCATGTCGACCTCAGAAGAAGTAGCGCACGGACGCGCCGACCTGTGTGCGCGGCTGCGGCGACACCAGCAAGCCGGCTGGGGTGCCGTAGGCGATGTCGCTCGCAAACCGCCGCGGCTGAAAGATCGCGAACACCGAGAACTGGAACTGCTGCCAGTCGTAGGTCGCCTTGAGGTCGTAGCGCGTGTAGGTGGGCATCACCCGCAGCTGCGTCTGCGGCGTGCCTTCGTAGTACGGATTGCCCGAGGTCAGATAGGCGTCGGCGTTGACGGTGAGGCGGCCCTCGCCCAGGCGCTGCCGATATTCGGCGCCCAGCTTGACCTGGTGCCGCGGCACCGACAGCCGCTCGCCGGTGTTGGGCAAGGGGTTGTTGACGCGGGCCTCGAGCACGCGGCCATAGCTGCCGTAGACCGACCACGCGCTGTCGATCCTGAGCCTCGACTCGAGTTCGAATCCCTTGCGCGTGGTCTCGCCCACCGACTTGAACGAACCGTCGGGCTGCGCGACGATCTCGTCCTGGTTGAGGGTGTGATAGACCACGCCCGAAGCGCTCCAGGATGCCGTCGGCATTGCCGTGAAGCCAAGGTCGTAGGATTTGACCTTCGAGGGCGCGACATCGAACACCGCGCCGCCGCGCGCGCCCAGGGGGCCGGTCGCCCCGCTGCTGCTGATCTGCTCCGCGGCCGGCGATCGGAAGCCTTCGGCCACGTTGGCGAAGATGTCGAGCGCCGGCGTCACGCTCCACACCGCCCCTATCTTCGGGGTCGTCACGCCGTCCTTGTACGTGGTCGAGGCAGCGGGTAGTTTGCGGTTGCCGATGTCGTAGTCGAACCAGTCGCGCCGCACACCGCCGAGCAGCTTGAGGTTCGGGGCCAGCTTGTACTGGCCTTGCGCGAACAGGCTGTAGGTCAGCAGATCGAGCTTCTGGTTGTTGATGTAGTTGGCGGTGGGAACGCCATTGCGCCAGATGCGGCGCAGCGCATCGCCTTTGTCCTGTCGCAACTCGCCGCCCACAAAAAGCGAGGCCGCGTCGCCGAAGACGAAGTTCTGTGCCAGCCGTCCGCCATAGAAATGCCGGTCGTCCTCGCCGACCGTTTGCAGCACGCTGCTCGTCGAGGTGCCGCGCACGCGCTCGAAGGTTTCGCCGTAAGCCGTGGCGTACCAGCCCGCCTCGCCGTTCGCCGGCGTGCGGTTGAAGACCAGCGCCGTTCGTTCACCGCTGCCGAAGCCCGGCAGGTTGAATTGCGTCGACCTCGGGTCCACGGCGCCGCGCTGCAGATCGGACAGCAGCAGGTAACCGGGCGCGCTCGTCTCCGAGCGGTAGTGGTTCAGCCGAAGGCTGTACAGGCCCTCCCCCAGCTGGGTTGAGAGCTTCCAGAACACGTTGTCTCGTTCGATACGGCCATCGCGCCGATAGCTGTCGGTGCGATAGGCATCGGCGATGAAGAGCGATTGCACTTCGTCGAACTGGTGGGACAGCACGAGCGAACCGCGGCGCCCGCCATAGCTTTCGAGCGAGACGCCGACGCTGGAGGATGCAGGCGCCGTCTGGGTCGTGATGCTCACGGCGCCGGCGCGATTCTGGTCGCCGTACAACGCCGAGATGGGACCCTTGATCACGTCGATGCGCCCGATCATGTCCGGCGTCAGCCATTCCAGGAAGGCGGGACCGTGGCCGGCGCCGGCCTGGCTCGAGGGCATGTTCTGAGGCACGCCGTCCACGTAGACCGCGGTGTCGGCGCCGTGCGTTCCTTGCGTGGCGAAGCCGCGCATGCGAAAGCCGTTGCCTGTGTCGCCTTGATCGATATTGTTGGCGACCACGCCCGGAACGCGGCGGAACACATTCGAGATGTCGCGCCCGATATTGAGCGTGCCGAGCTCTTCCGGCGTGATGACAGTGACGCCCGCCGGCAGGCCGGTGCTGTCGTTGGTGATCTGCGTGCGCTTGCCCTGGAGATCGACACGATCGCCTTCGGCGGTCACGCGCACTTCGTTCAGCGTGCCCACGGGTGCTTGAGCCTGAGCGGAAATGGTCAGGGGTGCGGCAATGGCGAACGCGATAGCCATGGGTGCGTGGCACCCCCAGGATGGTGAGTTCATGGAAAGAGAGAAAAGGGTCGTCGAGCGGCAGCCTCGCTGGCGTGGGCCAGCGAGTGCGATGAGTCCGGGTGGCGGCGCCGCTCGTGCGGCGGCGTCAGGTGCCCTGCGGCGGGCCTCGGGGTGAAGCACCCCGATAAACGGGGGCTGCAGTGACGTGCGCGGCGGCGTCGCCATTGCGCTGAAGACGCGCAGGTGGCGGGCTGGCCGGGAGTTCCGGCTTGGAGGCCAGCATGACCTGCTGAGCGTGTGCCATGCAGCCGCTGCAATGGCAGTGGGCCTCAACACCTTCCTCAGTGTTCTGCTCGCTTGCGCTGCCCGCGAGTCCGGAATGCCCGGACGTCGAAGCGTGATGCCCGGCGCTCGTGTCGAAACCATGCGCTGCGGTCGCGCCTGCGTTGACGAACGCGAACGCAAGGACCAGCCAGAGGAGAAAACGAGAGATGCGCATGGCGGAGAGCGTGGATCATAGCGACGAAACGCTCTATTGCAAATGCAATCGCATTTGCGACTACCATCGGCATGTGGAACGCCAAACTCGCCAACGTGATGCGGTGCTGGCCGCGCTGTCGGACAGCGGGCGATCGCTCACGCCGCAGGAAATCTGCGAGCTTGCGCAGCGCTCGGTCCCCACTCTGAATATCTCGACGGTCTACCGACAGTTGAAGGGCCTGCTGGAGCGCGGCGAAATTCTGAGTGTCGACTTGCCAGGCCACCCCCCGCGCTACGAGGCGCCGTGTGAGTCCGACCATGGCCAGGCCGATCACCATCATCATCACTTCCACTGTGATGACTGCGGCCGCGTATTTCCGATTCACGGCTGCCCTGGAAGCATGGAGGACTTGGCCCCCGACGGCTTCCTGGTCCGCCGCCACGATCTGACGCTGCACGGGCGATGCGCAGACTGTTCAGGCACCAGTCGGCGTGCCAGGCGATGAATGCAAGCCACGCCACGACCTGAAGACGTCAAGCGTTCGGCCACTCCTTCCCGCGGGCCGTGAACTCGACACGCCTGCGCGGACCCAAGCTTTTTTGCCGACGAGTCCGGCATGTCGTTCGGACGGCCACGCGGGCGGGCGTCCGACGGACCTGAAAGGATGGACGAAGGTGATGAAAGGCACTTCAACAGTCACCGGATGATGCGGCGCTATGCCGCCGAGGCTTGCCTGCGGTGAACCGGCACCGCGCGTCTAGAGCGCGGGCGGGATGCGCACCCCGATCGGATTCGCCGCTTCGTACGCCTCCTGGCAACTCACGCAGCGGTTGCTGAAGGGCAGCGCTTGCAGCCGCGCAAAAGGAATGTCCGCCCCGCAGTCCACGCAGGCTCCGTAGGTGCCGCGGTCCATTCGCTCGCGGGCCTCCGCGATCTGGCGCAGCTCGATCTGGTCGCGCTCCTTCTCCGCATGACGCACCGCGCCGCGGATGAGCTCCTCGCCCTGGTCGCCGAGGTCTCCGACGTTGTCGCGCGCAGCGCGGCTCGGCGCCTCCTCTGCCTCTTCGTTCACGCCTCTCACCTCCGCCCGGAGTTCAGCCTCGCGGGCGTCCAGCCTGGCCAGCAAGATGGCGAGCTCTGCGTCGGTCAATGTGGTCATCTGGGGTCTCTCTGTGCCATGCGCCAAGGGGGCAATCCGGATGCCTGATCGGGGCTTCGGGAGCCGCCGGGCGAAAGGCCTCACTGCGCACGGCGTGCAGCGGCAAAGAGTGCGGCAACATCTGCCACATTGAGGCTCGGTGTTCGGGAAGGCGATGGAAGGCAGTCATGCCCTGGCGCGAACCAGGCTCGAGGGCATGCGGCTTGCCGGGTAGCGATCCCTTTTCCAACTCTTTGGAGATCAGCATGCCAGGTCGGCGGCTCGGCCAACCGCAGCATCGAAGCGGGCAGCTCGAGTGGGTGAACCATCGAATCGGGCTCAAAGGAAACGTCCGGCCAGAGCCGCAGGCGGCGGGCAGACAAGCCCAAGCTCCGCAACCACGGCCTGAGCTGGCGCTACTGACGGGACATCAACTTCAGCCGCCGTCTGACAAACGGAAGCGCGTGGCTGTAAGACAACCGCACTACTCGTGTGAATGTTTCCCACGCAGCGGCTCTGATCGGAGAAGAAGAATGTCACGGTTAGCCAATCGCCAAAAGAGATCGGCCGCACGGCGCAAGTGCCGGCCCACACCCGCTCCGCGGAGCTCGTCGGTCAAGGAAGCCTGCGCCAGGAAAGAACGAGAACGCATCGATCTCGCGGCTGCGGCGCGTGCGAGGCGAGCAGTCCAGTTGCGCATCGTCGATGCGTTCCGAAGGCATGTCCGTGGCGCCGGAGCCGGGCCCAGGGACGAAGACCTCCAGGCTTTCGCCAAGCTCGCCGTTGCGGAGCAGCGGCTTCGGCGGCGGTTAGCCGGGACCAAGTCCTCGGACAAGGAGAACCGCCGTGAACTCTAGCTTGGCCGTGGGCCAGAAAAGTTCGCCAGGACCTTGGCGCGTCTGGTTCACCGTCAGCTGCGCCGCAGCGGCCGCGCCGATGCCCGTCGCATGACGATCGCAACCAGCTGCAAGCCATGACCGAGCCGGCCCGCCAACCTGGATCGGACATGAGCGAGCCGGCGACGGACTCGCCGACGTTGACTCACGAGGCCGACGCCGCAGCGAATGAGCCGCGGCAAGCCGTGAATTCAGCACTATCGGCAGAACCGGCGCGGCCCAACTGGACGGGCTGGGAGGCACCAGGTCCGGCGGTTCAGCCGCAGCACCTGACCCGCGTCTGCAGCCAGTGCCAGACCCTCAACAGGGACACGGCTCGGTATTGCCGCCATTGCGCCGCAAAGCTTCTGCCGGACAGCGATGCACCGGCAGAGATCCGCACGCATGGCACGCCTGCGCAGCAAAGCATGGCCCGGTCCGTGGATTCATGGCCGCCGGTGCGCGCCGGGCGTGGGAGCAAGGTGCCGCGTCGCGTTCTGGGAATCCCGGTGCCAGCAGGCGTCGACGTTTCGATCGTGTGGCTGTTGATCATTCTGGCGCTGCTGCATGTCGCTTTCGTGCTCTGGTATCTCGGCCGTCCCGCAAGGCAGAACCCGCCGCTTTCCGATCCAGCTTCGGTCGCCCTGAAGCCGAGTACGCCACCAGAAAGTCCGGGCGCCGCGGCAGTGCTGCCGCCTCCGCCCGAACCGGCGCCCGCGACGCAAGCCCGGAGCGAACCCGCGCCGCCGACGGATGCGCAAGCCACGACAGAACCCGCGCAGCCGCAGACTCAAGAGGCACAGCCCGCCCCACCGCCGGCAGATGCTGTTGCCGAGAACGAAGCCGCGCGACCCGAGGAGAAAGCGGCTGACGCGGAAGAACCCATGCGTGTCGCGCCGGCGCGCACGCCAACCAGGTCCGGAGCCGTCGGCCTTGCGCGAAGCGAGCGAGCGGCAAGAAGCCGCGAGAGCTCAAGGATTGTCGAAGCACCCAGAGCCACCGAGCCAAGGAAAGTCGCTGCGCCTGACAAGGCGGACGAGATCAACGCGAACGGCCCTCCCAAGGGCAATGCTTCGCCAGCCGTGGCGCAGCCGTCGTTGGTTCCCGCTACGCCCGGCCGCGTGATCGAGCCGCGTTCCAGCCCGACGCCTGGCACCCAGTACCAGACCGCTGCGCCCAGATCGCCGGTGGTTCCCTCCCGTTGCGACAGGTACAACCCCTACGGCGAGGCGCCCTGCGTGAACCCTGTTCCATCGGCGCGGGTGGCGCAGCCATCGGGGGCGGCTACCGGCCCGCGTTGGACGGGTACTGGCGCGCCGTCCAAGGGCACTGGAAGCAGCGGCCTCAACTGGCTCTTTGCAGGTGGCGACGGATCTGGCGGCGGTGGCGGTGGCGGTGGCGGTCCCGGCGGCGGCGGTGCCGGCGGTGGCGGTCCTGGTGGTGGCGCTGGGGGTGGCGGTGCCGGCGGTGGCGGTCCTGGTGGTGGCGCTGGCGGTGGCGGTCCTGGTGGTGGCGCTGGCGGTGGCGGTCCCGGTGGTGGCGCTGGCGGTGGCGGTCCTGGTGGTGGCGCTGGCGGTGGCGGTCCCGGTGGTGGCGCTGGCGGTGGCGGTCCTGGTGGTGGCGCTGGCGGTGGCGGTCCCGGTGGTGGCGCTGGCGGTGGCGG
>NZ_JBLFFN010000025.1:0-64182 GCF_051400855.1 Variovorax stachyos | reverse complement strand
TGTCTGAGCGCAGCGCCCGCAGGGCGCGTAGCGAGTTCTGCGGCGCCGCCCCCAGGCGAGCACCGCAGCGGAGTCGGCGCAAAGCGCCGACCGCCCCAGCAGGAGCCCGGGCCGCAGACCGCCTTCCGCGGCGCGCAGGCCCACACGCCTTCCGCGGCGCACACGCTCACACGCCTTCCGCGGCGCGCAGGCCCACACGCCTTCCGCGGCGCGCAGGCCCACACGCCTTCCGCGGCGCGCAGGCCCACACGCCTTCCACGGCGCGCAGGCCGCAAGCGCCTTTACTCAGGCCGCTCGAGCGTGATGAAGCTGTAAGGCAGCCCGTTCGACGAGACATGCGACTCGCGCGCCGTCTCGCGCCACGAAACGTCGAAGCGCGGCGCCCAGGCATCGCCCTCGAAGTCGCGGCCGATCTCGGTCACCAGGGCGCGTTGGGCGAGCGGCTCCGCCTCGGCGTAGATCTGCGCGCCGCCGATCACCCACACTTCGGGCTCTTGCGCCGCCTCACAGCGGGCCAGGGCGTCTTGCAGGCTTTCGGCACGCTCGGCCCCTTCGGCCTGCCAGCCGGGCTGCCGGGTGATCACGATGTTGCGCCGGCCCGAGAGCGGGCGGAAGCGCAGGGGCAGCGAGTCCCAGGTCCTGCGCCCCATGATCACCGGCGCGCCGGCCGTCTGCTTCTTGAAGTGCGCCAGGTCCTCGGGCAGGTGCCAGGGCATCGAACCCTCATGGCCGATGATGCCGTTGGCGGCGCGGGCGAGGATGAGGTTGATGCGGGTGGCCATGGCTCAGACCTCAGATCGCCACGGGCGCCTTGATGGCCTCGTGGTGCCGGTAGTCCACCACCTCGAAGTCCTCGTACGCATAGTCGAAGATCGAGGCGGGCTTGCGCTTGATGACGAGCGTCGGATAGGGATAGGGCGTGCGGCTGAGCTGCAGCGCCACCTGCTCGGCATGGTTGCTGTAGATGTGGCAGTCGCCGCCGGTCCAGATGAAGTCGCCCACGTCCAGGTCGCATTGCTGCGCGACCATGTGGGTGAGCAGCGCGTAGCTCGCGATGTTGAAGGGCACGCCCAGGAAGATGTCGGCGCTGCGCTGGTAGAGCTGGCAGCTCAGCTTGCCGCGCTCGCCGGGCGCCTGCGGCGGGGCCACGTAGAACTGGAAGAAGGCATGGCAGGGCATCAGCGCCATCTTCGACAGCTCGGCCACGTTCCAGGCGCTGACGATGATGCGGCGCGAGTCCGGGTTGGTCCTGAGGGTGTCGATGACCTGCTGGATCTGGTCGATGTGGCCGCCGTCGGGCGTCGGCCAGCTGCGCCACTGCACGCCATAGACGGGGCCGAGGTCGCCGTCCTCGCGCGCCCATTCGTCCCAGATGGTCACGCCGCGCTCCTTGAGCCAGTTGTTGTTGCTCGAACCCGTCAGGAACCACAGCAGTTCGACGATGATGGACTTGAGGTGCACCTTCTTGGTGGTGACCAGCGGAAAGCCTTCGGCCAGGTCGAAACGCATCTGGTGGCCGAACACGCTCTTGGTGCCGGTGCCGGTGCGGTCGCTCTTGTGCACGCCGTGGGTGTCGACGTGGCGCATGAAGTCTTCGTATTGGGAGCGGGTGGGGCGGGAGGTCATGTCAGTAGGAGCCGAAAAGCGTGTCGAGTGCGTCCTGGATATCGAGCTGCTCGCTGGCAAGGCTTGCTACAGGTCGGCGGAGATCACCGATAGGAACGGCGCCGATCGACACGGTGTCCATGATGACTGACTTGCCTGCAACTTCGAATTCCGGATTCAGATTGCGTACCGGCGCGCGGAATCGGCCGCTCACGTAGAGGGGCACCACGACCCGCGTTTCGAGGACACCCAGGAAATCATTCTGGACATCCAGCATGAAGGGAATCGTGCTTCGATCGGAAGAATCGGGGTTGGCGTAGACGTCGAAGCGCGCCATTTCAACCCTTCTTGCCGTCGCCCAGGCTGCGCGCAAACGTGCGGTACTTGGCCAACGGCAGGCCTTCTTTCGCGATCCGAGCGTTGTAGGCTTCCATGGCTTCCTTGTTCTCCTCGGCCCACTTCTCCCAGTAGCGGCGCTTCACCTCTTCGGCAAGCAGGCTGTCGACGGTCTGCGAAACGTTCATGCCGAGCTCGCGCGCCATCTCCAGCACCTTGCTGTTGAGCGAGAGGTTGGTGGCTTTCTTGGGGGCGTTGTCGAAGCGAATCATGGACGGTTCCTGCTCATCAATGATGCGCATAGTTTACGCGCATGAATCATGGCAGTCGAATCACCCGCCCCGGATTCAGCAGGTTCTGCGGATCCAGCCCGCGCTTGATGGCGCGCATCATCTCCAGCGCCACCTGCGACTTGTGCTTCTCCAGCGTCTCGACCTTGAGCGAGCCGACGCCGTGCTCGGCCGAGAAGGAGCCCTCGAACTGGCGGACAGCCTCGTAGACCAGCGTGTTGATGCGCGCCTCGTGGTCGCGCAGGAAGTCGCCGTTGTGGGCATCCGCCGGCGCCTGCACGTTGTAGTGCAGGTTGCCGTCGCCGAGGTGGCCGAAGTTCACCAGCCGCACGCCGGGCAACTCGTTTTCGAGCAACGCGTCGGTCTGCTCCACGAAGGCCGGGATGCGCGAGACGGGAATCGAGATGTCGTGCTTGATGTTGAGGCCTTCCTCGGCCTGCGCCAGCGGGATGCTCTCGCGCACGTGCCAGAGCTGGTGCGCCTGCGTCAGGTTCTCGGCGATCACCGCGTCGCTGACGCAGCCGGCCTCGAAGGCGGTTTCGAGCAGGGCCTCGAAGCGGGCGCGGGCATGGTCTTCCGACTCGTTGTCGGAATTCTCGAGCAGCACGCAGTAGGGCACGCCGTCGTCCTCGAGGAAGGGCACGCGAAGGGCGGGGAAATGCTTCGCCACCAGGCTGAGCGCGAAGCGGCCCATCACCTCGAAGCCCGTGAGGCCCGCACCCAGGCGCTTGTGGGCCAGGCCCAGCAGCTCGACCGCGTGCTCGAGCGTGGGCACGGCGGCCCAGGCGGTGAGCTGCGCGGCCGGGAGCGGATAGAGCTTCAGGGTTGCTGCCGTGATGATGCCCAGCGTGCCCTCGCTGCCGATCATCAGGTCGCGCAGGTCGTAGCCGGTGTTGTCCTTGCGCAGGCCGCTGGTGCCTTCCCAGATGCCGCCCTGCGGCGTCACCACTTCCAGCCCCAGGCACAGCTCGCGCGCATTGCCGTAGCGCAGCACCTGCGTGCCGCCGGCATTGGTCGCGAGGTTGCCGCCGATGGTGCAGCTGCCCTCGGCCGCCAGGCTCAGCGGGAACAGGAAGCCGGCCTTCTCGGCCGTCTCCTGCAGGGTCTGCAGCACGCAGCCGGCCTCGACCGTCATCGTGAGGTTGGCGGCGTCGATGCCGCGGATGGCATTCATGCGCTGCAGGCTCAGCACGACCTGGGTGCCGCTCTCGTCCGGAATCGAACCGACCGCGAGGCCGGTGTTGCCGCCCTGGGGCACGATCGCCCGGCCGGCGGCGGCGCAGGCCTTCACCACCTCGGCCACCTGCTGGGTGCTGCCGGGCCTCACCACGGCCAGCGCCTTGCCGCGGGAGCGCTTGCGCCAGTCCTGCTCCCAGGCGCCGAGGTCGCCGTCGGTCAGCACGTTGCCGGCGCCGACGACGGCGCGCAGCTTGTCGATGAATAGTGCGCTCATTGGGTAACCTCCGCGCTATGCGCTGCGCTGCGGTGCGATTCGGCTCGGGAGCGGCCCGGCGTCACTGGAGCACCTTTGCCTTCGGAGCGGCCGTGCGGCTCATGGCGCAACTCCTTCCAGTTCGCGGGCAGCCCGCGCATGGCGCAGGCGAAGGCGCACATGCCAGGCACAGGCCGCGAACAGCGCGAGGCAAAGCACGACCTCGCCCAATGCGAGCACGCGGCCGGTGCGGTCGATGTCGCTCCATGCGCGAACCACGCCCTCGGTGAAATAGACCCAGACCAGCAGGCTGACCCAGCGGTAGGTGTACATCCGGTTCTTCATCAGGCCGGCCAGCGGAATCACGAGCGGCAGCACCTTGAGCGCGAGCCAGGAGCCGCCCGGCCGCAGCGGCGCGAGCCACAGCTCCCAGGCCAGCCCGAGCACGATCAGACCCACCAGGCTGCCGACGGCGAGCCAGCGCGTGGCGGAGACGGAGGAGGGGATGGCGGGAGCGGTCACGGCGGGCAGGAAACGGTGCAACGGGGGCGGCCGGCGCCGGGCTGGCGCGGGACCCGATGGCATGATAGCCGCCATGAATCGCCGGCAACTCTGGAGGGATCTTTCGCATTTTCCCTGGGGCAACACGGCCGCGGTGCTGGGCGAGCGCTTCCGCAAGGACCGCCTGGGGCTGACCGCCAGCAGCCTGACCTTCACCACCACCATCGCGATGGTGCCCTTCTTCACCCTGGCGCTGGCGCTGTTCACGGTGTTCCCGATGTTCGCGACCATGCAGGGGCGGCTGCAGCGCTGGTTCATCGAAAGCCTGATCCCGGACAACATCGCGCGGCAGGTGCTGGGCTACCTCAACCAGTTCGCGAGCAAGGCCAGCGGGCTGGGCGTCGCGGGCCTGCTGGTGCTGCTGGTCACGGCCATCGCGCTGATCCTCACCATCGACAAGACCCTCAACAGCATCTGGCGCGTGCGCACGCCGCGGCCCTTCGCGCAGCGGGTGCTGGTCTACTGGGCCGCCATCACGCTCGGGCCGCTGGTGCTGGCGCTGAGCCTGAGCACCACGGCCTACGTCTTCTCGGTCTCGCGCGAGTGGGTCGGCGTCCGCGGCATGCTCAAGCTGGTGTTCGACACCTTCGAATTCGTGCTGCTGGCGGGCGGCATGGCCTCGCTCTACCACTACGTGCCCAACACGCACGTCAAATGGGCCCATGCATGGGCCGGCGGCTTCTTCGTGGCGGCCGCCATCGAGATCGCCAAGCGGCTGCTCGCCTACTACCTGAGCCTGGTGCCGACCTACTCGGTGCTCTACGGCGCCTTTGCGATCGTGCCGATCCTGCTGGTGTGGATCTATGTCGCCTGGGTCATCGTGCTGCTGGGCGCGGTCATCGCAGCCTACCTGCCCAGCCTGCTGAGCGGCGTGGCACGGCGCGGCGGCATGCCCGGCTGGCCCCTGCAGCTGGCAGTGGAGGCGCTGCAGCAGCTGGCACTGGCGAAGGCCACGCCCGCCAAGGGGCTGGGCGCGGCCGAGCTGGTGGCACGGATGCGGGTCGATGCGCTGCAGCTGGCGCCGGTGCTGGAGACGCTGGTCGCGCTCGACTGGATCGGGCCGCTGGCCGAGGAGCCGGACGACGAGGACCCGCGCTACGTGCTGCTGGCCGACCCCGGCCGCACCTCGCTCGAGCCGCTGCTCGTGCAACTGCTGGTGCCGCGCTCGCCTCCGCTCGATAACCTGTGGCAGCGCGGCCCCTTGCGAACGCTGCTGCTGCAGGACGTGCTGCCTTGCCGATAATGGCGGCGGTCCGTTCCACCTCCTTCATTCGACCTTGAACGATTCCGCCACCCCCGAGACCCTGCAAGCCGCCGGCGACGCCCTGTGGGTGGTCTGCCTCTGTGCCGAATGGTGCGGCGCCTGCCGCGAGTACCGGCCGCTGTTCGAGCAGGTGGCGCGCGCCCATCCGCAGTTCCGCTTTGCCTGGGTCGACATCGAGGACCATGCCGAGCTGGCCGACGACTTCGACGTCGAGACCTTTCCCACCCTGCTGGTGGCCGGCGAGTCCGGCACCCGCTTCCTCGGGCCCATGCTGCCGCATGCCGAGACGCTGGCGCGCATGCTCGGCGCCCTGCAGCCGGCGCAGGCCGCGAGCGCCGAGGTCCAGACCCTGCTCGGTGCGCTGGCGCGCGAGCCCGGCACCTTCGAAGTCGCGTAGGCGCCTACATGCGCTGCGCGCGGGCGCTGCTGGCGGAGATGCCGGACATCAACGCGCTGCGTTGAGGAAGTCCCGAAGCGCGAACAGCACCTCGTCCGGCGCCTCGCTCATCAGCTGGTGGCCGGCAGCCACGTGGACCACGCGCGCGCCGCTCGCCTTGCCGATCAGCGCCTGCGCGGCACGCGGCGGCGTCATCTGGTCGGACTTGCCGAGCACGAAGAGGACGGGGCATTGCACCGCGGCGATCGCGGCGTCGCCGCCCGCATAGTCGTTGCAGGCCTTGAAGCCGATGTGGAACACGTTCGCATCGCGGTTGCTCGCCAGCACGCGGCGCATCAGTGCGCGCGAGCCGCCATGGAGCCAGGTGCCCGGGCCCAGGGTGGAGGGTGGCGGCGCCATCATCGAGTGCGAGAAGCTGTTGACCATGTCGATCGCGCGCAGCGGCTCGTTCAGCGCACCTTCGAGCAGCGCCGGCGAGACTTTCATCGGGTAGGCGGTGCCGACCAGCGCCAGGTGTGACACGCGCCCCGGCGCCCGGGCGGCAACCTCGAGCGCGATCAGCGAGCCGAAGCTGTGGCCGACCAGGGCGGCCTTCTCGATGCCCGCGGCGTCGAGCAGCGCGATCACGAATTGCGCGGCCTCTTCCACGCTCGCGGGCGGCGGACCCTCGCTCCGGCAATGCCCCGGCAGGTCGAGCGCCAGCACGTTCCAGCCATGATGGGCGAACCAGCGGCTTTGCAGGATCCACACGCTGTGGTCGTTGAGCACGCCGTGGATGAACACCACGGTCGGCTTCGCGGCATCGAAGGGCTTGCCGCCGGTGTAGCAGTAGGTCTTGTGGCCGGTGACGACAAATTCCATCATGCCTCCCGCCGGGCCGCCCCAAGGGAGGCATGGCCTTGCAGGCCGCGCCGCTGCGAGACACAGCGGCTCTTCATGCCGTCCAAGCCTGCGCAGGCAGGCTCGAAGCCGCGGCATTCAGCCCCCTCGGGGGGCAGCGAACGAATGTGAGCTTTGGGGGCCATTTATGCGCCTGCCTTCTCTGCGGCCTTCAGCGCGCGCTTGAGGTCGTCGATCAGGTCGGCCGGGTCTTCCAGCCCGATCGAAAGCCGGATGGTGCCCTGCGAAATGCCCGCTGCGGCGAGCGCATCGTCCGTCATGCGGAAGTGCGTGGTGCTCGCAGGGTGGATCACCAGGCTGCGGCAGTCGCCCACGTTGGCCAGGTGGCTGAAGAGCTTGAGCGTCTCGATGAAGACCTTGCCCTGCTGTCGATTGCCCTTGAGGTCGAAGCTGAAGACCGCGCCCGCACCCTTGGCCCCGTGGCGCAGCAGCTTGCCCGCGAGCGCATGGCTGGGATGCGACTCGAGCAGCGGATGGCCCACATGCGCCACGAAGGGATGGGTGGCCAGGAACTCCACCACCTTCTGCGTGTTGTCGATGTGGCGCTCCATGCGCAGCGGCAGGGTCTCGATGCCCTGCAGGATCAGCCACGCTGTGTGCGGGCTCATTGAGGCGCCGAAGTCGCGCAGTCCCTCGCGCCGCGCGCGCAGCAGGAAGGCGCCCACCGTGCTCTCCTCGCTGAACACCATGTTGTGGAAGCCTTCGTAGGCCTGCGTCAGCTCGGCGAATTTGCCCGAGCCTTCCCAGTCGAAACTGCCGCCGTCGACCACCACGCCGCCGATCACCGTGCCATGGCCGGAGAGGAACTTGGTGGCGGAGTGATAGACCAGGTCCGCGCCCCAGTCGAAGGGCTTGATGAGGTAGGGCGAGGTGAGGGTGGAATCCACCAGCAGCGGCACGCCCGCCGCGTGCGCGATGTCGCTGACCGCCGGGATGTCGAGCACGTCGAGGCCGGGATTGCCCACGGTCTCCCCGAAGAGCAGCCGGGTCTCGGGCCGGATCGCGGCACGCCAGCCGTCGAGGTCGCCGGGCTTGACGAAAGTGGTCGCGATGCCGAAGCGCCGCAGCGTGTAGTGCAGGAGATTCTGCGAGCCGCCGTAGAGCGCCGTGCTCGCGACGATGTGCGCACCCGCGCCCATGAGCGTTGCAATCGACAGGTGCAGGGCGGCTTGCCCGCTGGCGGTGGCGATCGCGCCGATGCCCCCTTCCAGCGCGGCCACGCGCTGCTCGAACACCGCGTTGGTCGGGTTGCTGATGCGCGAGTACACGTGGCCCGCGCGCTCCAGGTTGAAGAGCGCCGCCGCGTGGTCGCTCGATTCGAAGACGAAGGAGGTGCTGAGATGGATCGGCACGGCGCGCGCGCCGGTGGCGGGGTCGGGCGCGGCACCGGCGTGCAGTGCGAGCGTGTCGAAGCCAGGATCGGAATAGCCGGGCATGGGGGCCTTTCGAAGCAAGGTCGTTTCTGCAATGCCCCTGTTGCGCCGCGCAATGACTGCGCCGGCGGCAGGGGCCTGTGGACGGGCGGCCATTGTGGGCTATATTCAATTTCGGCAGCAGCGCCGAGCCAAGTGAGGAGCAACACGATGAAAGTCAGCGACATCCTGCGCGTGAAGGGCAACACGCTCTACACCATCACGCCTGACGAACCCCTGGCCGACGCCGTCAGCATCATGGCAGACAAGGACATCGGCTCGCTGGTGGTCATGGAGCATGGCGAGCTCGTGGGCATGCTCACTTTCCGCGAAGTGATCCTCGCCATCGTTGCCAACGGCGGACAGATCGGTGGCACGGTGGTGCGCAAGGCCATGGACGACCACCCCGTCACCTGCACGCTGGAGACCGACCTCGACGAGATCCGCCGCATCATGCTCGAGCGCCACGCCCGCTACATGCCCGTGATGGACAAGCGCATGCTGATGGGCGTGATCAGCTTCTACGACGTGGCCAAGGCGGTGGTGGACAGCCAGAACTTCGAGAACAAGATGCTCAAGGCCTACATCCGCGACTGGCCTGCGGAGGACGAGCCGTCCTGAGTGCCTCGGTGCGTGCGTGCGCGGGGCGCCGCGCATTTTTGCTTCTGACCAGGTTCAGAGCTGGTCGCTCGGCACGAACCAAGAGAACATCAGCAGCTGAAGGCGCGTCAGCATGCTGGAGTCGGGCTCGTCGTCCAGCACTTCGTTGGATTCGTCGCCGGTTCCTACCCATTGAACGCTTTGGCCATCGGGACCGAGCTTGACGCGGTACACGCCTTCGACGTTGTCCAGCAGATAGGCGTAGTGCAGGGCGTGCGTGAGCTCGAAGCTCCGTACCCGCACGCCGAACTCGGTATTGAGCAGTGCCGAGCGCGGGTCGAGGTTCATGGAGCCGAGCAGAACCCATTCGCGATCGATCAAGGCCAGCTTGCCGTGCAGCCGGCCTTGCGCGTTGCGCAGCGCGCGACGCATGAGCTTGTTGCGCTTCATCTGGCGCGAGCTCACCTCGAACAGTTCGACGCCTGCCTGGAGCAGCGCAACCCGGTAGCTGTTGTAGTTGACGTTGACCAGCGGCTCGTCGGTGTCGGCCAGGGAGTTGGTGATGATGGTGATGGGCAGCCCGCGCGCACGGGCGGCGCGGATCCGTTCCATCCCTTTGTCGCCGGGAATGAAGTACGGCGAAATCACGAGCAGTTCCGATTTGGCGGCTTCCATGGCCGCGTACCAGCGTTGCGCGAGTGTCACAATGCCCGCCGGGCGCGTGCCGAGGGCCTTGTTCGGGCTGTCTGCAAAGGCCTCTGCCTCGGCTTGCATCCATCGAAGCTCTCCGCGTGCGAGTTCCTTGCCCAACGGGGGTTCGCCGAAGGCGTCGACCTCGGGTAGCGCGTCGGGCCGGGGGGCACGCGCCTCGGAGCTGGCGAGCTCGAATTCGTCTTTCAGCTTGTCCGCGGCGTCCTGCGTGTGCACCACGTGCGCCAATGGATACACCACGTCGCTGTTCCAGTACTCGTCGAAGATTCGCGCCGATTGCGGTACGACGGGGCCGGCCATCAGCAGCTCGAAGTCGAGAAAGTTGGCCCCATCGCTGCGCATGAAGTATTCGTCGGCCATGTTGCGCCCGCCTGCGATCGCAATGGCGCCATCCGCGACAAGGAGCTTGTTGTGCATGCGATGGTTGAGGCGGCTGAAGTCGCTGAAGAAAACGAGCCAGCGCGTGGCTGTGTGCTCGCGGCCACTTGCAAACGGATTGAACAGGCGTACCTCGGCGCCGGTTTCGGCGGCCAATGCAAGCAGGGCGCGATCGAGGCCGACCGTATGAAAGTCATCGAGCAGCAACCGGACTCTCACGCCGCGCCGCGCTGCGTCGCGCAGTTCGCGCAGGATCAGCAGGCCGGTCTTGTCGTTGGAGAGGTGGTAGGACTGCACATCCAGCGAGGCCTGCGCCCGGCGGATGAGCTCGAGCCGGGCATCGAGCGCGAAACTGCCCTGCGGCAAAGGCCGCACGGCCGACCGATCGGCAGCCCCGGTCTTCGCTGACAGCGCGATCCTTCCGAGTTCTGTTCGCGGCGAAGCCGAAATCGCCTGCTCGGGGATGCGGGGCGCAGGTGGCGGCAAGCTCGCGCAGCCGGCGGTCAGGCACGCGATGACGAGTGTTGCGTAGCGCAGCAATGAAATCATGATCATCGAAAGTCAGCATTGGAAAGCCGCATCCCTGCGGGCGCGAGAGGATGCTACGCAGCTGACTTCGAGATGACCGCGCTTGAAGAGATTTGGCGAGATTTCTTGCCGGTATTGCTCCCTCTCCCTCGCCCCGCACTTCACTCCTTGATATTCGCCGCCTGCACGATCTTCTGATTGCGCGCGTACTCCGCCTGCACGAACTTCCCCAGATCCTCGGCCGAACCACTGCCGGGGAGGGCGCCCTGCTCCTGCAGCTTGGATCGCACTTCTGGGTCCTTCAGCACTGCATTGAGCTCGTCGTTGAGGCGGTTCACGATCAGCGCCGGTGTCCGGGCCGGCGCGAAGATGCCGGTCCAGCTCACCATCGAATAGCCCTTGAGGCCAGGCATTTCGCCGAAGGTCGGCACATGGGGCAGCGCATCGAGCCGCGTGCTGCCGGTCACGCCCAGGGCCTTGAGCCGGCCGCCGTTCACATGGGGGATGGCACTGGTGCTGACCAGCATCGCCAGGTCGACCTGGTTGCCGATCACGTCGGTCGCGATCTGCGCGCCGCCGCGGTAGGGCACGTGGGTCACGAAGATGCCGCTCTTTTCCTTGAGC
Organism: Variovorax stachyos; assembly: GCF_051400855.1. NCBI lineage: Bacteria > Pseudomonadati > Pseudomonadota > Betaproteobacteria > Burkholderiales > Comamonadaceae > Variovorax > Variovorax stachyos. The sequence continues at coordinate 53,144 of NZ_JBLFFN010000025.1, read as the reverse complement.
AATTCCATCGCCAGTTGAAGCACCGTGCCCACGCCCGAGGTCGCGTAGTTGTACTTGCCGGGCGCGGCCTTCGCGAGCTTCACGAAATCGGCATAGCTCTGCACCGGCAGGCCGGGACGCGCCACCAGCACCATCGGCGCCGTGTTGAGCATGCCGACCGGCGCCAGGTCCTTCAGCGGGTCGAACTTGAAGGCGGCGGGGTTGATCAGCTTGCCGATCGCGATCGCGCTGTCGGGGCCGGCGACCAGCGTGTAGCCGTCGGGCGCCGCGTTCGCCGCCTTGGCCACGCCGATGGCACCGCCGGCACCGGTCACGTTCTCGATCACCACCGACTGCTTGAGCCGCTCGCCCAGCTTGGTGGCGACCAGTCGGGCATTGAAGTCCACGCTGCCGCCGGCCGAGTAGGGCACGATCAGCGTGATCGGCTTGGCGCTGGGCCACGCGGCCTGCGCGATGGCCGCGCCGGGCAGGGCGGCGGTCAGCAGCAGGGAGGCGAGAAGCGGAAGCTTGGGTTGAGGCATGGTCAGTTTCCGGAAAGGATGGCGTCGGGGGGCAGTTGTGCGCGCAGCGTGTCGAATTCCTGGCTCCACTGCGCGCGCCATGCACGGCGCGTGCTGTCGTCGATCCAGGCGCCCTCGAGGCCGTTGTGCATGAAGCTGCGCAGGTCGTCGGGGCCGAAGCCGAAGTCCCGCACCATCATGGCCCAGGCCTGGGTGGGCGTGACCTTGTGAAGCGTGGGATCGTCGGTGTTGGGATGGATGCGCAGTCCCAGGCCGGGCATGCGGCGGATGGGATGGTCCAGAGCCCAGCGCTCGGGCGGCAGCGTGCGCAGATAGTACGAATTGGTCGGCACCACGGTGAAGAGCACGCCGCGCTCCGCGCACTCGCGCGCGAATTCGGGCTGGTCCACCACCGTGTAGCCGTGGTCGATGCGGTCCACGTGCAACAGGTCGAGCGCGGTGCGCACGTTCGTCCACGGCATGCCGAACTCGCCGGCATGCGCGGTGGTCTTCAGGCCGGCGCGGCGGGCGTCGCGGTAGGCCTGCAGGAAGAGCTCCGGCGGACGATCGACCTCGCGGTAGTCGATGCCGATGCCGATCACCTCATCGCAGCGGTTGGCCGTGACCCATTCCACCATCTCGACGGCGGCTTCGGGCGTGGCCTCGCGGTCGATCGCCGCGATCAGGCGGCCGGTGATGCGGAAGTCCCGCTCCGCGTCGTGGATGGCGCGCACGATCGCCGCTTGCGCGTCCGCATAGGCAAGACCGGAGACATGCACCGTGCCCGTCGGATTCCAGAAGAACTCGCTGTAGCGCACGTGGTGGGCCGCGGCGTCCTCGAGGTATTCGAGTGCCAGCCGGTGCAGGTCGTCCGGCGTGCGCAGCAGATGGGCGTCGAGCGCGCGCAGCACGCGCAGCACGCCGACGGGCTTCTCGCCGCGCGTATAGAAATCCTCCACCTCCTGTTCGGCCAGCGGGGACCCGGCACGGCGATTGAGCGCGGCGAAGGTGGCGTGGCGCACGGTGCCGAACAGGTGGCAATGCAGCTCCATCTTGGGCATCGCGTGCAGGAAGGCATCGAGTGGCGCGGGTGTCATCGGGCCAGTCTAGTCAGTGCCAGGCCATAAGCAAAGTTTTGAATTCCTATAATTTGATTCATCCAATTAATAAGCAAGCGCCATGGCTTCCCTGCCTCTGCGTGCCTTGACCCTGCGCCAGCTGCAGTTTTTCTCGGTGCTGGTCCAGGAGGGCCAGTTCGGCCGTGCCGCGCGGCGCCTGTCGATTACCCAGCCCGCGCTGAGCAACGCCATCAAGCAGATGGAGAAGCTGCTCGGCGCAGAACTGCTGACGCGTTCCACACACCGCCTGGAACTCACGCCGGTGGGCGCCGAGGTGCTGGCGCGCACGGACTTCCTGGTCAACACGGTGGAAGTGGCGCTGCGCGACATCGAGAGCACCGTGCAGCGCGGTCGCGCCTTCGTTCGCATCGGCGTGATCCCCTCCGCCAGCGACAGCGTCGCGGCGGCGGTGAGCGGGTTCCTACGCGAGACCGGGCGTGCGCTGGAGCTGGCTTGGCGCGATGCGCCTTCGACCACGCTGCTGGCCGAGGTGCGCAGCGGCCAGCTCGACCTGGCGATCGCCGCCATCACCGAGCCGCCGGGCGGCCTGGCCTGCGTCGAGCTGCTGCGCGATCCGCTGGTGCTGGTGGTGCGCCGCGACCATGCGCTGGCGCGCGCCCGGGAGGTGGAATGGGAGGCGATCGGCGACCAGCGCCTGGTGTTGTTCGAAAGCGGCAGCATGCCGGCGCTGGGCGACCCGGCGCGCGCGCAATTCGCGCAGGGCGCCGAGCCCTACCGCGTCAGCTATTCGGAAACCCTCTATGCGCTGGTGCGCGGCGGCCTTGCGCTCGGCCTGATGCCGCGGCTCTACACCGGGACCTTGCGCGATCCCGAGCTGGTCGTGCTGCCGCTGGCGAAGCCGCGCATCACGCGACGCGTGGCGTTGGTCTACCTGCCGGGGCCGACGCGCAACGTGGTGGCGCAGGAGCTCATCGCCTTCCTGCGCCGACGGTTACCGGGGCCCGCCGCTGCCGCGCAGGCGGTGCGCATAGCGAAGAAGAGGCTGCGCAAGGCTTAGCCCTAATCAATGCAGCTCGGTCGCCGTATGGCTCATCTCGCGCACGCGCGGATAGCCAGCCGGGTGCGATGTCCGTTCCGCGTGCATGCCCGGCGGATTGGTGGAATACTGTATATCCATACAGTTTTTCCGAGGTGAAAGACCATGCCCGATGCTTTCATTCCCCTTCATGCGATCAAGGGCCGCGGCGCGGCGACCCGGCTGCCCCACCGCTTCGAGCGCGACGAGCGCGACGCCTTCGACGACGGCTGGGGCACGCTCGAGGAAGGCGCCGCCGAGCCGCTCCCGCCCCTGCAGACCGAGGTGCGCTTCGAGGACGTGAAGTCTGTGCTGAGCGAGAACGACTCGCCCGACATCCACTTCGACCGCTCGATCAATCCCTACCGCGGCTGCGAGCACGGCTGCATCTACTGCTTCGCTCGGCCGACCCACAGCTACCTGAACCTCTCGCCCGGCCTCGACTTCGAGACCAAGCTGATCGCCAAGCGCAACATCGTGGAAGTGCTGCGCGCCGAGCTGGGGCGGCGCAGTTACAGGCCGCAAAACCTGGCGATCGGAACCGCGACCGACTGCTACCAGCCGATCGAGCGCGAGCTGCGGCTCACGCGCTCGGTGATCGAGCTGCTCCAGGAGGTGCGCCATCCCTTCGGCCTGGTCACCAAGTCCAGTGCCGTCGAGCGCGACCTCGACCTGATTGCGCCGATGGCCGCGCAGCATCTGGCGGCGGTCTACGTCACCATCACCACGCTCGACGGCGAGCTCGCGCGCAAGCTGGAGCCCCGCGCCGCTGCGCCGCACCGGCGTCTGCGCACGGTGCGCACGCTGGCGGAGGCGGGCGTGCCTGTGGGCGTGAGCGTGGCGCCGCAGATTCCCTTCGTCACCGAGGACATGGAGAAGGTGCTGGAGGCGGCGTGGGAGGCCGGCGCGCGCAGCGCCTTCTACACGGTGATCCGCTTGCCCTGGGAGGTGGCGCCGCTCTTCAAGCAGTGGCTGGAGCTGCACTACCCGCAGCGTGCCGCGCGCATCATGGCGCGCATCCACGAGATGCGCGGCGGCAAGGACTACGACGCGTCGTTCGGCACCCGCATGGTCGGCACCGGGCTGTGGGCCGAGCTGATCCGCCAGCGCTTCGAGAAGGCGGCGCATCGGCTGGGCTTCAACCGCGAACGCATCGCGCTCGACCTCAGCGCGTTCCGGCCACCCGGCGCAGCGGGGCAGGGCAGTCTGTTCTAGCGTCAGCTGCGCTGCCGGCGCTGTCCGGTGCGACGCCGCACCAGTCGCCGCCCAGGGCCTTCACGAGAAACACCGAGGTCAGCAGGCGCTGGCCCTGCAACTGCGCGGCCTGGCGCTCGGCGGTCAGCAGCGACTGTTGCGCGCTGATCATGTCGAGGTAGGTCGAGGCACCGCCCTCGTAGCGGCTGGTCGCCATGTCCAGCACGCGGCGTGCCGAATCGACGGCGGCGAGCGACTGCGTCACCGCGCGGTCCAGCGCGGCGAGGCCGGTGATGCCATCCTCGGCCTCCTGCATTGCCGTCAGCACCACGCGCCGGTAGTTGGCGACGGTGGCCGCATGCCCGGCCTGGGCGAAATCGACGTTGGCACGCACGCGCCCGCCGTCGAACAGCACCTGCGTGGCCGAGACGCCCACCGACCACAGCAGGCTCGGCGCATCGAACAGGCTTTCGATCATGCGGCTGTCCACGCCGAGCATCGGCGCCAGCATCACGCTGGGATAGAAGGCGGCGGTGGCCACGCCGATCTGCGCGTTGGCCGCAGCCATGGCGCGCTCCGCCGAGGCCACATCGGGACGGCGCTCCAGCGCCTCCGAGGGCACGCCGATGGGGATGGCCGGCGGCACGATGGGGCGCAGGTCCGGCGCCAGCGCAAAGCTGGGCGCGGGCGTGCCGGTCAGCGTGGCGAGGGCATGCTCGTACTGGGAGCGCAGCCTTCTCAGCACGTCCACCTGCGCCAGCGTGCTGTCCAGCAGCGCCTGCTGTTGCGCCACGTCCAGCCCCGAGACGGCGCCGAGCTCGTGGCGCGCCGTCACCAGTTCCAGCGCGCGGCGCTGCAGCGCGATCGAGCGCGACAGCACGTCCAGTTCGATGTCGGTCGCGCGCAGGTTGAAGTAGGCCGAGGCGAGGTCGGTGGTGAGCAGCAGGCGCGTGTTCTCCAGATCGGCCGCCGACTGCTCGGCGGAAGCGGTCGCGCCCTCGACCGAGCGCTGCACGCGGCCGGCGAGGTCCAGCTCGTAGCTGGCGTTGAGCGAGAGCGCGAAATCGTTCTGCACCGTCGAGAAGTTCTGCGCCGCATAGTTGGTGAGCGGGCGGTTGGCGGAGATCTTGAACCGTGCCGCGCGTGCGCCCAGGCCCAGCTGCGGAGAGCGTGCCGCGTCGGCTGCGGCCAGTGTGGCGCGCGCCTGCGCGAGCCGCGCGCCCGCGAGCGTCAGCGTGGGGCTGTTGCGCAGCGCCTGCTGCTGCAGGCGATCGAGCTGGGCATCGCCGAAGCGCTGCCACCAGGGCCCCTTGTCGAGCGCATCGCTGGGTGCGGCCTTGCGCCAGGGCGCCTCGAGCTGCCAGCTCACCGGCACCTCGACCTGGGGCGCGCGATAGTCCGGCCCCGCGGCGCAGGCCGCAAGCAGCAGTGCACTTGCCAGGGCGGCCCAGGGACGCAGCCGCACCTTCACGCCGGTTCCTTGGCCACCGCCACCACATCGCCCTCGGCTAGCGAGTCGGAGGGATTGAGGATCAGCCGATCGTTCGCGGCGATGCCGTCCAGCACCTCGACCGTCTCGCCGTAGTTGCGGCCGAGGTTGACGGTGCGCAGGCGCACGCGCCCTTCGGCATCGACCGTGGCAACGCGCGTGCCCTCGGGGCGGAACAGCAGCGTGTTGGCCGGAATGCTGAGCGCGCGGCTGGCCGCCAGCGGCAGCGAGACCTGCACGTAGGCGCCCGGCAGGAGCAGGCCCTCGCGATTCGGCAGCGCGACCTCGACCTGCATCATCCGCGTGGCCGTGTCGATGGCGCCGGAGGTGCGCGCCACCTCGCCCTTGAAGCTCTGGCCGCGCAGCTCGGCCTGCGTCACCACCACCGGCTGGCCGGTCTTGACCAGCTGCGCGTAGGCCTGCGGCACGTTGATGTACACGCGCAGCGGATCGGTCTGCGCGAGCAAGAACAGCGGCCGGCTGCCGCCTGCGTCGATCAGGTCACCCACATCGACGTTGCGCCGCGTGATGACGCCCGCAAAGGGCGCGACGATGCGCTTGAAGCCCTCCGTCTGGCGCAGCCGCTGCACGTTGGCATCGGCCGCGGCCACGTTGGCGGTGGCCTGCGCGAGGCCGCTGCGCCGCTCGTCCAGGTCCTGCTGCGAGACCACGTCCTTCTTGCGCAGGTTTTCCCAGCGCGCCACCGTGCTCTTCGCCAGCTCGAGGCTGGAGGCCGCCTGCTGCCGCGCGGCGACCGCCTGCGAGAGCTGCTGGTCGATCTCCGGCGTCTCGATCTCCGCCAGCAACTCGCCCTTCTGCACCTGGCTGCCGATGTCCTTGGTCCAGCGCTTGAGGTAGCCGCTGGCGCGCGCGGAGATCGGCGCCTGCACGAAGCCCTGCAGCGTGCCCGGCAGCGCCAGCGTCTGCCCGGCCGCGGCCGTCTGCGGCAGCACGGTCTTGACGTATTGCCTGGCGAGCTCGGTGGAGGAGGCTTCGAGCGCGCGCGCATTGGCCATGCGCACGAACACCGTGCGCGCCGCCCCGATGGCCAGCAGCACCAGCACGATCAGCACGGCGATGCGCGCGCGGCGCACGATCTGGCGGCGCCGCAGCAGCTCGTGATGCTCGCCCTGTTCGTCGGCGGCGATCGGATGAATGCCCAATGCCACGTGGCGTTGCTCCGTCATGGTCTCAACTCTCCTGGGGCGCAGCGCCCTGCGGCGGCGCGGACGATCCGGCCCGGCGCGCCTTGCGATGGACCATGCGGTTGTGGATGCCGGCATACACGGCCGGCACGAAGAAGAGGGTGGACACGGTCGCGAACAGCAGGCCGCCGATGACAGCGCGGCCCAGCGGCGCGTTCTGCTCGCCGCCTTCGCCCACGCCCAGCGCCATCGGGATCATGCCGATGATCATCGCCAGCGCCGTCATCAGCACCGGCCGGATGCGGGTGGCCCCGGCCTCCAGCGCGGCCGACAGCGGCGGCACGCCGGCGGCCAGCCGGTCGCGCGCGAAGGACACCAGCAGGATGCTGTTGGCGGTGGCGACGCCCATGGTCATGATGGCGCCGGTCAGCGCCGGCACGCTCAGCGTGGTGCCGGTGAGGAACAGCATCCAGGCGATGCCGGCCAGCGCCGCGGGCAGGGCGGTGATGATGATCGCGGCGTCCAGCCACGACTGGAAGGTGACCACGATCAGCAGGTACACCAGCACGATCGCCATCGCGAGCCCGACGCCCAGCCCGAGGAAGGAGGACTGCATGGTCTCGACCTGGCCGCGGATCGCGACCTGGCTGCCGCGCGAGAGCCTGGGCCGAATTTCGTCGACCAGCTTCTTCACCTCCCCCGCCACGCTGGCGAGGTCGGTGCCCTGCACGCTGACGTACACGTCGATCACCGGCGAGATGTTGTAGCGCGAGACCACCGAAGGCTGCCGCGCGGCCTGCGCCTCGACCAGGTTGCCCAGCAGCTGCGGCGGCCCGGCCCCGGCGCCCTGGCCGCCCACGGGGATGTTGAGCAGCGCGTCGAGCGAGTCGACCTTGTACTGGGGCGTCTGGACCGCGACGTTGTAGACCACGCCGTTCTGCGGATTGAGCCAGAAGGCCGGTGCGGTCTGCGAGCTGCCCGACAACGCGATCAGCACGTTCTGGCCGACGTTCTGGGCCGTGAGCCCGACCTGCTGCAACCGCGTGCGGTCCATCTGCAGGCTGAGGCTGGGCGTGTCCAGGCGCTGGTGCACATGGGCATCGACGGCGCCGGGGATCTTGCGGATGGCCTTGACCAGTGCCGCGGCATGCTGCGCATTGCCGGCCAGGTCGTTGCCGCTGAACTGCACGTCGATGGCCGCGGGCAGGCCGAAGTTCAGGATCTGCGTGACGATGTCCGCGGGCTGGAAGAAGAACTCGATGCCGGGGAAGCGCCGGGGCAGCTCCGCGCGCAGCAGCGAGACGAACTCTTCGGTCGGCCGGTGGCCGTCGCGCAGCGAGAGCAGGATCTCGCCGTCGAGCGTGCCGATGGTGCCGGCGTTGCTGTACGAGAGGTTGATGCCGCTGTTGGGCACGCCCAGGTTGTCGAGGATGGTCTCGAGCTGGTCCTTCGGCACCAGCTCGCGGATCGCCGCCTCCACCTCGTCGGCCAGGCGCGCCGTCTCCTCGATCCGCGTGCCGGTGGGCGCGCGCATGTGCAGGCGGATCTGGCCGGCATCCACGCCGGGGAAGAAGTCGCGGCCCAGCACCGGGTAGAGCAGGCAGGACAGGAGGCAGAAGCCGAGGAAGAGGGCGATGAAGCTGCCGCGCTTGGACAGCAGCGCCGACAGCACCAGCGTGTAGGCGCGCCGCACGCGCTCGAAGCGCCGGTCGAAGCTGCGGTAGACCCGCTGCAGCAGGCTGGGCTTGTCGGCTGCCGGGCTGCCGTGCGCGTGTTGGGCATGCTGCGCATGCACGCGGCCCATCAGCAGCATGACGAGCGTCGGCACCAGCGTTCGCGACAGGATGTAGGAGGCCAGCATCGCGAACACCACCGCCTCGGCCAAGGGCACGAACAGGAAACGCGCCACGCCCGAGAGAAAGAACATCGGCACGAACACGATGCAGATGCACAGCGTCGAAACGAAGGCGGCAGGCCCGATCTCGCCGGCGCCCACCATGATCGCCTCGTTGAGCGGGGTGCCCATGTGCAGGTGGCGCTCGATGTTCTCGATGGTCACGATCGCCTGGTCGACCAGGATGCCGACCGAGAGCGCGAGCCCGCCCAGCGTCATGAGGTTGAGCGTCTCGCCCAGGGCGTAGAGCGCCAGGACCGAAGCCAGGATCGACAGCGGAATCGTCGCCGCGATGATCAGCGTGCTGCGCCAGTTGCCCAGGAAGATCAGCACCATCGCGGCGGTCAGCAGGGCCGCGATGACGGCCTCGAGCACCACCCCCTGCACGGCCGCCTTGACGAACAGCGACTGGTCGAACAGCGGCGTGACCTTGATGTCCGCCGGCATGCTCTGCTGCGCCACCGGAAGCATGGCGCGCAGGTTGGAGACGATGTCCAGCGTCGACGCGCTGCCGTTCTTGATCACCGACAGCAGCACGCCGCGCACGCCGTCCTGCCGCACGATGTTGGTCTGCGGCTGGAAGCCGTCGCGCACGTAGGCCACGTCGCGCAGGTAGGTGGTGGCCCCGTTGGCCGTGCGCACCGGCAGGTCGTTCAGGCCGGCCAGCACCTCGGGCGAGCCGTTCATCCTCACGCTGTACTCGGTGGCGCCGAACTTGGCGGTGCCGGAGGGCAGGATCAGGTTCTGCGCGTTCACCGCGTTCACCACGTCGGCCGGCGAGAGCCCGCGCGCCTGCAGGGCCTGGGTGTCGAGGTCCACCGAGATCACGCGGTTCTTGCCCCCGTAGGGGAAGGGAATGGCGACGCCGGGAATGGTGATGAGCTGCGGCCGCAGCTGGTTGATGGCCGAGTCGAAGAGCGCGTTCTCCGGCCGCTCGCTGCTCGACAGCGCCAGCTGGATCACCGGGATGCTGGAGGCCGAGTACTTGATCACCAGCGGCGGCGTGATGCCCGGCGGCAGCTGGCGCACCTGGGTCTGTACCGAGGCGACCGTCTGGGCGATCGCGGTCTCGATGTTGGCCGTGGGCTGGAAGAAGATCTTGATCACGCTCACGCCGGCCAGCGACTGCGACTCGATATGCTCGATGTCGCTCACCGTGGTGGTGAGGCCGCGCTCGGTCTGGCCCGCGATGCGCTGCCCCATCTCCTGGGCCGGCAGGCCGCCGTAGTTCCAGATGATGCTGAGCACCGGGATGTTGATCTCGGGGAAGATGTCGGTTGCCATGCGTGCCAGCACGAAAGGCGTGGCCAGCACGATCAGCATCGCCATCACGATGAAGGTGTAGGGGCGGCGCAGAGCGAGCGAGACCATGGACACGGCTTGTTACTTCCCGTCGAAGGGCGCCATCATAAGTAGAGATCGCAACACAATAGTTCCAATGACCGAGCTTTACTTATCTTCGTCGCAGAGCCCATCCCGCTGGCTCGTCGTGATGGGCGTGTCGGGCTGCGGCAAGTCCAGCCTCGGCGCCGCGCTGGCCCGCGAGCTGGGGCTGCCGCTGATCGAAGGCGACGACTTTCATCCGCCCGAAAGCGTGAGCAAGATGCGCGCCGGCATCGCGCTCACCGACGCCGACCGGGCCGGCTGGCTGGACACGCTGGCGGGCACGCTCGCCGCGCATCCGCAGGGCGCGGTGCTGAGCTGCTCGGCGCTCAAGCGCGGCTACCGCGACCGGCTGCGTGCCGCGGTGCCCCGGCTGCTCTTCGTCTTCATGGACCTGTCGCGCGAGGAGGCCGAGCGCCGCGTTGCGGGACGCGGGGCCGGGCACTTCTTCTCCGCGAGCCTGGTCGCCGACCAGTTCGCGACTCTCGAATCGCCGGTCGGGGAGGCCGGCGTGCTGGCGGTCGATGCAACGGCGCCGCTGCCTGAGCTGGTGGACCGGGCCCGGGCCTGGCTGCGCCAGGCGTCATGAAGACCGACCTCCGCGGCGCAACCAACGACGCTCCGTCTGGAGATCGACCGCTGCAGCGCCGATTTCAGCGCGCCGTGCCTTTGCCCTGCTTCCCTGCAGGGCGCCGCGCCCGCTTGGGCGCGGCCGCGCGCAACGCCGCCTCCCACGCCAACCGGCCCCAGCGCATGGCCTCGTCGCGGTCCTCGAAGATCTCTTCGGGCGCCTGGCGATAGGACATCTCCGTGCGCCGGCCCTCGCGCTCGTAGCCGAAGGCGGGCAGCCCGCGCCTCTCGAACTCGGCCAGCGTGTTCGCATCGGCCTTGAAGTAGAGCGTGTCATTGGCCACCAGGGCGAACATGCGCCCGTCGTGGTAGATGCCGTGGCCGCCGAACATGCGGCGCGCCTCGATGCGGCCCATGCGCTCGAACACTTCGTGCAGGCTTTCGACGAAATGGCTCACTGAGTGCCTTCGCTTTGCGCTACGGTGCTGTCGCCTTCGGAGCGGCCGTGCAGCCGGGCAGGGGCTGCCTCAGCCGCGCAGGAACCGGGCATGGTGCGCCAGGTGGTCCGCGATGAAGGTCTGAATGAAGTAGTAGCCGTGGTCGTAGCCCTCGTGCCGGCGCAGCGTGAGCGGCTGCCCCACGGCACGGCAGGCGGTCTCGAGCCGTTGCGGATGCAGCTGGTCGGCCAGGAACTTGTCCGCCAGGCCCTGGTCGACGAGGATGCCTCCGGGGTATGGCGCAGCGGTCTGCGACTGCATCAGCGCGCTCGCATCGTGCGCCAGCCATTGCTCGCGGTCCGGGCCGAAATAGCCGCCGAAAGCCTTCTCGCCCCAGGGGCACTCGCTGGGCGCGCAGATCGGCGCAAAGGCCGACAGCGAGGCGAAGCGGCCCGGATGACGCAGCGCCAGCGTGAGCGCCCCGTGCCCGCCCATCGAGTGGCCGAAGACGCCCAGGCGTTGAATGTCGATGGGGAAATGCGCGCCCAGCAGCGGCAGCAGCTCGTGGACGATCCAGCTTTCCATGCGCCAGTTCGTCGCCCAGGGCGCCTGCGTGGCGTCGAGGTAGAAGCCGGCGCCGACGCCGAAGTCCCAGTTGTCGCTCTCGCCGGCCACGCGGGCGCCGCGCGGGCTGGTGTCGGGCGCGATCAGCGCCAGGCCCAGCTCGGCCGCCAGCCGCTGGGCGCCGGCCTTGACCATGAAGGTCTCCTCGTTGCAGGTCAGGCCTGCGAGGTACATCAGGGCCGGCACCGGGCCCTGCTGCGCCTGTGGCGGCAGGAAGACCGAGAAGCGCATCGGCAAGCCGGTCTCGCGTGCGTCGTGTTCGTGGAAGCCCTGGGTGCCGCCGAAGCAGCGGTGTTCGGACAGCGTGCGGATGCCTGGGTTCATGGTCGGGAAGTGTTCACGAGTTCGAGGACGGCATCGGCGAAGTCCTGCGGTTTTTCCTGGGGCAGGTTGTGGCCGGCACCCGGCACCACGCGGTGCTGGTGCGGGCCGGTGAAGTGGCGCGCATGCGCGGCGGTGCCGCCGATCATCATCACGCCGTCGTCGGCGCCGTCGAAGGTGATGGCGGGCACCGTGATGGGCGGCTGCGCGGCAAGCCGGCGTTCGACGTCGTCGTAGGCCGGGTCGCCTGCCACCAGGCCGAAGCGGTGGCGGTAGGAGTGGATCACGACCTCGACGAAGTCGGGGTGGTCGAAGGCCGCGGCGCTGCGCTCGAAGGTGGCGTCGTCGAAAGCCCAGGTGGGCGACCAGAGCGACCACAGCAGCCGGCACAGCGGGCGGCGGTTCTGCTCGAGCCCGGCGCGGCCGCGCTCGCCGTGGAAGTAGTACTGGTACCAGTAGCGCCGCTCGTTCTCGGGCGCGATCGGCTTTGCAGCGGCGGCGATGTCCTGGATGTTGTAGCTGTTGAGCGAGACCAGGCCCGCGCAGCGCTCGGGCCACAGCGCGGCCACGACGCAGCAGGCGCGCCCGCCCCAGTCGTAGCCCGCGAGCACGGCGCGCGGGATGGCCAGCGCGTCCATCAGCGCGAGCAGGTCGGCGCCGAAGGCGCCCTGCTGGCCCGAGCGCCGGGTGGCCGAGTCGAGGAAGCGCGTGCTGCCGTAGCCGCGCATGAAGGGCACGATGACGCGGCAGCCCTTCGCCGCGAGCAGCGGCGCGACCTCCGCATAGGCGTGGATGTCGTAGGGAAAGCCGTGCATCAGCAGCACCGGCGGCCCGTCGGCCGGGCCGGTCTCGTGGTAGCCGATGTCGAGCACGCCGGCCCGGACCTGTCGAACCGGGGTCATCGTCGCCATCGCGATGCCGCCGTCAGTAGAGGACCACGCCGCGGATCGATTCGCCGCGCTTCATCAGGTCGAAGCCCTTGTTGATGTCCTCGAGCGGCATGGTGTGCGTGATCAGGTCGTCGATGTTGATCTTGTTTTCCATGTACCAGTCGACGATCTTCGGCACGTCGGTGCGCCCGCGCGCGCCGCCGAAGGCCGAGCCTTCCCACTTGCGGCCGGTCACGAGCTGGAAGGGACGGGTGCTGATCTCGGCGCCCGCCTCGGCCACGCCGATGATGATGCTGCGGCCCCAGCCCTTGTGCGTGCACTCCAGCGCCTGGCGCATCACCTGCGTGTTGCCGATGCACTCGAAGCTGTAGTCGGCGCCGCCGTCGGTCAGCTGCACGATGGCGTCGACGATGTTGGCGTGCTCCTTCGGGTTGAGGAAGTGCGTCATGCCGAACTTGCGTGCCATCGCCTCGCGCGCAGGGTTCAGATCGACGCCGATGATCTTGTCGGCGCCCACCATCTTGGCGCCCTGGATCACGTTGAGCCCGATGCCGCCGAGGCCGAACACCACCACGTTGGCGCCGGCTTCCACCTTGGCGGTGAAGATCACCGCGCCGATGCCGGTGGTGACGCCGCAGCCGATGTAGCAGACCTTGTCGAAGGGTGCGTCCTCGCGGATCTTGGCCATCGAGATCTCGGGCGCCACCGTGTAGTTGCTGAACGTGGAGGTGCCCATGTAGTGGAAGATGGGCTTGCCGTCCAGGCTGAAGCGGCTGGTGGCATCGGGCATGAGGCCCTTGCCTTGGGTGCCGCGGATCAGCTGGCAGAGGTTGGTCTTGCGCGAGAGGCAGAACTTGCACTGCCGGCACTCGGGCGTGTAGAGCGGAATGACGTGGTCGCCCTTCTTGAGCGAGGTGACGCCGGGCCCGACGTCGACCACGATGCCCGCGCCTTCGTGGCCGAGGATGGCCGGGAAGATGCCTTCCGGGTCGGCGCCGGAGAGGGTGTAGTAGTCGGTGTGGCAGATGCCCGTCGCCTTGATCTCGACCAGGACCTCGCCGAACTTCGGACCTTCGAGGTCCACGGTCTCGATGGACAGGGGGTCGGCGGATTTCCAGGCAACGGCAGCTTTTGTTTTCATGGGAGGGCAGGAAGTGAAGAGGCGCGGGGAGAAGGCCGCGCATCACTTTATGCCATAGAACGCCGCCGCGTTCGCACCGCGGATGGCCGCTTGCGCCTCGAGCGGCAGGCCGTCGAGCAGCGCGTCGGACACGGCATGCCAGTGCGGGTAGCTGCCCGCCAGGTTCAGCACCGGCCAGTCGCTGCCCCACATCAGGCGCGCCGGGCCGAAATGCCGCAGCAGGTGCTCGACCCAGGGCCGCAGGCGCCGGACGTCCCAGCCGGGCCCGGCCTCGGTGGCCAGTCCCGAGAGCTTGCAGTGGACCGTTGTCTCCGCGGCGAAGCGCGCGATCCATGTCGCCCAGGGCTCGAAGGCGCCGCCTGCGATGTCGGGCTTGGCCGCGTGATCGATCACCATCGGCAGCGTCCGATGCGCGCGCGCGAAGGCCAGGGCGGCCTCGAGCTGGCGGGGCTTGATCAGGAGATCGAGCCGCAGCCCGGCATCGGTCATCGCCTGGATGGCGGGTCGCAGTGCAGGCCGCAGGATCCAGTCCGGCTCCGCGATGTCCTGCAGCATGGGCCGCAGGCCCTTCAGCAAGGGTTCTTGCGCGAGCCGCCTGATGCGAGCGGGCGCGTCGGGCGCGGCCAGGTCGGTCCAGCCGACGACAGCGCGCACACGGCTGCCGGGCTGCGCGGCCAGGGCCAGCAGGCGCCAGGTCTCGGCCTCGCTCGGGGCGGCCTGCACGAGCACGGTGCCATCGATACCGGCGCCATCCAGCAGCGGGGCCAGGTCTTCGGGAGCGAAGTCGCGGTAGATCGGGTGCAGCGCCGGCGTGTCCTCGAGCCAGCCGTAGTCGCGATGCGCGAGCGACCAGTAGTGCTGGTGTGCATCGATGCGCAGCGTGCCCACCTTCTCAGCCCTCGCGCGCCAGTGCATCCCACAGCGCGGGCGGAATGGTCGCTTGCGCGTGTGCGACGGCCTGTGCGATCTCTTCGGCGCTGCGCGCACCCACTACCACCGCGGCCGCAGCGGGGCAGGCCAGCGCGAACTGCAGCGCAGCAGCCGGCAGCGCGACGCCGAAGGCGGCGCAGGTCGAAGCGAGGCGAGCGACGCGCGCCCGCACTGCCTCGGGGGCCGGCCGGTAGTGGAAATGCGCACCCGGCGTGGCGCCGCTGGCGAGGATGCCGGAGTTGAAGACGCCGGCCAGGATCAGCTTCACGCCGCGCGACCTGCACAGCGGCACCAGCTCGCGCCGGGCCGAGTCGTCCAGCAGCGTGTAGCGGCCGGCCAGCATCAGGCAGTCGAAGCCGCCGGCGGCGAGCGCGTCGCTGCAGACCTCCCATTCGTTGACGCCGATGCCGATGGCGCCGAGCACGCCTTCGCTGCGCAGGCGCTCGAGCGCGCGGTAGGCGCCTTCCATCGCCTCGCGAAAGCGCGCGGGCTGTTCGGGGCCGTGGGTGTGGCGGTCGATGTCGTGGATGAAGGCGATGTCGATGCGCGACAGGGCCAGGCGCTCGAGGCTCTGCTCGATGGAGCGCAGCGCGCCGTCATGGCTGTAGTCGAAGCGCGGGGCCAGCGGCAGGCCGCGCACGTAGCCGTCGCGCTCCGTCGGCGGCGCGGGATCGGCATCGAGCAGGCGGCCGACCTTCGTGGAGAGCACGAAGTCCCCGCGCGGCTTGCGCCGCAGCGCGCGGCCCAGGCGCACTTCGCTCAGGCCGTGGCCGTAGAGCGGCGCGGTGTCGAAGTAGCGCAGGCCGAGGCGCCAGGCTTCCTCGATGGTGCGCTCGGCTTCGTCGTCATCGAGCGGCGCGTAGAGATTGCCCAACGGCGCGCCGCCGAGCCCCAGCCGCGGCGGCGCGGCGAGGCGTTGCAGCGGCGGCAGCCAAGTCGGATTCACGCGTGCGGCTCCTTCGGGCGGACCACGCCCTTGCGCAGCAGCACATTGCCATAGAGGCGCATCTCCCCGGTCTGGACGATGGCAAAGGCCCCGCGCGCCCGGGCATAGAAGGCGTCCCGCTGCAAGGTCGCCAATGGCAGGGCGCGGCCCTCCGCGCGCTCGGCCAGGCCGTGGAACTCGCGCACGATCGCCGGCACCTCTGCCACTGCACCCACCACTTCCATCGTCGCCATCGGGGCCTCGACGAAATCGTCCAGCGGCAGGAGGCCGAGCACGGCAACCAGCAGCTGCGGCGAGCTCGCGCCTTCCACCCGGAGCAGCCGGCGTGCGCAGGCAGCGGCCGGGAAGTTGGCGTCGACGATGGCGATCTCGTCGCCGTGGCCCATGGCGGCGAGTGCGTGCAGCAGGTCCGGGCCGAGCAGCGGATCGATGGTCTTCAGCATGGGCGTGCGGGCGCGGCTCAGGGGGCCTTGCGGATGTTCCAGTACACCGGCACGGCCGCGTTCAGCACGCCGCTGAGCTTGGCCGAATAGGCGCGCACCAGCGACATCTGGCCCAGCGGCACGTAGGGCACGGTCTCCAGCGCACGCGCCTGCACGGCGGCCGCGATCTCCTTGCGCCTGGCGAGGTCGGGCGCCACCGCGAACTGGTCGCGCAGCTTCTCGATCTGCTCGTCGCAGGGCCAGCCGAACCAGGCCTTGTCGCAGTTGGAGCGCAGTGCGAGATGGCCCAGCGGGTCCATCATGTCGGCGCCGGTGGGGGCCGAGATGAAGAGCGACCAGCCGCCCTGCGCCGGCGGGTTGCGGCTGGCGCGGCGCGCGGTCAGCGTGCCCCAGTCCATCGCCTGCGCATCGACCTTGAAGCCGGCGTCGCGCATCACCTGCTCGGCCACCAGGCTCAGCACGTTGGTCAGACCCTCGTTGCCGTGCAGCACCACCACCGGCTCGCCCTTGTAGCCGCTGTCCTTGAGCAGTTGCTTCGCACGCGCCATGTCGGGCCTGGGCCAGCCGGCGGCGGTGTAGTAGGGCGAGCCGCACATGTAGAAGGAGCCGCAGACCTTGTAGAGCTTCGGGTCGTCGACCGCGGCGCGCAGGAAGGTCTCCTGGTCGATCATCGCGAGCACCGCCTGGCGCACCTTGACGTTGTCGAAAGGCGGCTGCGTGGTGTTCATGCGGAACACGGCCTGCACGCCCAGCGAATCCTGCGGCGCGAGCCTGACGTTCTTCGCATCGCCCAGGCCCTTGAGCATGTCGGCCGGCACCTCCTCGAAGATGTCGAGCTCGCCCGCCTGCACCGCGTTGACGGCGCTCTGCGGGTCTGGCATGTAGAGCCATTCCACGCGATCCACGTTGGCGCGCTTGGCGCCGGCAAGGCCGCTGGGCTCTTCCTTGCGCGGCACGTAGCCAGGGTTCTTCACGTACACGATCTTCGAGCCGGGCACCCATTCGTCCTTCTTCATGATGAAGGGGCCGGAGCCGGTGGGGTCGGTGATGGGCGTGGTGGCCGGGGTCTTCGCGATGCGCTCCGGCATGATGAAGGGCACGTTGGAGCTGGGCTTGCCCAGCGCGTCCAGCACCAGGCCCCAGGGCTCGCGCAGCTTCAGGCGCACGGTCTTTGGGTCGACTGCGACCAGCTCCGCGGTGCGGGCCGCCAGCTGTTGCCCGAGGCCGTCGCGCTGGCCCCAGCGCTGCAGCGAGGCGACCACGTCGGCCGAAGTGACGGCGGCGCCGTCGCTGAACTTGAGACCCTCGCGCAGCACGAAGGTCCAGCTCAGGCCGTCGGGCGTGGCGGCGTAGCTCTCCAGCATCTGCGGCTTGACCTGCAGCTTGTCGTCGAGCGCGAAGAGGGTGTCGTAGACCATGTAGCCGTGGTTGCGCGCCATGTAGTCGGAGTTGACGATCGGGTCGATGCCCTTGAGGTCGCCGAAGGGCCGCACGCGCAGGGTGGTGCCCTGCGCATGGGCACCGGCGGCAGCGGCGAGCAGCAGCGCGGCGGCGAGCACGCGCGGACGAATGAGGCTAGGCATGGGCGGTCTCCTTCATGGTTGTGTCCCCGCAAGCCCCGGGGCTGGGTGGTCTGGCTGGCCCGCCACGGCGTGGCAGGCCACGAATCGGGCGGGCGCGACTTCGCGCAGCGCGGGCTCTTCGGCGGCGCAGCGTGCATGGGCCAGCGGGCAGCGCGTGCGAAAGCGGCAACCGCTCGGCAGCGCTGCGGCGCTGGGCACATCGCCCTCCAGCAGCACGTGGCGTCGCCGGTGGTGCGGATCGATGGCCGGCACCGAGGCGAGCAGCGCCTCCGCGTACGGGTGCAGCGGCCGTGCGAAGAAGGCCTGCCGCGGCGCGCGCTCCACGATCACGCCCAGGTACATCACCGCCACGTCGTCCGCGATGTACTCGACCACGCCGAGGTCATGGCTGACGAACAGGTAGGCCAGGCCGCGCTCGCGCTGCAGGTCGCGCAGCAGGTTGAGCACCTGCGCCTGCACCGAGACATCGAGGGCCGAAACCGGCTCGTCCGCCACGATCAGGGCCGGCGCGAGGGCGAGGGCGCGGGCGATGCCCAGGCGCTGCTTCTGGCCGCCGGAGAACTCGTGCGGGTAGCGCTTGTGCATGGCCGCGGCAAGGCCCACGCGTTCCAGCAGTTCGCGGGCCTGCCGGTCGCGCGCGGCGTGGTCGCCGAGGCCGTAGTTGCGCAGCGGCTCGGCCACGATGTCGAGTGCGCGCATGCGCGGGTTGAGCGAGGCCGCAGGGTCCTGGAACATCATCTGCATCTGGCGCCAGACGCGGCGCAGCGCGGCACCGCTCGTTGCATCGACCGGCTCGCCGGCCACCCGCACCTCGCCGGCGCTGGGCGCCATCAGCTGCATGACCAGGTTGGCCACGGTCGACTTGCCGCAGCCGCTCTCGCCGACCAGGGCCAGCGTGCGCCCGTGGCGGATCTCGAAGGAGATGCCATCGACCGCACGCACCTCGCGGCGCGCGAAGCCCCAGCCGCCCGACATCGGAAAGCGCTTCGCGAGGTTGCGCACCTCGAGCAGTGGGGCCTCAGGCCACATGGACTGGCTCCGATGTCGGCGAGAGCCCGGTCGCAGCGATGGGCTCGGGATTGAAGCAGGCGAAGCCATGGCCCGGCACGCGCCACGCGATCGGCGGCTGCTCGTGGGCGCAGTGCGGCAGTGCGCGCGGGCAGCGGCCGGCGAAAGCGCAGCCCGGGGGCAGGGCGGCGGGCGAGGGCACGGTGCCCGGAATCTCCTGCAGGCGCGAGGCGCCGGTGCGCAGGGCTCGGCGCGGCATGGCGCCCATCAGGCCCCGTGTGTACGGATGCACCGGCGCGTCGAAGAGCTGCGCCACGCTGCCCTGCTCGGCCGTGCGGCCGCCGTACAGCACCATGGCGCGGTCGGCCATCTCGCACACCACGCCGAGGTCGTGCGTGATCAGCACGATGGCCGTGCCCTGCTCGCGCTGCAGTTCGGCCAGCAGGGCGAGGATCTGGGCCTGGATGCTGACGTCGAGCGCGGTGGTGGGCTCGTCGGCGATCAGCAGGCGCGGACGGCAGGCCAGCGCCATCGCGATCATCACGCGCTGGCGCATGCCGCCGGAGAGCTGGTGCGGGTACATGCCGGCGCGGCGCGGAGCCTCGGGAATGCGCACGCGCTCCAGCGCGGCGATGGCCTCGCGCCGTGCCGCGCGCCAGCTCAGGCCCCGGTGCAGCACCAGCGCCTCGGCGACCTGGCGGCCAATGTCGAGCACGGGGTTGAGCGAGGTCATCGGCTCCTGGAACACCATGGCCATGCGGTTGCCGCGCAAGGCACAGAGCGCATCCTCGCCGGCGAGGCGCAGGTCGCGTCCCTCGAACAGGATGCGCCCGCCTTCGATGCGTGCGCCGCCCGGCGGCAGCAGGCCCATGATCGCGAGCGCGCTGATGCTCTTGCCGCAGCCGCTCTCGCCGACGATGGCGAGCGTCTCGCCCTCGCGCACCTCGAAGCTCAGGTCGCGCACGATCGGGTGGAAGCGCTCGGCCGTGCGCACCGCAATGCGCAAGCCCTCGACCTGGAGCAGCGCAGTGCCGCTCATCGCGCCAGCGCGCGTGCAAGGCGCGGGTCGAGGATGTCGCGGCAGGCGTCGCCGGTCACGTTCGCCAGCAGCACCAGCGCAGCCAGCGCAGCGCCGGGAAAGGCAAGGATCCACGGCGCGCGGCCGAGGTAGTTGCGGCCCTCGGCGAGCATGTTGCCCCAGCTCGGGATGTCGGGCGGCGTGCCGGCGCCGAGGAAGGAGAGCACCGCCTCCAGGATCATGGCCGACGCGAAGACGTAGGTGGCCTGCACCAGCACCGGCGACATCAGGTTGGGGATCACGTGGCGCGTCATCAGGCGCGGCAGGCGCGCGCCGTTGGTGATGGCGGCCTGGATGTAGGGCTGCGCGCGGATGCCCAGCGTCAGGCTGCGCACCAGCCGCGCCATCCGCGGGATCTCGGGGATGGTGATCGCCACGATCACGGTGCGGATGTCCGCGCCGAACAGCGACATGAGCGCAATCGCCAGCAGGACGCCGGGGATCGCCATCACGCCGTCCATGCACCGCATGATCGGCCCGTCCCAGCGGCGCAGGAAGCCCGCGGCGACGCCCACCGCCAGCCCCAGCACGGTGGTCGCGAGCGCCACCGCGGCGCCGATCGCGAGCGAGACGCGGGTGCCGTAGGCGGTGCGCACCGCCACCGAGCGGCCGAGATGGTCGGTGCCGAACCAGTGCTCCCAGCCCGGCGGCCGCAGGCGCTGGACCGGGTTGAGGCTGCGCGGGTCCGGCAACAGGAGCGGCGCGAGCAGGGCGAGGGCGGCGAGCAGCAGGAGAGCAAGCGCGCCGAAGGCGAGCAGCGGATGGCGCCGCGCCAGGCCGGCCCAGGCACGCAGGCGGCCGGGCGCGGGTAGCGCGGCGGTGGCGGGAACGTCGAGCACGGCGGCCATCGCGTCAGTAGCGGATGCGCGGGTCGAACAGGACATAGCCCAGGTCGACCAGCAGGTTGATGGCGGCATAGGTGGCCGCGAACAGCAGGATCAGGCCCTGCACGATGGGGTAGTCGCGCCGCGAGATGGCGTCGGCCGCGAGCCGGCCCAGCCCGGGAATGTTGAACACGGTCTCGGTCACGACCACACCGCCCAGCAGCGCCGCGATCCCGATGCCCACCACCGTGAGGATGGGAACCGCGGCGTTTTTCAGCGCATGGCGCAGCAGCACCTGCGGGCGCCTGAGGCCCTTGGCCCGGGCCGTTCGGATGTAGTCCTCGGACAGCACCTCCAGCACGCCGGCGCGCGTGACCCGCGCGATCAGGCCCATGTAGAGAAAGGCCAGCGCGAGCGCCGGCAGGCAGAGGCTGCGCAGGCAGGGCAGCAGGCCTTCGGCCAGCGGTGCGTAGCCCTGCGTGGGAAACCAGCGCAGCTGCATCGCGAACAGGTAGACCAGCAGGTAGCCAACGACGAAGACCGGCGTCGAATAGCCGGTGACCGCGAGGCCCATCACCACGCGGTCGAGCCAGCTTCCGGCGCGGTAGGCGGCCAGCGCGCCCAGCGGAATGGCGCTGGCCACCGCGATCACGATCGTCAGCAGGGCCAGCAGCAGGGTCGGCTCGACGCGCTGCGCAATCAGCCGCGACACTGCCTGGCCGGAGAAGATCGAGACGCCGAGGTCGCCCGAGAGCACGCGCAGCAGCCAGCCGAAGAACTGCTCCAGCACCGGCCGGTCGAGGCCGAGCTGGGTCCGGATGGCCGCGATCTGCTCGGGCGAGGCGTAGTCGCCTGCGAGCACGGCGGCCGGGTCGCCCGGCGTGAGCTGCAGCAGCGCGAAGACGAAGACGGCGACGAAGCCCAGCACCGGCACGACGGCGAGCAGGCGGCGCAGCACATAGGCCATCGGGCGGTTCCTTAGTCTTGGATGTAAAACGTTTTATTAATCTACGTGGAGAGCACGCGGCGCCATATTGGTGAAAACCTCACCGAGGGAAAGTACTGAAGGAAAGGGGTGCTCTGCCTTGGCACGGTGGCCGAGCCATGACTCATCATTGAATCGTTTCAATCCTGCAGCACTTCGGGCTCTTCTTTTTCAATGAACGACAACGCACCGCCTGCCAACGCCAATATTCATGACGTCGCGCGGCTCGCCGGGGTTTCCGTGGCCACGGTTTCCAACGTGCTGAACGAGTCGCGCCCGGTTGCGGCTGCCACCCGGGCACGCGTGCTGAAGGCGGTGGCGGCGCTGGGCTACACGCCGCATGCGGCGGCGCGCAGCATGCGCGGGCGCGGCAGCGGACTCATCGGGCTGATCGTGGCCGACATCACCAACCCCTTCTTCACCTCGCTGGTGCATGCGGTGGAGCGCGCGGCCCACGGCGGCGGCTATGCGGTGCTGCTGTGCAACAGCGACGAGGACCCGGCGCGCGAGCAGCAGCATCTGCAGCTGCTGCGCGCGCAGCGGGTGGACGGCATCATCCTGGCGGCGACCGGCCATGCCTCGCACGAGCGCGCGGCGGCGCTCGGCCAGCTGCAGGTGCCGGTGGTGCTGGTGGACCGCGGCTCGGCCGAGTTCGGGCGCGACGCGGTGATGCTGGACAACCGGCGCGCCGGCCTCGAAGCCGTGCGTCACATCGTCAGCTTCGGCCATCGGCGCATCGCCATGCTCTCCGGGCCGGCCGCCGTCAGCACTGCGGCCGAGCGCCTCGCCGGCTACCGCGAGGCGCTGCTCGAAGGCGGCCTGGCCTATGACGAGCGCTGGGTGCGCGACACCGGCTACCGCGAGGAGCGCGCCTACGACGCGGCTTGCGAGATGCTGCGCACGCCTGAGCGCCCGACCGCCGTTTTCGCGGCCAACAACCTGATCGCCATCGGCCTGATGCGTGCGATCGCCGACCTGGGACTGCGCTGTCCGGAGGACGTGTCGGTGGTCAGCATCGACGACTTCGCCTGGGCCAATGCCTTCCGCCCGCGCATGACCACGGTGGCGCAGCCGGTTGCTGCAATGGGCGAGTCGGCGGTGCGCATGCTGCTGTCGCGCATCGACCGCAGCGCGGCGGCGCTGCCCCCGCGCACGGAGATCATGGCGCCCATGCTGGTGGTGCGCGATTCCTGCTGCGCGCCTCCCCGGCGGGTCGTGGCCGGAGCGACGTCGTGAATGATGAGCTGACCCGGCTGTCGGCCAGCCGGGTGGCCGACCTGCTGCGTGCGGGCGAGCTGCAGCCCTCGGCGCTGGTCGAGGCCTCGATTGCGCGCATCGAGGCGATCGACGGGCTGCTCAATGCCTTGCCGGTGCGCTGCTTCGATCGCGCCCGCGCGCAGGCGCTGTCGCTCGAGCAGGGCCGTGCCGCGCCCACGCTGCTGGGCGGCATCCCGATCGTGGTCAAGGACAACAACGACGTCGGCGGGGTCGGCACCTCGGGCGGCACGCCGATCTTTCGCGGCCGGGTGGCGGCGCGATCCGACCGCACCATCGCACTGCTCGAGAGGCGGGGCGCGATCCCCGTGGCCAAGGCCAACCTGTCGGAGCTCGGGGGTGCCAACACCACCAATCGCGTGTTCGGCGCCACGCGCAACCCCCACGACCTGGCCCTGACCTGCGGCGGCTCGTCCGGCGGCTCGGCGGTGGCGGTGGCGACCGGCCAGGCCTGGCTGGCCCACGGCAACGACGTGGGCGGCAGCCTGCGCATTCCGCCGGCCTTCTGCGGTGTCGCGGGCTTGCGGCCCACGCCGGGGCGGGTGGTGCGCAAGGAACTGTGCGAGCCCTTCGACACCGTGATGGTCGACGGCCCGATCGCGCGCTCGGTCGAAGACCTGGGGCTGATGTTCGATGCCATGGTGGGCTTCGACGCGCGCGACCCGCTCAGCGCGCCCTCGCCGGATGGACCCTTCCGAGAGGCAGGGCGCAAGCCGCTGCGGCCGGTGGATCGGGTGGCGTTCAGCACGGCGCCCGGCGGGCTGCCGGTCGACGCCGAAATCGCCGCAGTCTGCGAGCGCGCCATGCTGCGGCTGGCGGCTGCGGGCTTGCGGGTGGTGGCTGCCGAGCCTGCGATCGAAGGCGCGCGCGAGACCGTGCTCGCGCTGCGCGGCGACGCTTACGCCCGGACCTGGGAGCCGCTGCTCGAGACGCATCGCGACGACTTCACGCCCGAGGTGCTGGGCGACATCGAGCGCGGCCTGTGCCAGGCGCCGCAGCGACTGCGTGCGGCGCAGCGCCACCGTGCCGAGCTGCAGCGCGAGGTGGCCGCTTTCCTGCAGGGCACGCCCTTCTTCGTCTGCCCCGCCACGCAGGCCCTGCCGTTTCCGGTCGAGGTGCGCTGGCCGGCGGAGATCGCCGGCGTGCCGCTGTCGAACTACGTGGACTGGATCCTGATCGACTATGTCTGGTCCCTGGTTGCCTGCCCGGTGCTGGCGCTGCCGGTGGGCCGGAGCGCGGCGGGCCTGCCGGTGGGTATCCAGGTCATGGGGCCGCCGCGCTCGGAGCCCGCGCTGCTGCGCTTCGGCGCATGGATCGAGCGCGAGCTGGCCACGCCCACCTTGCCCGTCGAGCCGGCGGCTGCTCCGAAGGCTGCCGCACCTGCTACAAACGGGCCATGAAAAAGATCCTCATCCTCAACGGTCCCAATCTCAACCTGCTCGGCACCCGCGAGCCCGCGCAGTACGGCCACGAGACACTGGCCGATGTCGAGCGCCTGTGCGCCGAGGCGGGCACGAAGCTGGGCGTGGGCATCGAGTGCCGGCAGTCCAATCACGAAGGACAGCTGATCGACTGGATCCACGAAGCCGGGCGCGAGGTGGCCGCCGGCCGCATGCTGGGGGTGGTGATGAACCCGGGCGCCTACACCCACACCTCGATCGCGCTGCACGACGCGATCAAGGGCGCGAGCGTGCCGCTGGTGGAGCTGCACATCTCGAACGTGCATGCGCGCGAGGAGTTCCGCCACCACTCGTACATCTCGCCGGCGGCGCGCGGCATCATCGTCGGCTTCGGCGTCAAGGGTTATGCGCTGGCGATCGAGGCGCTGGTGCGGGTGAGTGCATGAGAGAAGCCACTCCAGTGAGCCTGGACCGGCCGGGGCTGTTCACGGGAGAGGACGGTGCACTGCGCTGCCGCTGGTGCCAGTCCACCACGGCCTACCA
The DNA here is from genome assembly GCF_051400855.1 of Variovorax stachyos. Classification (NCBI taxonomy): domain Bacteria; kingdom Pseudomonadati; phylum Pseudomonadota; class Betaproteobacteria; order Burkholderiales; family Comamonadaceae; genus Variovorax; species Variovorax stachyos. The sequence goes on along the minus strand of NZ_JBLFFN010000025.1, from coordinate 28,387 downwards.
GCACTACCACGACAACGAATGGGGATTTCCCGTCACCGACGACCGGCGCCTGTTCGAGAAACTGTGCCTCGAAGGCTTTCAGGCGGGGCTCAGCTGGCTCACCATCCTCAACAAGCGCGAGGCCTTCCGGCGCGCCTTCGCCGAGTTCGATGCCGAGCGCGTCGCGCGCTTCAAGCCGAAAGACGTGGAGCGCCTGCTCGGCGACGCGGGCATCGTGCGGCACCGCGGCAAGATCGAGTCGGCCATCAACAACGCGCAACGGGTGCTCGAACTGCGCGAGCAGTTCGGCTCGCTGGCAGCCTACGCGTGGGGCTTCGAGCCTGACCCGGCCTCGCGCCCGCGGCGCATCACCCCCGAGGCGCTGAAGGCGATGACGACCTCGCCGGAGTCGGTGGCGATGTCCAAGGACCTGAAGAAAAGGGGCTGGACCTTCGTCGGCCCGACCACGGTGTATGCATTCATGCAGGCCATGGGCCTGGTCAACGATCACGTCGAGGACTGCCAAGCGCGCGAACTCGCGCTGGCGGCGCGCGGCAAGCTGAAGGTGCCGCGCTAGCCTTGACGGCCCTAGGCCGCTTGCGGGCCGGCCACCTTGCGATGGCTCACCCGGCCGTGGCTGTCGACGCTCTCGAGATGCACGTCGAAGCCCCAGAGCCGAGCCACGTGCTTGAGCACTTCGCTTGCATCGTCGTGCAGCGGGCGGTCGTTGTGCTGGGTGTGGCGCAGGGTCAGCGAGCGGTCGCCGCGCAGGTTGACGCTCCAGACCTGGATGTTGGGCTCGCGGTGGTTGAGGTCGTACTGGCGCGACAGCGACTCCCGCAGCTGCCTGTAGCCGCTGTCGTCGTGGATGGCCGAGACCTCGAGCTCGGGCTCGCTCTGCTTGTCGCTGATCGCGAAGAAGCGGAAGTCGCGCATCAGCTTCGGGGAGAGGAACTGGCCGACGAAGCTCTCGTCCTTGAAGTTGCGCATCGCGTAGTCGAGCGTCTGCTGCCAGGGCGAGCCGGCCAGGTCGGGGAACCAGCGGCGGTCCTCCTCGGTGGGGTCCTCGCAGATGCGCCGCAGGTCGGTGTACATCGCGAAGCCCAGCGCATACGGGTTGATGCCGCTGTAGGCGCGGTGGCCGACCGGTGGCTGGAACACCACGTTGGTGTGCGACTGCAGCCATTCCATCATGAAGCCGTCGGCCAGCAGGCCCTCGTCGTACAGGGTGTTGAGCAGGGTGTAGTGCCAGAAGGTGGCCCAGCCCTCGTTCATGACCTGGGTCTGGCGCTGCGGATAGAAGTACTGCCCGATCTTGCGCACGATACGCACCACTTCGCGCTGCCAGGGCTCCAACAATGGTGCATTCTTCTCGATGAAGTAGAGAAGGTTCTCCTGCGGCTCGGAGGGGAAGCGCTTGGCGGCTTCCTCTTCCTCGGCGGTGCGGCCGGCGCGCTTGGGCAGGGTGCGCCAGAGGTCGTTGACCTGTTGCTGCAGATGGTGCTCGCGGTCCTCGCGGCGCGCCTGTTCCTGGCTCAGCGACAGGCGTTGCGGGCGGCGGTAGCGGTCCACGCCGTGGTTCATCAGCGCGTGGCAGGAGTCGAGCAGGTCCTCGACGGCCGACAGGCCGTGCCGTTCCTCGCACTCGCTGATGTAGTTCCGCGCGTAGACCAGGTAGTCGATGATGGACGATGCGTCCGTCCACATCTTGAACAGGTAGTTGCCCTTGAAGAAGCTGTTGTGCCCGTAGGCGGCATGGGCGATCACCAGGGCCTGCATGGCCATGGTGTTCTCTTCCATCAGGTAGGCGATGCAGGGGTCGGAGTTGATGACGATCTCGTAGGCCAGGCCCATGTGTCCGCGCCGGTAGTTCTTCTCGGTGGAGATGAACTGCTTGCCGTAGGACCAGTGGCGATAGATGACCGGCATGCCCACCGAGGCGTAGGCGTCCATCATCTGCTCGGCCGTGATGATCTCGAGCTGGTTGGCGTAGGTGTCCAGGTTGTAGCCGCGCGCCACGCGGGCGATCTCGCTGTGGTAGCGCTCGATCAGCTCGAAGGTCCAGTCCGAAGGGCTGGGCAGAGGTTCTCGTTTCCTGGCGTTCACACCGTCCCCCTCTCCTTTTTGAACAGATCGCGGAACACGGGGTAGATGTCCGCCGCGTCGGCGACCTTGCGCATCGCGAAGTTCTTGTGGGAGTCGACCAGCTGCGTGTACTCCTCCCACATGTTCTGCTCGGCGTCGGCCACCTGCACGTAGGCGTAGTAGCGCACCAGCGGCAGCAGGTGGTCGGCCAGGAGCTCGCGGCAGCGGCCGCTGTCCTGGTGCCAGTTGTCGCCGTCGCTGGCCTGGGCGCCGTAGATGTTCCACTCGCTGCTGGGGAAGCGCGCGCGGATGATGTCGTACATCAGTGTGAGCGCGCTGGAGACCACCGTGCCGCCGGTCTCGGTGGCGTGGAAGAACTCTTCCTCGCTGACTTCGCTGGCCTGGGTGTGATGCCGGATGAACACCAGCTCGATCTTCTCGTAGTGGCGCGTCAGGAACAGGTACAGCAGCATGAAGAAGCGCTTGGACATGTCCTTGCGCGCCTCGTCCATCGAGCCCGAGACGTCCATCAGGCAGAACATCACCGCCTTGGCCGAGGGGATCGGCACCTTCACCCGGTTGCGGTAGCGAAGGTCGATCGGGTCGAGAAAAGGGACGTGCTTGGCCTTGGCTCGCAGCTCCTCGATCTTGGCCTCGGTGTCGCGGATCTCGCGCTGCACCAGCGCATCGGCGGCGCGCGGGCTGCGCTTCAGGTGCAGCAGGTGGGCCTCGAGCTCGCGGATCTCGCGCCGCGAGTCGCCGCCCAGCGCGATGCGCCGCGCCAGCGCGCCGCGCATGGAGCGCACCACGTGCAGGTTGGTGGGCATGCCGTCCTGCGTGAAGCCGGCGCGGTGGCTCTTCCATTCCGGCACTTCGGCCAGCTGGGTGCGGACCAGGTGGGGGAGGGCGAGGTCCTCGAAGAAGACCCGCATGAACTCTTCCTTGGTGAGGCGGAAGACGAAGTCGTCCTCGCCGCCTTCGCCGTCACCGGCCTGGGAGCCGCTTCCCTTGCCCCCGCCCCCGCCCTGGGGCCGCTCGATGCGATCGCCCTTGACGTACTCGCGGTTGCCCGGATGCACGTACTCGCGGTCGCCGCCGGGCCCGTGGCCGAAGACCGGCTCGGACACGTCGCGCTTGGGCAGCGTGATGTCCTCGCCCTGTTCGAGGTCCCGGATGTTGCGGCCGCTGACGGCACGCCGCACGGCCTCCCCGATCTGCTCGCGATAGCGCCGCAGGAAACGCTCGCGGTTGCCGATGGACTTGTTCTTCCCCGACAGACGACGGTCGATGATCTGCTGCAGCATGGCCACGGCCAAACTCCCTTGTCAGCTCATCATGAGCTCTTGCGTACGCGCAGATACCACTCGCACAACAGGCGGACCTGCTTGGCGGTGTAGCCCTTCTGCACCATGCGGTTGACGAAATCCTCGTGCTTCTTCATCTCGTCGGCGCTGCTCTTGGCGTTGAAGCTGATGACGGGCAGCAGCTCCTCGGTGTTGGAGAACATCTTCTTCTCGATCACCGTGCGCAGCTTCTCGTAGCTGGTCCACAGCGGGTTCTTGCCCGCGTTGCCGGCGCGCGCGCGCAGCACGAAGTTCACGATCTCGTTGCGGAAGTCCTTGGGGTTGCTGATGCCCGCGGGCTTCTCGATCTTCTCGAGCTCGGCGTTCAGGGAGCCGCGGTCGAACACCTCGCCGGTGTCCTGGTCGCGGTACTCCTGGTCCTGGATCCAGTAGTCGGCATAGGTGACGTAGCGGTCGAAGATGTTCTGGCCGTACTCGGAGTAGCTTTCGAGGTAGGCGGTCTGGATCTCCTTGCCGATGAACTCCGCATAGCGCGGCGCCATCAGCTCCTTGATGTAGGACAGGTACTTTTGTTCGGTCTCGGGCGCGAACTGCTCACGTTCGATCTGCTGCTCGAGCACGTACATCAGGTGCACCGGATTGGCGGCAACCTCGCCGCTGTCGAAGTTGAAGACCTTGGAGATGATCTTGAAGGCGAAGCGGGTGGACACGCCGCTCATGCCCTCGTCGACGCCCGCGTAGTCGCGGTACTCCTGGATCGACTTGGCCTTGGGGTCGGTGTCCTTGAGGTTCTCGCCGTCGTAGACCTGCATCTTGCTGAAGATGCTGGAGTTCTCCGGCTCCTTCAGCCGCGTGAGCACCGAGAACTGGGCCATCATGCGCAGCGTGCCGGGCGCGCAGGGCGCCAGCGAAAGGGAGGAGTTGCGCACCAGCTTCTCGTAGATCTTGATCTCTTCCGAGACGCGCAGGCAGTAGGGCACCTTGACGATGTAGATCCGGTCGAGGAAGGCCTCGTTGTTCTTGTTGTTCCGGAAGGCCTTCCACTCGCTCTCGTTGCTGTGCGCGAGCACGATGCCGTCGAAGGGGATGGCGCCGAAGCCTTCGGTGCCCTTGAAGTTGCCTTCCTGCGTGGCCGTCAGCAGCGGGTGCAGCACCTTGATGGGCGCCTTGAACATCTCGACGAATTCCAGCAGCCCCTGGTTGGCCAGGCACAGGCCGCCGGAGTAGGCGTAGGCATCGGGATCGTCCTGCGCGTAGGTCTCGAGCTTGCGGATGTCGATCTTGCCGACCAGCGAGGAGATGTCCTGGTTGTTCTCGTCGCCGGGCTCGGTCTTGGCAACTGCGATCTGGCGCAGCACCGAGGGGTAGCGCTTGACGACCTGGAACTGCCGGATGTCGCCGCCGTATTCCTCGAGCCGCTTCACCGCCCAGGGCGAGAGGATGCGGTTGAGGTAGCGCAGCGGGATGCCGTATTCCTTCTCGAGGATCTCGCCGTCCTCCGCCGCATTGAAGAGGCCGAGCGGCGATTCGTTGACCGGCGATCCCTTGATGGCATAGAAGGGCACCTGCTCCATCAGCTGCTTCAGCCGCTCGGCAATCGAGCTCTTGCCGCCGCCGACCGGGCCGAGCAGGTAGAGGATCTGCTTCCTCTCTTCGAGCCCCTGCGCCGCATGCCGGAAGTAGGAGACCACCTGTTCGATGGCGTCCTCCATGCCGTAGAACTCGCGAAAGGCCGGGTAGATCTTGATGACCTTGTTGGCGAAGATGCGCGACAGGCGCGGGTCGTTGCGCGTGTCGACAAGCTCCGGTTCCCCGATGGCCTTGAGCATTCGCTCCGCCGCAGTCGCGTAGGCCGTGGGCTCCCGTTTGCAGATCTCGAGGTACTCCTGCAGGGACAGGACCTCTTCGCGAGTCCGCTCGTAGCGGGCGGCGAAGTTACTGATGACATCCATAAACACCTCCATCGAGTCAGCGGGGCGCTGCCCGGAGTTTCCGTGCTGCACACGTCGCATCGTTCGCAGGAATGGTGCCAGGTGAGTTGAGCACGCTTACGAAAAACTCCTCGAGCAGTAACTTGGCTCAAAGCATAGAACAAACAACGCGTCGAGCAAATTGGTTTTCAAATAAGAACGAACCGTCCGTCTAAAAGTTCCAACGCAGAAGCGGGAGCAATCGGCACAACGTGCTGCAAATCGGAGTAAGCGTATGACAGGAGAAGTAGCACCTTCATCGTCTGCACCGCATATGCCGATGTAGGACATCATCTTCGATTCGCGCTCGCGCGTCAGCAGGGTTTGAGCAAAGACTATTCTGGTCATGACGTGAACGCGACAGTGGCCGGCGAGATGTAAAAAAGCGGCCCCCGAGGCCGCCTTTTTTTGTTACTCGACCTTTCCGATCTTCCGGACCGCTTCGGTCATCGCGCGGGCGTCGGTGTGCCAGTAGGCCTGGAACTCTGGCGCATCGAGGTAGGCCATGGGGCTGCCCGCCTTCTCGATGACCTGGATCACCGCTGGGTCCGCCGCCGCCTTGGCCGAGGCCGCGCGCAGCTTCCTGACTACCTCGTCCGGCGTCCCGGCGGGCACGAACAGGCCCGACCACTGCGCGAACTTCACCTTGAATCCGGCCTCCTCGAGGCTGGGGACGCCCGGCAGCGCTGCCAGCGGCCGGTCGCCCCAGTGTGCGAGCGCGCGCAGCTTGCCGGCCTTGATCTGCTGCACCACCGTCGCCGGCCCGCTGGCGACAGCGTCCACCTGGCCCGCAAGCAGCGCGACCACGGCGGGTCCCGCGCCGGTGTAGGGGATGTGGGTCATGCGGAAGCCGGCTGCGCTCTTCAGCATTTCCATCGGCACGTGCATGGTGCCGTAGTTGCCGGAGCTGCCGTAGTTGTAAGTGCCGGGCTTGCGGCGCGCATCGGCCACGAACTCGGACAGCGTCTGCCACGGCGCGTCGGCGCGCACCGCCAGCACGGTCGGATCCGCCGTGAAGCGGGCAATCGGCGTGAACTGACTTGTCTGGTAGGCCGGCTTGCGCTCCAGGAGGAGGTCGGCCTCCGGCAGGATGGAGATCGAGGACAGGCTCAGCAGCACCGTGTAGCCGTCGGCCGGCGCGCGGGCCACGAAGCCGATGCCCACCGCGCCGCCTGCGCCGGCCCGGTTCTCGACCACGACCGGCTGCCCCAGCTCGCGCGACAAGCCCTCTGCCACCGGCCGGGCGACGGTGTCGGCCACGCCGCCGGGCGGGAAGGGCACGATCATGGTGATCGGTTTGGAGGGCCAGCTGGATTGGGCCGGCGCGCTTGCCGCAATGCAGCAAGCGGCAGCGAGCAGCGCGGCGCGCAGCAGGTCGCGGGGGGATCGGTGCATGGTTCTTGTCTCCGTTCTATCTGTATATGTATGCATTTGCGTTCGGAGTGCCCCCGGAGGGATCTCGAGGCCTCAGGCGAAGCTGTTCTGCAAAGTGCCGAGCCCGTCGATCTCGATGCGGACCGTATCGCCCGACCTCAGGTAGCGCGGCGGCGTGAAGCCCATGCCGACGCCGGCCGGCGTGCCGGTCGCGATCACGTCGCCGGGGTACAGCGTGATGCCGCGGGAGCAGGTCTCGATCAGGGTCGGGATGTCGAAGATGAAATCGGTGGTGCGCGCGTCCTGGCGCAGCTCGCCGTTGACCCAGCAGCGCACCCGGGTCTGCGTGCCGTCCAGCGCGTCGGCAGTCACGATCCACGGCCCCATCGGGCAGAAGGTGTCGAAGGACTTGCCGAGGTCCCATTGCTGGTGCCGCATCTGCACATCGCGCGCGGTGACGTCGTTGACGATCGTGTAGCCGAAGATGTGCGACATCGCTTCCGCGCGCGCGATGTTGCAGCCAGTTTTACCGATGACCACGGCCAACTCGGCCTCGTAGTCGATCTGCGCCGAGACCGCGTCGCCCGGCAGCCGGACCTCGTCGGCCGGGCCGATCACGCATTCGGGCACCTTGGTGAACACGATCGGCCATTCCTGCGGGTTCGCCGCGTTGTTCCTGAACACCGAGGCCGACAGTTCCTTGGCGTGCGCGTGGTAGTTGCGGCCCACGCAGAACAGGTTGCGGCGCGGCAGCGGCAAGGGGGCTTCGAGCCTCACGTCGGCGAGCGCCAGGGTCTCGCCGGTTGACGCCGGCCAGGCCGTGCCGGCGGCCTGGTCTTCGATGAGGGGCAGGACGCCGTGGCGCGCGCGACCGGCATCCAGCGCGAGCGGGCGGACGGTCTGTCCGTCATCGGCAACCAGGCCGACCTGCCGACGGGCTTGATATTGGTAGGTGGCAATGCGCAAAATGATCTCCTATGGGAGACCAAATGCTACCAATCGAATACCAAACGCACAACGATGCAGGCGCAGAACCGCGGTTGGTACGATAGCCGCCCGCCTTTTCCAAGCTTCCGAGCTCGAACCTTTCGCAACCGTGTACAGCGCCCTGACCCTGCGGGAAGCCATTCTCGACAACCTCAAGTCACGCACCTGGCGGGCCGGCCAGCGCCTGCCCACCGAGCGCGCGTTGAGCGGCCAGTTCGGCCTCAGCCGCACGACCGTGCGGCGGGTGCTGGCGGAGCTGAAGGAGCGCGGCCTGATCACCCAGACCGTGGGCAGCGGAACCTATGTGAGCGACGAGGTCGCCCGGGCGCTGGCCGACCTCGGCCAGGGCGAGGCGCCGCTCGCCACCAGCCCCGCGGAGCTGATGAGCGCGCGCCTGGTGCTCGAGCCGGCGGTCATCGCCATGGTGGTCGGGAACGCCACCGCGGCGGACTTCTCCCGCATGGAGAACTGCTGCGACAGGGGCGAGGCGGCCGCGACGCTGGAAGAGTTCGAACTGTGGGACGGCCGCCTGCACGAGGCCATCGCCGATGCCGCGCACAACGCCTTCATCTCGGCCGTGTTCCGGCGCATGAACGAGGTGCGGGCGCAGAGCGAGTGGGGCATGCTCAAGCGCCGCAGCGCCACGCCCGAGCGCCGGCTCGACTACCAGCGCGAGCACCGCCAACTCGTGGCGGCACTGAAGGACCGGGACGGCGCCCGCGCCGTGCAGCTCTGCCTGGAGCACCTTTCGCACGTGCGGCGCAACCTGCTCGGCTACTGAAAAAGGGGGCGCGGCGCGCGCCTGTACCAATCAGGCCCAATCGACAGGATCGGCCCTGAGCCTGCCTAGCTGAAGAATTCCTTGGCCTTGTCGAACCAGCCCTTGTCTGTGGGGCTGTGCTTGTTGCCGCCCTTCTTGAGCGAATCGTCAAGCTCCTTCATCAGCTTGCGCTGGAGCTCGCTGAGCTTGACCGGCGTCTCGACGCGGATGTGGCAGTACAGGTCGCCGGGGTAACTCGAGCGCACGCCCTTGATCCCCTTGCCGCGCAGGCGGAACTGCTTGCCGCTCTGGGTGCCCTCCGGGATGTCGATGGCCGCCGGACCCTTGAGCGTGGGCACGCTGATCTCGCCGCCGAGCGCTGCGGTCGTGATGCTGACCGGCACCACGCAGTGCAGGTCGTCGCCGTCGCGCTCGAACAGCTCGTGCTTCTTGAGCCGGATCTCGATGTAGAGGTCGCCGGGCGGCCCGCCGTTGGTGCCGGGCTCGCCGTTGCCGGTGCTGCGGATGCGCATGCCATCGTCGATACCGGCGGGGATTTTCACCTCCAGCGTCTTGTGGTGCTTGATCTTGCCCTGGCCGTGGCAGGTGGCGCAGGGCTCGGGAATGATCTTGCCGGTGCCATGGCAGGTCGGGCAGGTCTGCTGCACGCTGAAGAAGCCCTGCCGCATCTGGACGACGCCGTTGCCGTGGCAGGTGGTGCAGGTGATCGGCTTGGTGCCGGGCTTGGCGCCCGTGCCCTTGCAGGTGCTGCAGTCGTCCCAGCTGGGGATGCGGATCTGTGCGTCCTTGCCGTCTGCGGCCTCTTCGAGCGTGATCTCCATCGCGTAGCTCAGGTCGCTGCCGCGGAATACCTGGCGGCCGCCGGCGCGGCCGGCCCGGGCACCGAAGACGTCGCCGAAGATGTCGCCGAACGCTTCCGCAAAGCCGCCGAAGCCCTCGGGACCGGGGCCGCCGCGCATGTTGGGATCGACTCCTGCATGGCCGTACTGGTCGTAGGCGGCGCGCTTCTGCGGATCCGACAGCATCTCGTAGGCTTCCTTGACCTCCTTGAACTTCGTCTCGGCATCCTTGCTGTCGCCATGGTTGCGGTCAGGGTGGTGCTTCATCGCCAGCTTGCGATAAGCCTTCTTGATTTCCTCCTCGCTCGCGTTCTTGGGAACGCCGAGGGTTTCGTAGTAGTCGCGTTTGGTGGCCATGTTCGGTAGCGGTGTCGAGAACGGAAAAGGCCGGACCGCCTCGTCAGGAGATCCAGCCTTGCATGGGGGGCGTCTTCAGATCAACCCTTCTTGACTTCCTTGACCTCGGCATCGACCACGTTGTCGTCGGCCGCGGCGCTGCTTGCAGCTTCCGGGCCAGCACCGCCGCCCGCGCCGCCTGCTGCCGCACCGGCCGCGCCGGCTGCCGACTGGGCGTCCGCGTACATCTTCTCGCCGAGCTTCTGGCTGGCAGTCATCAGCGTGTTGGTCTTGTCCTCGATCGCCGCCTTGTCCTCGCCCTTGAGGACTTCTTCCAGCTCCTTGATCGCGGTCTCGATCTTGTCCTTCTCGCCGGCTTCCAGGCTCGCGCCATGCTCGGCCAGCGACTTCTTCACACTGTGAGCCATGGCCTCGCCCTGGTTGCGGGCCTGGGCCAGCTCGACCTTCTTCTTGTCCTCGGCCGCGTTGAGCTCGGCGTCCTTCACCATCTTCTGGATCTCGTCCTCCGACAGGCCCGAGTTCGCCTTGATGGTGATCTTGTTCTCCTTGCCGGTGCCCTTGTCCTTGGCGCCGACGTGCAGGATGCCGTTGGCGTCGATGTCGAAGCTCACCTCGATCTGCGGCGTGCCGCGCGCGGCCGGCGGAATGCCCTCCAGGTTGAACTCGCCCAGCAGCTTGTTGCCCGCGGCCACCTCGCGCTCGCCCTGAAACACCTTGATGGTCACTGCCGGCTGGTTGTCTTCGGCGGTCGAGAAGGTCTGCGCGAACTTGGTCGGGATCGTGGTGTTCTTCGTGATCATCTTCGTCATCACGCCGCCCATCGTCTCGATGCCGAGAGACAGCGGGGTCACGTCGAGCAGCAGCACGTCCTTGCGGTCGCCCGAGAGCACCTGGCCCTGGATCGCGGCGCCCACGGCCACCGCCTCGTCGGGGTTCACGTCCTTGCGCGGCTCGCGGCCGAAGAACTCCTTCACCTTTTCCTGCACCTTGGGCATGCGGGTCATGCCGCCGACCAGGATCACGTCATGGATGTCGTTGACCGACACGCCGGCGTCCTTGATGGCGGTGCGGCAGGGCGCGATGGTGCGCTCGATCAGCTCGTCGACCAGGCTCTCCAGCTTGGCGCGGGTGAGCTTGATGTTCAGGTGCTTCGGGCCCGATGCGTCGGCCGTGATGTAGGGCAGGTTGACGTCGGTCTGCGCGCTGTTCGACAGCTCGATCTTGGCCTTCTCGGCCGCTTCCTTCAGGCGCTGCAGGGCGAGCACGTCCTTGCTCAGGTCCACGCCCTGGTCCTTCTTGAACTCGCCGATGATGTAGTCGATCACGCGCTGGTCGAAGTCCTCGCCGCCGAGGAAGGTGTCGCCGTTGGTCGACAGCACCTCGAACTGCTTCTCGCCGTCGACGTCCGCAATCTCGATGATCGAGATGTCGAAGGTGCCGCCGCCCAGGTCATACACGGCGATCTTGCGGTCGGCGCGGTCCTGCTTGTCCAGGCCGAAGGCCAGCGCGGCCGCGGTGGGCTCGTTGATGATGCGCTTGACGTCCAGCCCGGCGATGCGGCCGGCATCCTTGGTGGCCTGGCGCTGGCTGTCGTTGAAGTAGGCCGGCACGGTGATCACGGCGTCGGTCACGGGCTCGCCGAGGTAGTCCTCGGCGGTCTTCTTCATCTTGCGCAGGATCTCGGCGCTGACTTGGGGCGGCGCCAGCTTCTTGCCACGCACCTCGACCCAGGCGTCGCCGTTGTCCGCCTTGACGATGCTGTAGGGCATCAGGTCGATGTCCTTCTGGACTTCCTTTTCCTCGAACTTGCGCCCGATCAGGCGCTTGACCGCGTAGATGGTGTTCTTGGGGTTGGTCACTGCCTGGCGCTTGGCCGACGCGCCGACGAGGACTTCGCCGTCTTCCTGGTACGCGACGATCGAGGGCGTGGTGCGGGCGCCTTCCGAGTTCTCGATCACGCGCGTCGTGTTGCCTTCCATGATCGACACGCACGAATTCGTGGTGCCGAGGTCGATGCCGATGATTTTGCCCATGTTGTTTCTCCTGGAACGCGATAAAGATGTTGTTGTGAACGTGTGGATAACCCGGCTCGATTCAAGGGAAGAAGCGGGGATTTCCTGTGCTTTTCTTGTGGATCAGCTGGCCGACGAGACAGTCACCAGTGCGGGGCGCAGCACGCGGTCGGCAATGGTGTAGCCCTTCTGCAGCACGCCGACGATGGTGTTGGGCTCCTGGCCCTCGGCCGGCACGACGGAGATCGCCTGGTGCTGGTGGGGATCGAACTTGCTGCCTGCGGATGGCGCGATCTCGATCACCTTGTTGCGCTCGAGCGCACTCTTGAGCTGGCGCAGCGTGGCTTCGGCGCCCTCGCGGATCTGCTCGGGCGTGGCGTCCTTGTGCGCGAGGCCGGCCTCGAGGCTGTCGAGCACCGGCAGCAGGCTCTCGGCGAAGGACTCGATGGCGAACTTGCGGCCCTTGGTGATCTCCTCGTCGGCGCGGCGGCGCGCGTTCTGCACGTCGGCCTGGGCCCGCAGGAACTGGTCGGCCAGCTCGGCGTTCTTGGCCTGCAGCTGTGCGATCTCGGCAGTGGCGGCCGTCAGCGCATCGGCCTCGTTGGCGGCTTGGGCGGCCTCCTGCTCCTCGGGGCTGGCTTCGCCTTGCAGCGTCTCGGGATTCGATGGGGGTTTTTGCGGGTCAGTCATGCTCAAAAAAGCCGGCGGCCTCGCCGGGACTCAGGAAAAAGCGAACGATCACGGCCAACTGGGGCCAGGCGGGGGGATTTCAAGAAAAAAATGCGCCTCGGGAGGCGCATCTGGCGAGCGGCGCGGTCAGCGTGCCGCGGAGGCTGCTCAATGCGCGTCGAGCAGCTCCACGTCGAACTTCAGGGTGGCGTTGGGCGGGATCACGCCACCGGCGCCGCGCGCACCGTAGCCCAGCGCGGGCGGAATGATCAGCGTGCGCTTGCCGCCGATCTTCATGCCGGCGACGCCCTCGTCCCAGCCCTTGATCACCTGCCCGGCGCCGAGCGAGAAGGCGAAGGGGTCGTTGCGGTCGCGGCTGGAGTCGAACTTGGCGCCTTGCACGCCGTCGTTGTAGAGCCAGCCGGTGTAGTGCACGTGCACATGGTGGCCGGCTTTGGCTTCGGCGCCATCGCCGACGACGCTGTCTTCATACTGGAGGCCGGAGGGAGTGGTAGGCATGGCGTTCCTTGGGAAGTGGAAGGGAAAGCCCTGCAGTTTAACGAGGCTCCGGTGGTGCCTCCGGCGGCGGCGCGCCCGGCTTGAGCGGCGCCGGCACGTTCTTCTTGACCTGGTTGAGCTGCCACTTCACCGCGAAGGCCTGCAGGTCCGACAGGCGCCTGAGCAGGTCCTGGCCGGTGGGCGTGAGGCTGTAGCCTTCGCCGCCGTGGCTCACGATGCCGGCCTCGCGCATCTCCTTGATGCGGGTGTTGAGTGTGTTCGGCGTGATGTTGCCGACGCTGTCCTGCAGCAGCCGGAAGGTCTGGGCATGGCCGTCGCGCAGCGCCCAGAGCACGCGCAGTGCGTAGCGGGCTTCGAGCAACGCGAGCAGTTGGCTGACCGCCGCGTTTTCCTTGCTGCTCATTCGGGGCATCTCCTCGGGGACGGCGGCCGCGACGCGGCGCTGCATGTTCTTGTCGAACCGGCCACAGACCGGGCCGGCGACTATATCCCAGATGGCGGGCTGCTACAAGTTTCATAGCTGCCCCGTCAACCCTGCCGCGGGCTGTGAAGCGGGCTCTTCAAGTCGCCGGGTAGCTGGCCATGGCTTCGCCGAGGCGCACCGCGCGGCCCGGAGCCCAGTCGCGATTGAATTCCAACGGCGGCTTCGGAAACAGCATCACGACCGTCGAGCCGAGCAGGAAGCGGCCCATCTCCTCGCCTTGCCTGAGCACGGTCTGCCGATCGTCATAGCGCCATTCGCGCAGCGTGCCGCCGCGCGGCGGGTTGACCACGCCATGCCAGACCGTGGCCATGCTGCCGACGATGGTGGCGCCGACCAGCGCCAGCACGAAGGGCCCGCGGGCCGACTCGAAGACGCACACCACGCGCTCGTTGCGCGCAAACAGCCCCGGCACGCCGCGCGCCGTGACCGGATTGACCGAGAACAGCTCGCCCGGCACATGGATCATCCGCAGCAGGCGCCCGTCGCAGGGCATGTGGATGCGGTGGTAGTCCTTCGGGCTCAGGTACAGCGTGGCGAAGCTGCCGTGCTGGAACTGCGCGGCCAGCGCCGCGTCGCCGCCCACCAGCGCAGTGGTGGTGTAGAGGTGGCCCTTGGCCTGGATGATCTGGTCGCCCTCGATCAGGCCGAACTGGCTGATGGCGCCGTCGACCGGGCAGACCAGGTCGGCCTGCGCGATCGGCCGCACGCCGGGCTTCAGCGCGCGGGTGAAGAACTCGTTGAAGCTGGGGTAGCTCGCGATGTCGCTGTTCAGCGCCTCGGCCATGTCGACGCCGTACTTGGCGACGAAGCGCCGGATGATCCAGGTGGTGACGGCGCCGCGTTCCTTGCCCGCGACCCAGCCGGCAAAGTTGGTCAGCGCCTGCTTGGGAAACAGGTACTGCGGCAGGACGGCGAAACGGGACACGGCTGGCTTCCGGAAAAGGAAGGCGATTCTAGCCAGCGCCCCGTTCGCCGCCTGCGGGACGGCGCCTACTCCGGCTTGATGTTCGCCGCCTTGATCACCTGCGCCCACTTCTCGACCTCGGCCTTCTGGAAGGCCGCGATCTGCGTGGTCGTCATGTCGGCCGGCTGCATGCCGAAGCCCTTGAGCTTGTCCTGCATCTCGGGCTCGGCCAGGATCTTGCGGATCTCGGTGTGCAGCCGGTCGATCACCGGCGCCGGCGTGCCGGCCGGCACGAAGATGGCCTGCCACGACAGCACCTCGAAGTCCTGCAGGCCGGGCAGGCCCGATTCCGCGACCGTCGGCACGTCGGGCATCGACGGCAGGCGCTTGGCCGAGCTCACCGCGATCGCGCGCAGCTTGCCGCTCTGGACGTGCGGGCCGGCGACGACGGTGGTGTCGAACATCATGTCGACCTGGCCGCCGATCACGTCCTGGATCGCGGGGCCGCTGCCTTTGTACGGCACGTGGGTGAACTTGACGCCGGACTTGTAGGCCAGCAGCTCCAGCGTCAGGTGCTGCGAGGTGCCGGTGCCGGCCGAGGCGGAGGAGAGCCCGCCCGACTTGGTCTTGCTGGCCTCCAGCACATCCTTCAGCGTCTTGTAGGGGCTGGCCTGGTTCACCACCAGCACCACCGGATTGGTACCGATCAGGGTGACCGGCGCGAAGGACTTCAGCGGGTCGTAGCCGAGCTTCGGATAGAGGCTCACGTTGATGGCGTGCGAGCTGATGGTGCCACCCAGCATCGTGTAGCCGTCGGGTGCGGCGCGCGACGCGATCTCGGAGCCGATGCTGCCGCCCGCGCCGCCCTTGTTGTCGATCACGACGCTGGTGCCCAGCGCCGGCCCGAGCTTCTGGGCGATCAGCCGGCCGAGCACGTCGGTGGTGCCGCCGGCCGGGAAGGGCACGAGGTAGGTGATGGCCTTGCCGGTCGGCCATTGGCCTTGCGCGAGGGCGGACAGCCCCGGCAAGCCCACGGCGAGCGAGGCGAGCGCGGTGCGGATCAGTGTGCGGCGTTGCATGAGGGTGTCTCCTTGACGTTCAGGTAATAAATAGACGCGGCATCTGCGCGCCTGCCGGGGACGGAGCGAGAGGCGCTCAAGGCACCTCGACGATCTCGACCCAGTTCGGGTTCTTGCCCAGCGGCAGCCGCTGCGGCGTTCCAAGGGCCCCCGTTGCAGCATCGATGGGATACACCGCGGCGCTGTGGGACTCCTGGCCGACGGCGACGAGGAAGCGGCCGCTCGGGTCGATGGCGAAGCCGCGCGGCGTCTTCTCGGTCGGGGTCTGGCCGAGCGGCTGCAGCCGGCCTGTCGCGCCGTCCACCCTGAAGGCCGACAGCGTGCTGGACGTGCGCTCCGACGCGTAGAGATAGCGGCCGTCCGGTGTCAGATGAAGATCGGCAGCCCACGGTTTGCCGGTGAAGCCCTCGGGCAGGGCGGTGGTGCTTTGCTGCAACTGGAGCGTGCCGCGCGTGGCATCCCAGGCGTACACATGGAGCCGGGCGTCGAGTTCGCCCAGGAGGTAGACGAAGCGCTGCGCCTTGTCCCAGACGAAGTGGCGCGGTCCGGACTTGGCGGCGCCGGTTGTCAGCGCGGGCTCGTTGGGCGACAGCACGCCGGACTGCGCATCGAAGCGCCAGCTCGAGACGTGGTCGGCACCCAGGCTGGTCGCCAGCACGAAGCGGTTGCTAGCGTCCGCGTGGATCGCGTGGGCATTCGGTGCCGTCGGCAGCAACTGCTGGATCGCGCCCACGGCGCCTGTCTTGTCGATGCCGTTGACCGTGATCTTGTGCCCCGGGTAGGAGGCCGCGAACAGCCAGCGCCCGGTCGCGTCGGTGTCGATGTTCGCCATGCTGTCGGCCAGCGGCGCCTCGCCCAGCTTCTTCAGCCTGCCGCTCGCGCCATCGATCGCGAAGCTCACGACGCGAAAAGGCTGCGAGCGAAGCGCTGCGTACAGGAAGCGCTTGTCGGGGCTGACCGCCATCGGCATCACCGTGCCGCCGACATTCACCGATTCGACTGGCTTCAGCGTGCCCTGGCTGCGGTCGAGCTCCAGAACCGAGATCTCCTGGCTGTCGGCGTTCGACACGTAGACCCAGGTGGCGGCCGAAGCGCTGCCGCCGATGGCGGCAAGGCCGGCCGCAAGCAGCAGTGTCGCGCTGCGCAGTGCGCGAGAGGTAGTGGCTTTATGCATGTTCTTGTCTCGATGCCCTGGTGGGCTCAGGGCATGTACTGGCCGCCGTTGACCTCGAGGATCTGCCCGGTCACATAGCCCGAGAGCTGCTCCGAGGCGAGATAGAGGAAGGCGCCCACGCAGTCGTCCGGGTCGCCGATGCGCGCCATCGGAATGGTGGCCTTGAAGGACTCGAGCATCTGCGGCGTCGAGAACTGGTCGTGGAAGGGCGTCTGGATCACGCCCGGCGCCACCGCATTGACGCGGATGCGCTCGGTCGCGAGTTCCTTGGCCAGGCCGCGGGTTGCCGTGCTGACGAAACCCTTGGCGCCCGCATACAGGTAGGCGCCCGGTCCGCCGCCGTGGCGCGCCGCTACCGAGGACACATTGATGATGCTGCCGCCGCGCCCCTTCGCCCGCATGAGCGGCACCACCTCGCGGCAGAAGGCGAGCACCGAGCGGGCATTGATGTGAAGGATCTCGTCGAACAGAGCGTCGTCGAACTCGGCGATCGGCACGCGCTTGACCAGGCTGCCCGCGTTGTTGACGAGGACGTCGAGGCCGCCCCAGCGCGCCGTGGTTTCACGCACCACGCGCCGGATCGCTTCGCTGTCGCGCACGTCGCCCTGCAGCGCGAAGGCCTCGCCGCCGGCGGCGGTGATCGCGTCGACCACTTCCTGCGCGGGGCCGGCCGAGCGGTTGTAGTGCACCGCCACGCGCATGCCGCGGGCGGCGAATGCTTTGGCCACAGCAGCGCCGATGCCGGTGCTGGCACCGGTGACGAGGGCAATCCTGCCTTTGAGGTCTTCCATGATGTTCTCCTGTTTTCCTGTTTTCGTGAATCAAGTCACCGGTGCCGGGTTGAACAGCACCAGCGCGTTGTGCAGCTTCCAATGCTCGGCCCAGGTCTTCCTGCGACCGCTGGCCACGTCGAGCATCAGGCGGAACAGCTCCCAGCCCACGTCCTCGATGCTCGCTTCGCCGTCCGCGATGCGGCCTGCATTCACATCCATCAGGTCGTGCCATCGTCTGGCCAGCTCGCTGCGGGTCGCAACCTTGATGACCGGCACTTCGGCCAGGCCATACGGCGTGCCGCGGCCGGTGGTGAAGACATGCAGGTTGATCCCCGCCGCGAGCTGCAGCGTGCCGCAGATGAAATCCGAAGCCGGCGTGGCCGCATAGAGCAGGCCCTTCTGCCGGGCCTTCTCGCCGGGCGGCACCACACCGGAGATCGGCGCGCTGCCCGACTTGACGATCGAGCCCATCGCCTTCTCGACGATGTTGGAAAGCCCGCCCTTCTTGTTGCCGGGCGTGGTGTTCGCGCTGCGGTCGACCCGGCCGCGATCCAGGTAGGCGTCGTACCAGGCCATCTCGCGGATCATGGCCTCGGCCACCTCGGGCGTTGCCGCGCGCGAAGTGAGCTGGTCGATGCCGTCGCGCACCTCCGTCACCTCCGAGAACATCACGGTCGCGCCGGCGCGCACCAGCAGGTCGGTGCAGAAGCCCACGGCCGGGTTGGCGGTGACGCCCGAGAAGGCGTCGCTGCCGCCGCATTGCACGCCGACCACCAGCTCGCTGGCCGGCACCGTCTCGCGCCGGCGGGCGTCCAGCCGCTCCAGGTGTTCCTCTGCCTGGCGCAGGATCGAGTCGACCATCGACATGAAGCCGACATGCGCTTCGTCCTGCAGGCAGACCACGTCGAGCTTCGGCTCGGCGGTGTCGCCGATGTCGGCCACGTTGCGTTCGTCGATCAGCGGGATGGTGCCGAGCGGCAGCAGCCGCTCGGGCTGCAGCTTCTCGCAGCCCAGGCTCACCACCATCACCTCGCCGCCGAAGTTAGGGTTGAGGCTGATGTTGCGCAGCGTGCGGATCGGAATGACCGCGTCGGGCGCATCGATGGCCACGCCGCAGCCGTACCCGTGCTCCAGCGCCACCACGTCGTCGACGTTCGGGTACTTCGGCAGCAGCTCGGCCTTGATGCGCTGCACCGCGAACTCCGTGACGCCGGCCACGCACTGCACGGTCTGGGTGATGGCCAGGATGTTGCGCGTTCCGACCGAGCCGTCCGGGTTGCGGTAGCCCTCGAAGGTGTAGCCCTCCAGCGGCTGCGGAAGCGGGGGCTTCACGGTCGCGACCGGCAGCCCCTCGAGCGCGCGCGCAGCGGGCATCCGCAGAAGGCGCTCGTGGACCCAGCTGCCCGCCGCGATGGGCTTCAGCGCGTAGCCGATCACGACGTCGTAGCGGCGCACCTCGCCGCCCTCGGGGATGTCCACCAGCGCCACCTTGTGCGCCTGCGGCACTTTCTCGCGCAGCGTCAGCCCCGATGGGAAGACGGTGCCCGCGGGAAGGCCGCCGTCGTTGGCCACGATCGCGACGTTGTCGCGCTCGTGCATGGCGATGCAGAGGGGTTCGCTCATTTGGGTGCGGAGAGAAGGTCGGGCAGCCACAGCGAGAAGGCCGGCACGTAGGTCACCAGCATCAGGCACACCAGCAGCGCCCCGTAGAAGGGCCAGATCGATCGCATCACCTGCCCGACCGAGACGCCTCCGATCGCGCAGCCGATGAACTGCGTGGTACCCACCGGCGGCGTGTTCAGCCCGAGCGCGCAGTTGATCAGCATGACGATGCCGAACTGCACCGGGCTCATGCCGAACTGCATCGCGATCGGCAGGAAGATCGGCGTGCAGATCAGGATGGTGGCGGCCATGTCCAGGAAGGTGCCCAGCACGAACAGCAGCACGTTGATCATCAGGAAGATGACCCACGGGCTGCTGGAGACCGAGGTCATCAGCTCGCCGGTCTTCTGCGGCACCTCGTACAGCGCCATGAAGTAGCCGAAGGCCGAGGAGATGCCGATCAGCAGCAGCACCACGCCGGTGGTCTTGCAGGCCTTGGCGCAGGCCTTCAGGAAGTCCTTCCAGCTCAGCGACCGGTACACCAGCACCGTGACGCCCAGCGCCCACAGCACTGCCGTCGCCGCCGACTCGGTGGCGGTGAACACCCCCGACAGGATGCCGACCAGGATGATCGCCACGATCAGCAGCCCCGGCAGTGCACCGAGAAAGGCCGCCAGCACCTCGCCCCAGCCGGGGAAGGCGCCGCGGACCGGGTAGCCGCGCTTGATCGCCACGTAGTAGGCCGCCGCCAGGTTGCACAGCGTCAGGAGCAGGGCCGGGATCAGCCCGGCGAGGATCAGGCTCAGCACGCTGACGGAGGCGATGCCGGTGGTGGCGAGCGTGAAGATGATGAGGTTGTGCGAGGTCGGCATCAGCGCGCCGACGAGCGCCGCGTGCGTGGTGACGTTGACTGCGTAGTCCGCGTCGTAGCCCTCGCGCTTCATCAGCGGGATCATCACCGAGCCCATGGCCGACACGTCGGCCACCGGCGAGCCCGCCACGCCGCCGAACAGCGTGCAGCCGACCACGTTGCTCATGCCCAGCCCGCCGCGCACATGGCCCACCAGGCTGTTGGCGAAGCGCACGATGCGCTGCGCGATGCCGCCGTAGAGCATCAGCTCGCCCGCGAACACGAAGAAGGGGATGGCCAGGAAGGAGAAGATCTGCATGCCGCCGACCATCTTCTGGAACACCACCGCGGTCGGCAGGCCCGCATACCAGACGGTGGCCACCGAGGCCAGGCCGATCGAGAACGCCACCGGCACGCCCAGCACGAGCAGTGCCAGGAAGGACACGGTCAAGACAGTCAATTCCACGCTGGCACCACTTCCTCGCCGCGCAGCAGGGCGACGATATGTTCAATCGAGAAAAGCACGATGAGAATGCCCGCAACCATCAGCGCGAGATAGTCGGCGCCCACGGGGATGCCCATCATGGGCTTGATGTCGGTCCACTTGAGGACGGTCCAGGTCCAGCCGCTCCAGGTCATGATGCCGCCGAAGAACGCGACCAGTGCGTGGATCAGCACCTCGAGCTTCAGGCGCATGCCCTCGGGCAGCAGGGAGACGAGCGACTCCAGGCCGATGTGGCCGGCGTCGCGCACACCCACGGCGACGCCCAGTGCGGTGACGTACAGCACCAGCTGCAGCGCCAGGCCCTCGGCCCAGGTGGGGGTGTCGTTGAAGACGTAGCGGCCGACCACCTGGTACTGAACGCACACGATGATGGCGATGAGCATCGCCACTGCCAGCATCAGGCTGACCTTCGAAAGAATGGCGCAGATGCGCGTATAGGCGTGGCGCGCGGGCGGACGATCGTGCATGTGCCCCAGGTCCGGGAGCTGCAGCGGCACGTCGTTCACGTCCGTGGCCGTCTCTGCCGGTGCGGCGGCAAGGGTCATGGAAGTCTTTCAGGAAGGAAACCGGCGGACGCCCCCGCGCCGTCGCAGGCGGGGGCGGGCTGGACGCTTTACTTCTGGCTGTCCTGCACGGCCTTGACGAGGCGCTGCAGGTCAGGCGTGTTGATGAACTTGGCGTACACCGGTGCCATCGCCTGGCGGAAGGAAGTCTTGTCCACGTCCGACACGATGGTCGCGCCGCCCTTGGTCACGACTTTGAGCGACTTGGCCTCCTGCTCGTCCCACTTCTTGCGCTGGAACGGGACCGAGTCCTTGGCCGCCTGCCTGAACAGTTCCTGGTCGGCCTTGGGCAGCTTGTCGTACACGGCCTTGGACATGACCAGCATCTCGGGCGCCATCGAGTGCTCGGTGCGCGAATAGAACTTCACCGCCTCGTAGTGCTTGAAGCCGTCGTAGGAGGGGATGTTGTTCTCGGCCGCGTCGATCAGCCCGGTCTTGAGCGCGGTGTACACCTCCCCGGCGGGCATGGGCGTCGGGTTGGCGCCCATGGCGCTTGCCAGCGCGACCCACAGGTCGGACTGCTGCACCCGGATCTTCAGGCCCTTGGTGTCCGCCACCGACTTCACCGGCTTCTTGGCGTAGATGGAGCGTGCGCCGCTGTCGTAGAAGGCCAGGCCGATCAGGCCTTCGTGCTCGCAGCCCTTGAGGATCTCCTCGCCGATCGGACCGTCCAGCGTCTTGCGCATGTGGTCGATGGAGCCGAACAGGAAGGGCATGGTGGGCACCAGCGTCTTGGGGCACATGGAGTTGAGCGCGCTGATGTTCACGCGGTTCATTTCCAGTGCGCCGATCTTCACCTGGTCCAGCGTTTCCTTTTCGGAGCCGAGCGCGCTCTTGTTGAAGACCTTGATCTTGTATTTGCCGTTGCTGCGCTTGTCCAGCAGCTCGCTCATGTGCTTGACGGCCGCCACTGTGGGGTAGTCGTCGCTGTTGTGCACGTCGGCCGAGCGGAACTCGACGGCCTGCGCGGCCAGGCCCAGGGCGCCGGCCGCCAGGGCGATCAGGGTGCGGTTGAACTTGAACTTCATTTGTCTTCCTCTGTAGTGGTGGTGGTCGAGACGAGATCTTGTTGTTGCGGGGTGCCGAAGGGCGGCTCCGCGATGCCCTGCGTGCCGGGGCGCAGCGCGAACACGCCGCCGGCCAGCGGCTGGTCGGAGAGATCGCCGCCGGGCCGGATCGAAGTCACGAAGAGCGTGTCGAGCTTCGGGCCGCCGAAGGCGCACATCGCCGGTTTCTTCACCGGCACTTCGAGCGAGCGGTCGAGCCGGCCTTGCGGCGTGAAGCGGTGCACCAGGCCGGCATCGTTGCCGCAGATCCAGTAGCAGCCGTCGGCGTCGACCGCCGCACCGTCGGGGCGCCCGGGCAGGGGCTTCATGTCGATGAAGACGCGCCGGTTGGCCGGGGTGCCGGTGGTGGTGTCGTAGTCGAAGGCCCACACGGTCTGCACGCTCGGGTGCGAGTCCGAGAGGTACATGGTGCGGCCGTCGGGGCTGAAGGCCAGCCCGTTGGGCACGATGAGATCTTCGAGCTGCAGCGATGGCGCCTTGGTGCCGCCGTCGAAGCGATAAAGCCGGCCGGCGCGCGCGCCGGCCGCCATGTCCATCAGCATGGTGCCGGCCCAGAAGCGGCCCTGGCGGTCGCAGCGGCCATCGTTGAAGCGCATGCCGTCGAGGGCGTGCGTCACCTTCGCCAGCGGCGTCGCGGCGAGGGTGCCGTCGTCCTTCGGCTGGATCGAGAAGAGGCCGCTTTCCATGCCTGCAATCCATGTCCCCGGCGCATCGGCGCGCGGCGCGATGCAGGCGAGCATTTCCTCGCCGGTCCAATGCCGGTGCCCGTCGGGCGACCAGCGGTGCAGGGCCCGCCCCGGGATGTCGACCCAGTAGAGCGCCTGCTCGGCCGTCGACCAGACGGGGCTTTCGCCGGTGCCGCAACGGGCATCGACCACGAGCTCGGCCTGCGTGGACATGGTTGCGCCCTCAGTCGCCGAAGGGGCCCTGGGCGGTGAAGGCGCCGCCCTGATAGATCGCGTTGGGATCGTCGGCGGCGACCGGCGGCTGCGCCTCGACCTTGGCGCGGAAGACCTCCGAGCTGTCCTGAGGCTGGAAGCCCAGGTGCGCGGCGGCGCTGTTGTCCCACCAGACATCGCGGTTCGCGGACATGCCATAGACCACCGTGTGCTTGACGTCCGGCGTGAAGAGCGACTTCTCGATCAGCGAGGTGAGGTCGCGGTAGCTGAGCCAGGTGCTCATCATCCGGCGGTTGGCGGGCTCGGGGAAAGAGGAGCCGATGCGGATGCTCACCGTCTCGATGCCCCAGCGGTCGAAGTAGAACTGGGCCATGTCCTCGCCGAAGGACTTGGACAAGCCGTAGTAGCCGTCGGGCCGGCGCTGGGCATGGGCGTCGATCTTCTCGCTTTGCTTGTAGAAGCCGGTCACGTGGTTGGAGCTCGCGAACACCACGCGCTTCACGCCGTGGCGGCGCGCGCCTTCATAAATATGGAAGACGCCTTTGATGTTGGCCTCGAGGATCTCCTCGAAAGGGCGTTCGACGGAGACGCCGCCCAGGTGCACGATCGCATCGCAGCCGGCGACCAGCGCATCGACCGCGGCCTTGTCGGCCAGGTCGCAGGGGACGACTTCCTCGTGCGCGCCCTCGGCCGGCGCGAGCGCGGCGATGTCGGACACGCGGAGGACTTGGGCGAAGGGGCGCAGGCGCTCCCGCAGGACCTTGCCCAGGCCGCCGGCGGCACCGGTCAGCAGCAGGCGGTTTACTGGAGCACCTTCGCCTTTGGCTGCGGTGCTATTCGCCTTCGGAGCGGCCGTGCTGCTCATGCGGGGAGGGGAGGAAGGCGCGCTCATCGTTTGCTTGTCTCTCTGAATGTCGTAAGTTATCGGTTGTCGTACAACGCTCGGTTGATTATCATCACCCCATGTCGAACCTGTCAACGGGGACAACCGCAGCCGCCGAGCCGGCCGCCCTGGGCGGCAGCCCGCGCCGTCGCGGGCGCGGCCTGGCGCATGGCCTGGTGGACGACCTGGGCGAGAAGATCCGCAGCCAGCAGCTGCGCCCGGGCGACAAGCTGCCCACCGAGTCGGCCATCATGCAGGCCTACGGCGTCAGCCGCACCGTGGTGCGCGAGGCGCTGTCGAAGCTGCAGGCTGGCGGCCTGGTGGAGACGCACCACGGCATCGGCACCTTCGTGCTGCAGCCCCGGGCGGCGGGCATGTTCCGGCTGGAGGGCTCGGACATCGCGACCACGGTCGACGTGCTGGCGGTGCTGGAGCTGCGCATCAGCCTGGAGACCGAGTCCGCAGGGCTGGCCGCCACCCGCCGCACGGAGGAGCACCTGGCTGCGATGCGCGACGCCCTGGACGACTTCGAGCGCAACGTGGCCGTGGCGGGGGACACGGTGGCACCCGACTTCCGCTTCCACCTGCAGATCGCGCAGGCCACGGGCAACCCGTATTTCGCGGACATCATGAGCCACCTCGGCACCACCATCATTCCGCGCACCCGCATCACGGCCATCCGCAACCACGACCGCCGTGGCGAATACCTGAGCCGCGTCAATCGCGAGCACGAGGAGATCTACGCGGCCATCGCGCGGGGCGATCCTGACTCCGCCCGCGCGGCCATGCGCATCCACCTGACCAACAGCCGGGAGCGCCTGCGCCTGGCGCAGGAGGCGGCGCAGCGCGAAGCGGAGGCGCCGGCGCCAGGCGGAG
This sequence comes from Variovorax stachyos, assembly GCF_051400855.1. Taxonomy (NCBI): domain Bacteria; kingdom Pseudomonadati; phylum Pseudomonadota; class Betaproteobacteria; order Burkholderiales; family Comamonadaceae; genus Variovorax; species Variovorax stachyos. The sequence goes on along the minus strand of NZ_JBLFFN010000025.1, from coordinate 3,852 downwards.
CCGCTTCGACCTGAGCGGCGCAGTGGCCTGTGCTGGACATTGTGTCGGCCTAGTTGTACGATGACTGATAACTTAAAACAACTTCGCAGTTTCCGAAACGCCTGCGTGGCGCCCCACATCCCTTCATCTCCAAGGAGACACAAGACATGACCCTCAATCGACGCGATCTCGTGCTCGGCGCCGTTGGCGCGGGCCTGCTGGCCGGCTCTGCCCATGCGGCCGACGCCTGGCCTTCGAAGCCCCTGCGCATCGTGGTGCCCTACCCGCCGGGCGGCTCCTCCGACATCATTGCGCGTGCAATCAGCCAGCCCTTGTCGGAGGCGCTGAAGCAGTCGGTGATCGTGGAGAACCGCGCCGGCGCCAACGGCAATCTGGGCGCCGACCTCGTGGCCAAGGCCGCCGGCGACGGCTACACGCTGCTGCTGTGCGACGTCGGCGCGCTGGCGATCAGCCCCTCGGTCTACACCAAGCTCGCATTCGATCCGTCGAAGGACCTGCGCGGCGTGACCATGCTGGCCTATTCGCCGCACCTGCTGGTGGTGCATCCGTCGGTGCAGGCCGGCAGCCTGAAGGAACTGATCGCGCTGTCGAAGAAGGCCGACCTGAACTTCGCGGTGACCGCCACCGGCAGCGCACCGCACCTGGCGGGTGTGGCGCTCGAGCGCGCCAGCGGTGCGCGCTGGCAGTACGTGCCCTACAAGGGCGGCGTGCAGGCCATCCAGGACACGGTGGGCGGCCAGACCCAGGTGCTGATGAACGGCATGCTCGCGACGCTGCCGCACGTGCAGAGCGGCAAGCTGAAGGTGCTGGGCGTCTCCAAATCCACCCGCATGCCGCTGATCGGCGACGTGCCCACCATCGCCGAGCAGGGCGTGCCGGGCTTCGAGTCGGGCACCTGGCAGGGCATGCTGGCGCCGCGCGGCACGCCCGAGGCGGTCATCCAGCGCCTCAACAAGGAACTGGTCACCATCATCCGCTCGGCCGACATCCGTTCGCGGCTGGCCGGACAGGGCGCCGAGGTCGTGACCATGACGCCGACCGAGCAGGAGCAGTTCTTCAACAAGGAACGCGCGCGCTGGGCCAAGGTGGTCGAGGCCGCGCAGATCAAGCTCGACTGAAGCTCTCCCCAGGTTGGCTCACTTCGTGTAGCCGCCCACCCCCTCACCGGGGGCAACACCAGCGGCCCGGCAAAGCCGGTTCCGCGGTGTTCCCCGACTTCCCTTCATTCTTTTTAGGATCTTTGGATGAATCCCCAAGAACTCAAATCCATCATGGGCTCCGGCCTGCTGTCCTTTCCGCTGACCGACTTCGACGCCGAGGGCAACTTCGACAAGAAGGGCTACATCGAGCGACTCGAATGGCTGGCCCCCTACGGCGCGAGCGCACTGTTCGCGGCCGGCGGCACGGGCGAGTTCTTCTCGCTGACCGCCGACGAGTACCCGGCGATCATCGAGACGGCGGTGCAGACCTGCCGCGGCAAGGTGCCGATCATCGCGGGCGCGGGCGGGCCCACGCGCTTCGCGATCCAGTGCGCGCAGGCGGCCGAGAAGGCCGGCGCGCACGGTGTGCTGCTGCTGCCGCACTACCTGACCGAAGCCGGCCAGGAAGGCCTGGCGGCGCACGTGGAGGCGGTGTGCAAGAGCGTGAAGTTCGGCGTCATCGTCTACAACCGCGGCCAGAGCAGGCTGTACCCCGAGACCCTGGCGAAGCTGGCCGAGCGCTGCCCCAACCTCGTCGGCTTCAAGGACGGCATCGGCGACATCGAGCTCATGAGTTCGATCTACCTGCGCATGGGCGACCGCTTCGCCTACCTCGGTGGCCTGCCGACGGCCGAGGTCTACGCCGCCGCCTACAAGGCGCTGGGCACGCCGGTGTATTCCTCGGCCGTCTTCAACTTCATCCCGAAGACCGCGATGGACTTCTACAAGGCGGTGGCAACCGACGACACGGCGACGCAGCACCGCCTGCTCAAGCAGTTCTTCATGCCCTACCTGGAAATCCGCAACAAGGGCCAGGGCTACGCGGTGAGCATCGTCAAGGCCGGCGCGCGCATCGTCGGGCACGACGCGGGCCCGGTGCGCACGCCGCTCACCGAGCTCAAGCCGCAGGAATACGACGCGCTGGCGGCGCTCATCGGCCAACTCGGGCCGCAGTAGGGTCGCAGGGCCGGGCACTGGCCGAGGCGCCGCGCCTGGCCTATTCTTGAGACAGCGTGCGGGGCCGCCCAGACGGCCCCGCACTTTTTCCGACGACACCAAGGACCTGCCATGCAGAACTTCGACAACCTGATCAACGGCGAATGGCGCGCCGGCGCCGGCTACAGCCCCAACATCAACCCGAGCAACCTGCAGGATGTGCTCGGCCAGTACGCCCAGGGCGACGCCGCCCAGGTCGACGAGGCCGTGGCGGCGGCCAATGCCGCCTTCCCGGCCTGGTCCACCGGCAGCGTGCAGGCACGCAGCGATGCGCTGGACAAGATCGGCAACGAGATCCTGGCCCGCAAGGAAGAACTCGGCACCCTGCTCGCGCGCGAGGAGGGCAAGACCCGCGCCGAGGGCATCGGCGAGGCCACGCGCGCCGGCCACATCTTCAAGTTCTTCGCCGGCGAATGCCTGCGCCTGGCGGGCGAGGTGATCCCGTCCGTGCGCCCCGGCATCGGCATCGAGATCACGCGCGAGCCGGTGGGCGTGGTGGGGCTGATCACCCCGTGGAACTTTCCGATCGCGATCCCGGCCTGGAAGGTCGCACCCGCGCTGGCCTATGGTAACTGCGTGGTGCTCAAGCCCGCCGACCTGGTGCCGGGCTGCGCCTGGGCGCTGGCCGAGATCATCAGCCGCTCGGGCATTCCGGCCGGCGTCTTCAACCTGGTGATGGGACGCGGCAGCGTGATCGGCGATGCGCTGGTCAACCATTCGGGCATCCACGCCATCAGCTTCACCGGCTCGGTCGGCGTCGGCCGCCGCATCGCGGTGCAATGCGCGACGACCCACAAGAAGGTGCAGCTCGAGATGGGCGGCAAGAACCCGCAGGTGGTGCTCGACGATGCCGACCTGAACCAGGCGGTGGAGCTCAGCGTGCAGAGCGCCTTCTACTCCACCGGCCAGCGCTGCACCGCGTCCAGCCGGCTGATCGTGACCGAGGGCATCTACCCGAAGTTCATCGAGGCGATGAAGGCGCGCATGGCCAAGATCAAGGTCGGCGATGCGCTGGCGCAGGGCACCGACATCGGCCCGGTCTCCAGCGAGAGCCAGCTGCGGCAGGACCTGGACTACATCGAGATCGGCCAGGGCGAAGGCGCCAGCCTCGTGGCCGGTGGCGACCGGTTGAAGCTGGACACCGAGGGCTACTACATGTCGCCGGCGCTGTTCAGCGAAACGGTGGCGAGCATGCGCATCAACAAGGAAGAGATCTTCGGGCCGGTGGCGAGCGTGATCCGCGTGAAGAACTACGAGGAGGCGCTGGCGACGGCGAACGACACGGAGTTCGGGCTTTCCGCGGGCATTGCCACGACCTCGCTGAAGTACGCGACGCATTTCAAGCGGCACAGCCAGGCGGGGATGGTGATGGTGAACCTGCCGACGGCAGGGGTGGACTATCACGTGCCGTTTGGTGGGCGGAAGGGGTCTAGCTATGGGGCGCGGGAGCAGGGGCGGTATGCGCAGGAGTTCTTTACTGTGGTGAAGACGGCGTACACGCTGGCTTGAGGTCTTCTCTCTCTCCCTCTCCCCTTTTGGGGGGAGGGTTGGGGTGGGGCGCTCCTTTCGTTTGATTTCGAACGGTGCTGTTGTGTTGAGTGCGGAGCCGGGAATTCGCCCCGGCGGGCGAGTTACTTTCTTTGTCTCGCCAAAGAAA
>NZ_JBLFFN010000024.1:0-70581 GCF_051400855.1 Variovorax stachyos | reverse complement strand
TCGATGGCGCGTCGCAGGCCTACGAGGCGCCGCAGGGGGAGATGGAAGAGGCGCTGGCGCGCATCTGGTGCGAGGTGTTGGGCGTGGAGCGCGTGGGCCGCCACGACAACTTCTTCGAGCTCGGTGGTCACTCGCTACTCGCCTTGCGCATCGTGGCGCTCGCGGGCCGCCATGCGAATCCGCCGCTGCATGTGGACCTGCAGTCGCTGATGAGCCGGCCCACCATCCGTGAGCTGGCCCGCGTCTCGGAACTGGGCGCTGGCGCCCGGCCGCTCGTACGGCTCAACCGGGCGGTGGACGGTGTTGCGCCGCTGTTCTGCGTCCATCCGGTGCTGGGCACTGCCCTCGGCTACCTGCCGCTCGCGAGGGCGCTGGACGGGCTGCGGCCCGTCCATGGCCTGAGCTGCAGGACGCTTGGCGATCCCGCGCACCGATACGAGTCCCTGGCCGCGATGGCGAGCGACTACGCAGCCTCGATCCGCGAGCAGCAGCCGTGCGGCCCCTGCCATCTGCTGGGCTGGTCCTTCGGCGCGCCCCTGGCGGCGATGGTGGCTGCGCAGCTGGAACGCCAGGGGCAGCCGGTGGGCTTCCTCGGGCTGGTGGACGCGTCCTCGCCGGCGCAGCATGCGCAGCGGCCACCCGGCGATTGGCGCGAGGACTATGCGGGCTTCCTGAAGGAGATCATGACCGTGTCCCGACCGGGGGTGGCGGTGCCGGACGGCATCTGCGATCCGCTCGAATCCGAGCTGCCGCTGCAGGCCTGGACCGAAGCCACGATGCAGGCACGGCGCCTGGCGCCGCACGGCCTGTACGAAGGGCTGTCGGCGCAGGCCGTGGTGCGGCTGTTCCTGACCGGCCGCCATATGAGCACCCTGATGCGGCGTTTCCCCGCGTCGCTCGACCACCCGCTCGAGGCCCAGGTGGCTTTCTGGTGGGCCCGCGACCGGACCGATGTGGCGATCGCCGATATCGAGCGGCAACTGGGCGTGCGGCGTGCGTCGCACAGCCGCATCGATGCCGACCACACCGGGATCGTCTCGGACCCGTTCTTCCTGCAGGGTCTCGCGCGCCTGCTGGCGCCTGCCGGGTAGTGGCGCAGGGCCGGCTCTGTCCGGCCCTCGCGCCTACCAGCGGTAGGTCGCCGTCGCGTTCACCGAGCGCGGATCCCCGTAGAAGCAGTTCGTGGCGTTCAGGCAGCTGCCGATGTAGGTCTTGTCAGTGAGGTTGCGCAGGTTGAGCGCGAGGCTCCAGGGGCCGGTGTCGTAGCCGATCATGGCGTCCAACAGGGTGTAGCCCGGCACCTTGACCGGCGCCGCCTCGTTGTAGCCTCGGTTGGAGCCGACGTAGCGGGCGCCGAAGCCGACGCGGATGCCGTTGGCGAAGCGGTAGTCCGCCCACAGCGCCACGCGGTGCTCCGACACCGCCGTCAGCTGCTTGCCGATCTGGGCCGGGTTGGCGCTTTGGGTGACGTCCGCCTTCGGTGTCCAGGTGTAGCTGGCGGTCAGGTTCAGGGCCTTGACCGGCTGCACGGTGGCCTCCAGCTCGAGGCCGCGCACCGTCACCTCGCCGGTGACGCTGGGCATGCGACTGGCATCGAACGTCACGTAGTTCTGGCGCCGCAGGTCGAACACGGCCGCGCTGTAGCTGTCCTTGCGTCCCGGCGGCTGGTAGCGAAGGCCCGCCTCGTACTGGCGGCCGGTCTCGGGGTCGAAGGGACGGCCGTTGCGCGGATCGATGGTGGTCGTCGGCGAGAAGGACTGGGAGTAGCTGAGGTACGGCGCGAGCCCGTTGGGGGCGAGATAGACTAGCCCCGCGCGGCTGGTGAACTTGCCGTCGCGCTGCTCGGTGAAGCTGCTGTTCAGGCGGTTGTCGGTCTCGATGTTGGCGCGGTCGTAGCGCCCGCCCAGCGTCGCCACCCAGTGCTCGCCGAAGCGGATCTGGTCCTGCACGTACAGGCCGGTTTGCGCCAGCGTCACCTCGGCATTGCGGTAGGGCGCCGGCAGCACGATGGGGCCGCCGTAGACCGGCGCGTAGACGTCGAGCGTGGGCACGGTGCCGCCGAAGAACTGCACCTGGTCGAACTTGCTGCGCTGGTAGTCCAGGCCGATCAGCAGCTTGTGCTGCACGTCGCCGGTGCGGAAATCCGCCTGCACCTGGTTGTCGATGGTGAAGCTGGAGATGTCGTCCGTGCCGCCGAGCGCCGAGCGCGCGACGCGCCGGAAGTTCGCCGGGTCGGCCGGGTTGGCGCGGTTGACACTCAGGAAGCCGCCGGGCTTGTAGATGTCCTTGTAGTCCGACTCGAGCCGCCCGTAGCGCATGTTCTGGCGCACGGTCCAGGTGCTGTCGACGCGGTGCTCGAGCTGGTAGCCCAGCATCCACTGGTCGAGGTTGTACTGGCTGAAGCCCGGCTCGCCGAGGTAGGTCGAGCGGGAGATGCGGCCATTCGGGTTGGGCTGCAGCGTGCCGACTGCGGGATAGCTCTGGTAGGAGCTGCCCGCGCGGGTGCGCAGGTAGCTCGACAGCAGCGTGAAGGTGGTGTCTCCCGAGGGCTTCCACGTCAGCGACGGGGCGATGTAGAGGCGGTCGTCGGGCAGCCCTGCGAGCGACAGCTCGGCATCGCGTACCAGGCCGGTAATGCGGTAGAGCAGCTTGCCCTCTGCATCGATCGCGCCAGAGAAATCGCCCGCCAGCTGGCGCCGCGAATTCGTGCCGAGCTGGGCCTGGAGCTCTCGCACGGGTTCTTCCGTCGGGCGCTTGCTCACCACGTTGACCATGCCGCCCGGCCCGTTCTGGCCGTACAGCACCGACGAGGGTCCGCGCAGGATCTCGATGCGCTCGGTGCCGTAGTTCTCCGTCTGCCAGGCCCCGTAGCCGCCGCCGCTGTTGTTGCGCAGCTGCAGGCCGTCGAGGTAGAAGCCCGGCGACAGCGCGTCGAAGCCGCGCAGGTTGATCCAGTCCATGCGCGAATCGGAGCCGTAGGGCGAGATGTCCACCCCCGGCGTGTAGCCCATCGCATCGCGCAGCCGGGTCGCCCCGATCGCCTCGATGCGCTCCGCCGTGATCACCGAGAGCGATTGCGGCGTCTCGATCACCGGCGTGTCGGTCTTGGTGCCGGTCGCGCTGCGCCGCGCGAGGTAGCCGCGGGCTGGGCCGGTGGCGCTTTCCCGATCGGCCTGGGCGGCCACCGTGACCTGCGGCAGCATGTTGGCGGCGGCACCAGGGCTCGCGGCGCGGCGGATGGCATAGCCGCCGCCGGCGGTCCGGGCGGCCTCGAGCCCAGAGCCGGCGAGCATCTGCTGCAGGGCCTGCGCCAGCGTCAGCTGGCCGCTCACCGCGCGCGATTGCATCCCGCTCACCACGTCGCCTGCGGCGAAGACCTGGATGCCGGTCTGGCGGGACAGCTCGTGCAGCGCCGCCGCGAGGGGCTGGGCGGGCAGCTGAAACTCGAAGCGCCGGGCCGCCACCTCTTCGGACGCCTGCGCGGCGGCGGGCGCCGTCCAAGCGGCGAGGGCGGCACCCAGGGCCGAGGCGAGCAAGGCATTCATCAAGGACGGACGAGGCTGGGAAGGCATGGTGTCGAGATTCCGGGAAGGTTCTGAAGAGAAGAAGAAAGAAGCAAAGACAGGCGCGGGCCGGGCGGCTGCCCGGATTCACGCTTCCATGCTTAAGACGTTTGACTTCAGAAAACAGAGACAGCCGGCGTCAGGCCGGCGCTCTCGCGCTCAGCGTGCGCGCAGTTCCACGCTGCCGTCCGGATGCGTGACAGCGTCCAGCGGCAGGATCGCCGGCAGTGCGGCGACCAGGCCCGCCGAGTCGCCGGCCTGGAAGCGGCCCGACAGCCGCAGGGCGTGGATGCGCGGATCGGCGCTGACGATCGGGCGGGCGCGGTAAGCATTGATGGTGGCCAGGGCCTCGTGCAGGCGCTCGTTGTCGAAGATGAGCCAGCCGTCGCGCCAGGCGGACAGCGCGGCGGGGTCGGCCTCGCGCACCGTGGCCGCGCCTTCGTGGATCTCGAGCACCTGGCCGGGCAGCAGGTCGATGGCGGGCGCGGCCTTGGTCGCAACCGTGGGCGCTCCGCGCTGCAGCACCTGCACGCGCACCTGGCCGCGCTCCACGCCGACATTGATGGGACCGCCCCGGTCGCGGACGGTGAACACCGTGCCCACTACCTCGACGAGCGCCTCGCGCGTGGCGACCACGAAGGGCCGCGCGGCGTCGCTGGCCACCTCGAAGCGCACTTCGCCGCCGTCCAGGTCGACTTGGCGGCGGCGGCGGTAGAGCCGGACCTCGATGGTGCTGCGCGGCGCGAGGTCCAGCCGGCTGCCGGCATGGCCTTCGTTGCCGTCGTTCAGCGCGACCTTCTGCATGCGGGCGGTCGGCGTTCGGTAGGACGCGGCGAAAAGCGGCTGCTCCCTGTACCACCACAGGGCACGGCCACCGAGCGCCCCGGTGCCCAGCATGGCGGCAACGGAAAGCAGCAGCCGGCGGCGCCGCGGCCCCCCTGCGGTTGCGGCAGGCGCTGCATTCGCGGCGATGGGTTCCCGGAAATGCGTGCGCAGATCTGCGGCCATGCCGCCAAGTGCATCCCAGCGTCGGCGCGCCTCTTGCGCGGCGGCCTGGTGCTCGGCGGAGCGGTCGCACCATCGAAGAAGCGCGGAGCGGGCGCCCTGGGCTTGCTGCTCCGGTGCGACTTCGCTTTGCGCGATCAGCGCGATCGCATGTTCGACCAGTCGTTCTCGCGCGGCGGTCGCCATGGCGTCGCTCAGCAAAAGTCTTCGGCGAGGCTGGGAGGCAGCCCGGTGCGGGCCGGCACCGTCTGCGCCTCGATCAGGTCCGAGCGCAGCTCGGCGAACACGCGCGAGCAATCGACGGTCGCACGCACCAGGTGCTTGGCCACGGCCATCTCCGTGATGCCGAGGCGTTGGGCGATCTCCGCGCGCGTGAAGCCATGGGCGCGAAAGAGCAGGAACACTTCGCGCCGCCGGGGCGGCAGCCGCTCCATCACCTCGACCAGCCGCGCCAGCACCTGCCGCTGGGCGACCACGTACTCGCACGAAGGCACGGTGGCATGGCCGTCGATCCCGGCCTGCTGGCTGGCCCAGTCCTGCGCGGTCTTGCGCCGGCGGGCCTCGTCGATGCACAGGTTTCGCGCCACGCGAAAAAGCAGCGCCCGCGGCGACTCGATGCCCACGCCCAGGTTTGCGCACGCGCTGGCGGCGCTGCTGCTGCGCGCCTCCAGCGCCTGGGCATAGACGCGCTCGAAACTGGATTGCGCGATGTCAGCCGCGTGATGCGGGTCCTTGAGGTCGCGGGTCAGCTGACGGCGCAGGTCCCCGCAGTGGACGACCAGTTCATGGATCAGATCGCGCATCCCGCCCCTTCCGCCATTGGCGATGGTCGAAGCCCGAGGCACCGGCCGCTCGCGCCGCGGGCGCATCCCAGCCTGGCCGTCGGACGGGCGGTTCGCGCTCAGCAGGGAAGGGAGCCGTCAGGCGCTCGGGAAGTAAATGAGAATGGTTCGCATTGTAAGCACAAAATCAGGTTGTTCAGGCCTGCACGGGCTGGCGGTCTTGCCACGCGCGCGCCGCTGCCCCCGGCAGGGCGGCGAGCAGGGCCCGGCCGATCTCGCCCGTGCGCACCGAGGTGACCGACAGCAAGGTGTCGCTCAGGCCATGCGTCGCCTCGCAGGCTCCCTGCAGGAAGATGGCGGGATGGAAGTCCGCAGCGCTGCGCAGGCGGTAGTGCCGGTCGGTGCGCAACTCGCCCAGGTAGGGCACGAGCGAGCGCAGCAGTTCCTTGTGCTGTTCGCGCTCGTAGCCCGTGGCGAGCACGATGGCGTCGTAGCGGATCGTGCTGTGGTGCCCACTGTCGCCATCGCGCAGGGTCAGGTGGACGCCGTCTGCCTCGGCACGCACGCCGCGGATCTCCTGCCGTCGCAGCAGGCGCAGCCGGCTGGCGCCGCTGACCTTCTGTTCATAGAAGAGCTTGAAAATCTGCTCGATCAGGTCCAGGTCGGCGACCGCGTAGTTGGTGTGCCAGAACTCGTCGAGCAGGGACGCGCGCTCCTCGCCGGAGCGGTGGTACACGTGGTCGGTGAATTCGGCATTGAAGATCTCGTTGACGAACGGGCTGTCGTCCGAGGGCCGCAGCGAGCGGCCGCGCGTGATCAGGTCCACCGCCGGCGCGCCGTGCCGCCCCTGCAGGTCCATGAAGATCTCCGCCGCGCTCTGGCCTGCGCCCACGACGGCGATCCTGCGAGCCTGCGCGTGCAGGGCGATGTCGCGCAGGTAGGTGCTGGAGTGGAAGACGCGCGGGTCGCCTCGCAGCGGCCGGAAGCACTCCGGAATCCGGGCCGCGCCGCCGACGCTGACGACCAGGTGGCGCGCCAGCCTCTCGTTCACCCGGCCTGCCGTGTTGCGCGAGCGAACGCGCAGCAGCGCGACCGCGCCGTCCTGCTCCTGCGGCAGCACCTCGAAGACCTCTTCGCCGTAGGCGCAGCGGTCCTCGAACTGCTCCGCGGCCCAGGCCAGGTAGTCGTTGAATTCGTGGCGGCTGGGCAGGAAGGTCTTGAGGTTGATGAAGTCGGACAGCCGCCCCTTCTCGTGGAGGTAGTTGATGAAGGTGAAGCGGCTGGTCGGGTTGCGCAGCGTCGCCAGGTCCTTGAGGAAGGAGATCTGCATGTGCGCGTGCCGCAGCAGCATGTGCGGGTGCCAGGCGAAGGCGCCCTGGCGCTCGATGAACAGGGCGTCGAGCGCCTGGCCGGCGTGGCGCTTCTCGTCGAGCGCGATGGCCAGTGCGATGTTCGAGGGGCCGAAGCCGATCCCGATCAGGTCGTGAATGTGCTGCTGCATGGGGCATCAACTCCTTGGTGGGCGGGCAGGGGCGGCGAGCAGGGCCAAACCCTGGTGAAGGGCCGGGAAGAGGCTGCGGTTGAAGTTGTTCCAGCGCAGCTCGAGAATCGAGTCCTGCGGGTCGATGCAGGTCTCGAGCACGTCGTGGATGACCTCCCCGGAATCGATGCCGTTGTCCACGTAGTGGAAGGAGGCGCCCGTCATGCGCACCGGGTCCACCGCGACCGTTTCCATCGTGTTCCAGTCGACCACCTTCTTGCCGCGCGCGCCGTGAAGCGCATCGAGCGTCGCATGGGCGCCGCGGCGCTCGTACGGGGAGCCGAGCCGGGTGATGCCCGGATGGATGTTGGCGATCCGGCGGTGGAAGCGGCTGCCGGGCCGCACGAGCTCGTCGAGGATGACCAGCAGGCCGTCGATCACCACCAGGTCGGCCTGCAACTGCAGCAGCTTGTGGAGCAGTCGCCGCTCGAAGTCGCTCTTGCCCTGTGCACGGTCAGCTGCATCGAGCGGAAGGCGCCTGTACGTGGAAGGAACGGAATGCAGGAGCCCGGCCAGGCCCCGGCCTTGCGCCTGCAGCGTCGGCGGGACGAACCAGTGCGCGCCATCGCCGGGAGCGAAGCCGTAATCCTTCAGCGCGGCCCGGTCGCGGGGCGAGTCCGGATCGTCGTCGAAGACGATGCCTTCCAGGCAGTACGCCTCCCCCAGCGCCGTGCGGTCGAGCGCGCCGGCCAGGTACTCCAGCGGAGACTTCATGTATCGGGGCTCGCCCTTGTAGTCGATGTGCTGGCCGGCCTTGTCGGCAGCCGCGTTTCGCAGGGAGCAGAGATAGATGAGTTTCGCCTTGGGCATGTGTTCGTGCGGTAGCTGAAATGCCGGTGCCGCACATGCGAGCGCGACGCCACTCGGGCAAGACGGCCCGGCGCACGATTTGTTCAACGCGGGTGCCGCTGAACAGGCGGGGGCCTCGAACGTCCTCAGGGCATGAAGGACCGCATGGACTTTGTTGTGTGCGCCCGCCAGGGGCGCGGACTGGTCGCCGCAGCGGCGATGGCGATCGGGTTCGCGTTGGTCGGTGCAGCGTGGTCGCGTGCGCCGGAGCCAGGAGCGGTGGCGCTGCGCCGGACCACCGACGGCATCCCGCACATCCGCTCCGACAGCTGGCGCGGCCTGGGCATCGGGCAGGGTTATGCGCAGGCGCAGGACGCGCTGTGCACGCTGGCGGAAGCCTTCGTGACCTTCGGTGGGCGGCGCTCCTACTATTTCGGCGCGGCCGGCAGGCCCGAGGCCCTGTCGACCTTCGGCAGGCCCACCAACTTGGAGTCTGATTTCTTCTTCCAGGCCTTCGCCGACGCCGAGGCGGTCGAGGCCTTCCGGCGCGAGCAGCCGGCGGCACTGAAAGCGCTGGTCGATGGCTATGCGGAGGGCTTCAACCGCTATGTGCGTGGCCTCGCCGCAGCCGCGGCCGCGGCCGGTGGCCGAGGTCCGGCGTGCCTGGGAGAAGCCTGGGTGCAGACGATACGGTCCGAGGACGTCTACCGGCGGATGATCGCCGCCACCCTGGCGGGCGGCTATGCGCGCTTCATTCCGGAGATCGTCAACGCGCGGCCCGCGGCAGCACCGCCGCCCGACACGGGGGACCGGCTCTCGCTGGGCGCGAGGCTCGCGGTGCCGGTCGGCGACCGGCATGGCATCGGCAGCAACATGCTGGCCTTCGGCGCGCGCGCGACGGGGCAGCGCCAGGGCGTGCTGCTCGGCAATCCCCACTGGTACTGGGGCGGGCCGGACCGCTTCTACCAGGCGCACCTGCGCATTCCCGGGCGGATCGACGCCGCGGGCGTGGCCTTCCTCGGCATTCCGGTGCTCATGATCGGCTTCAACGACCACGTGGCCTGGAGCCATACGGTGTCCGCCGCGCGCCGCTTCGGGCTGTTCGAGCTGGCGCTGGACCCCTCGGACCCCACACGCCACCTGATCGACGGCGTGTCCGAGCCGATGCGGGCCAGGGCGCTGAGCGTGGTGACACGCGCGGGCGACGGATCGATCGCGCTCGAGCGCCGCACGCTCTACAGCACCCGCTTCGGCCCGTTGATCGACCTGGGCCGCTACGGCGAGGCCTTCGGCTGGGGTGCGCGACGGGCGCTGGCCATGCGCGACGTCAATGCCGACAACCGGCGGGTGTTCCGCAACTTCCTGCGCTGGAGCCAGGCGCGCTCGCTGGACGAGTTCATCGCGATCCAGCGGGAGGAGGCGGCGATGCCCTGGGTCAACACGGCGGCGATCGCGCGCGGCGACGGCCGCGTCTGGTATGCGGACATCGGCGCGGTGCCCGCCATCACGGACGAGCTGCGGCTGGCCTGCGCGACCGGCCTCTCAAACGCACTCGCCGCGGTCGACCCGCGCACCCCATTGCTCGACGGCAGCCGCTCGGCCTGCCAGTGGGCGGCCGATCCGGGCGCCGCCCAGGCCGGCGCGTTGGCCCCGGCGCGCATGCCCAGCCTGCTGCGCGAGGACTACGTGGCCAACATGAACGACAGCTACTGGCTGAGCAACCCGCAGCAGCCGCTCGCGGGCTACCCGTCGATCCTGGGCGGCGAGCGCGAGCCGCTGACGCTGCGGGGCCGGGAAGGCCATCGCATCGCCGCCGAGCTCGCGTCCGGCGGCGCGCGTTCCGCGGCGGCGCTGGCATCGCAGCTGAAGCAGGAGGTGCTGGAGGCGCGGGCCTATTCGGCGGACCAGTTCAAGCAGGCGCTGCTGGCGCCGGCCTGCGCGGCCGGCGTGGCACCGGGCGCCGATGGGCGGCCGGTGGATCTGCGGCAGGCCTGCCGGGTGCTGCGCGACTGGTCGAACCGCGCGAATGCGCCGGATCGCGGCGCGCTGCTCTGGGACGCCTTCTGGGCCCGGCTGCAGAAAATCCCGGCACCGCAGCTGTACGCGGTCCCGTTCTCGCCAGAGGCACCGCTTGCCACCCCGCGCGAGCCGAAGGCCTCGGACCCGCGCGTGGCCGGCGCGCTCGCGGCGGCCGTGGAGGACCTGGCGGCCAAGGGCTGGCCGCTCGACGCACCGCTCGGCGCGCATCGCTTCGCGCGCAGCGCGGGAAAGCGAATACCGCTCTATGGCGGCTGCGAGGGCGGCTACTTCACCGCGGCCTGCAATCCGGGCGGCGGCGATGCGATGGGCGGCGGCGCGCTAGGCAACAGCTACCTGCAGGTGGTGTATTTCGGGCCGAAGGGCGTGGAGGCATCGACGCTGTTGGCACACGGCCAGCGCGAGACCGCAGTGGACGACGGCGCAGGCAGTGCGCCGGTTCTTCGCTACGCGCGCAAGAACTGGCTGCGTTTCCCGTTCCGCGAAGAAGAGATCGCCCGCGACCCCGGGCTCAGGAGCCAGGTGCTGCGGCCCTGAGCGCCGCCTTGGAATGCTCGGGCGCCAGGGGGCAGGCGCCGCAATGGCGGCCGCCGGGCAGCAGGTGCTGCAGGCAGCATTGCCGGTGCAGTTGCAGCGGCTGGAGGCCATCGCCGCCGCGCGCGAGGACCTCGCGCCGGCGGCCATGCAAGGGGTTGGTTTGAGTCCCCGGCTGCGCGGCGTCCCGGTTGTCGGCCCACACGCGCGTGTGCAGCAACCACTGCCGGTCGCGCGTGACGGCGGCAGAGCCAGCCGAGAGGGCGAGTGCCTGCATCAGGATCGGCTCCAGCTGGCGCGCCGCATTGCCCCACAGGATCTTGGGTGGCAGGTCGCTCAGGCGGCCCAGCGCCGCGAACAAGGGCGCCAGGTGCTCCCAGAGCAGCGGCGCGTAGCGCCTGGCGGTGTCGGTGCCCGGCAGGCCGTGGCCCAGCGTTTGGATGTGGAAGCCCGCAGGGGTGCCGTTTGCATCGAGCCTGAGCCAGATCCGGTCGGCCGCCGCCGGAAAGACATGGTGCAGCACGCTGGCGCCCGCCACCATGGGCGGCAGCAGCGCGGCTAGGTACCGCAGGCTCCATGCCGATGCGACCGGCCTCGGATGGCGCATGTCGGCACCAAGGTGTCGCGCATGGCATTGCAGCGCGTGCGCGAGCAGGGTGGTGGAGCGCAGCAGCGCGTCCAGCCTGAGGGCGCCGGGCGGGACGGTCGCCGCGTGCTGCAGGGTTTCGCCATAGGGCGCCAGAGGACCTCGGAACACCGGCGCGAGCAGTGGGATCATGCAGCGAGGACGCGCGGGCGCGTCGGGCGTTCATCCACGCCGCCGTTCCCGCATGAACATTGCGCGCGCCGGATCGTCCCCGGAGGTGGGCGGATCGAAGCCGCCGAACTTCTGGCGGAAAGATCCTCGCAATGACATCTCCCAGCGGCCATGCCGCCGAAATCAGGCGCATGCTGGCGCCCTTCCTGCCCTGGATCGCGCTGTCCTCGCTCGCGGGCGTCGGTGCGGGCGCGGCCACCGTCGCGCTGCTGGCCACCATCAACCAGGTGCTCAACCGCCCAGGCGGCATGGCCGGCGGGCTGCTGCTGACCTTCGTCGCCTTGTGCGCCGCAGCGCTGGTGGGGCGCGCCGTTTCTGACATCTCGACCAACCTCGTCGGCCAGCGCCTGGTGGCGCAGGTGCGCAAGAGCCTGGCGCAAAAGATCCTCTCGGCGCCAATCGATGCCCTAGAGCGTTACCGGACGCATCGCCTGATGCCGGTGCTGACCCAGGACGTGGACATGATCAGCGACGTCGCCTTCATGCTCGCCTCGACGGTGATCGCGCTGGCGATCGCACTCGGCTGCCTGGCCTACCTGGCTTTCCTCTCGCCGCAGCTGTTCGGGCTGCTCGCAGTGGCACTGGCCATCGGAGCGGCGATCCAGACGTTGGCGCAGGCACGCGGCGTGATCGGTTTCTGGAAGGCGCGCGACCACGAGGAGCGGCTGCACAAGGCCTACCGCGCCATCAGCGAGGGCGCCAAGGAGCTGCGCCTGCACCGCACGCGCCGCCAGCGCATGCGCCAGGAGCAGATCGAGCGCGTCGTCGACAGCATCCGCGAGGTCAACAGCCGCGCCATCAACACCTACGTCCTGGCGACCGCCTTCGGCTCGGCGCTCTACTTCCTGCTGATCGCGCTGATCCTGGGCTGGGCCGCGCTGCGCAGCATGGAGCCGGCCGTGCTCAGCGGTTTCGTGCTGGTGCTGCTGTTCCTCAAGGGCCCGATGGACCAGATCGCGAACGCACTGCCCGGCATCGGCCGCGCGAAGGTCGCCATCCAGCGCATCGCCGACCTGTCCGCGCGCTTCGCCACGCCGGAGCCGCACCTGCACTTCGCGCGGCCGGCCAACGAGCCGGGGCTGCACGAGGCGATCGAGTTGCGTGGCGTGCGCTATGCCTTCGACGCGCCCGAGGGGGGCGAGGCTTTCGTGCTCGGGCCGATCGACCTGCGGCTCGCCCGCGGCGAGATGGTTTTCGTCGTGGGCGATAACGGCTCGGGCAAGACGACGCTGATCAAGCTGCTGCTCGGCCTCTATGCGCCGCATTCGGGCGAGCTGCGGCTCGACGGCCGGCCGGTGACACCGGAGTCGCGTGACGACTATCGCCAGCTCTTCACCACCGTGTTCGCCGACTTCTACCTGTTCGAGGATTTGGCCGCGAGCGCGCTGCCGCAGGCCGCCCTGCCTTACCTGCAGCGGCTGGAGATCGCGCACAAGGTGAGCGTGAAGGACGACGCCTTCAGCACGGTCGACCTCTCCACCGGCCAGCGCAAGCGCCTGGCGCTGGTGCATGCCTATCTCGAAGGCAGGCCGGTGCTGGTGTTCGACGAATGGGCGGCGGACCAGGACCCGAGTTTCCGGCATCTCTTCTACACGGAGCTGCTGCCGGAGCTGCGCGCCAAGGGGCACCTGCTGGTGGTGATCTCGCACGACGACCGCTACTTCCACCTGGCGGATCGCGTCGTGCGCATGCATGCCGGGCAGATCGAGAAAGAGCAAGCCACCCGTCCGGTGCTGGACAGCCTGGTCGCATGAACGGCATGTCGATGGGGGCGGACTGGCTGGCGCAGTTGCGCTGCGCGGGCGTCCGGCCGACCCCGACCCGGCTTGGCGTGCTGCAGATCCTGGCCGATGGGCGCGCGGAGTGGCTGCGCGGCGAGGAGGTGCTGCGCCGCATGCTGGAGCGCGGCTGGCCGGCGAACATGACCAGCGTCTACCGCGCGATCCGGGCGCTGGAGCGTGCCGGCCTGCTCGAGCAGCAATGGATGCGCGGTCGCGGCAGCCCGCGGGCCGTGTTCCGCTGCCGTTTGGAGGATGGAACGAGAGAGGGCGGCGTGTGCGAACGGTCGGACCATGCTGGCCGCACTGCGTTGCGGCTTTTTCGCAGGATGCACGACGCGCCCTCGGCGGCGAGCGCGGAGGAGCTCGTACGCTGGCTCGGGGAGGACGCCCGCAACGTGCTGGCCCTGGATGATGCGCTCACCCTCTGGGCACTGGCTGGGGCGGCGCTGGTCAGGCCCGCGCTTGACGAAGCGCGCCGGCACGGCGGAGTGCTGCAGTAACGGCGTTGCGCCTCTCGGAGGTGCTCGAGGCGTCCGCCGCCTTGAATCTGAGCCACTGCCGAGCACAGGACGCATCGAGCGTGTGGGCACCTTTGTCGGGGCGAGTTGTGGACCTCGTGAGCAAGGTGCAGGCATGGGCAAAGGCGGCAAGCTCGCCGGCTCGCTTCAAGTTTCGAGTTGCGCGGCTTTGCCGCACTTACAAGCACGGAGGAGCAAGCCTTGTTATGTTTATTTCATTCTCTCGCGCCCTGAAAAGCCGCCGGCGTAGGGGGAGAAGAGGGGCAGAAGAGGGCGCCACCTCACCGCGACAAACTGACACTCCCTGACGGGACGGCAGCACCGCCGTCTCGCCGCTCGCAGGAGCTTTGCCATGCCATTCCTCGCGCCCTCGTTCGCACGGCTGCCGCCCCTGACCTATCTGCTGGCCGACCAGATGGAATCGCGCAAGAAGATCGCCCGCCATCTGGGCGTGAGCCTGCGCACCCTGCAGCGCTACCAGGCCAGCGGCAACGCGCCCCGCGCCATCTATCTGGCGCTGTGGTTCGAGAGCCGCTGGGGCATGGCCGCCCTGCACGCGCAGGCGTTCAACGAAGCCCAGCACGCCCGCGCCCGGGTCGCCTCGCTCGAGCGCGAGTGCGAGCGCCTGCGCGGCGTGATCCGCGCCCTCGACAACGCTCAAGGGCAGGCTGCGGCCAACTCGGCGGTGTTTAACGCGCTCTAAGCCGGGCAGGGCGTTGGGGCAGGGGCGCGGGAGCTCGGCTCGGAGGTGCGGGTGCAGGCCGCGCTGCCACCGCCATCACCGCCCGCGGTCACCGTGAGCATGCCCGCCCACTACGAGATGACCGATGGTGCGGGTCTGCGGCGCACCGGCGTGAGGGGTTGCCAATGCAATATGGGGGGAGGGAAGTTGCCCGTGAAATGATGGCGCGCGACAGCCTGCTTCGCAGCAGTTGCGGTCCATTACAGGCGCAGGCCGAACCTACGTGTCAGGCGGGCGCGCTAGTAGCAAAGATTGAGATTTTTCGACACACCGGCGGACACCCCATTGAGCACTAGGTGGCGTATCGAACCGACTCTCCCTCGCAGCGCGCCACCGCTAGTCAGCGACATCGTCAAAGATGCTCCTGCTCCCCTCAGGGGTGACGACCGTCGTATTGTTGGCCGCAATGTCGTGCGACGCGTCCTCCCGATCCTCCTTCACTCTCTGCTCCCGCAGTTCGACCCATGACCGGGTCCGTGCCCGCTGTCGATTGACCAAGTTTTGGATGCGACGACTTGTGGGGAAATTGTCGGCAATGCCTGTGAGGGATTGGCGAAATCGCCTCATATGCCACTCCGCATGGCCGTCATCTTCCTGATACTCCCCCTCCAAGGCCAAGCGGACCGCGTCAATTTGAGGCAGGAGCGCCGTCCTGATGCCGTGCGCGAGCCGCGAGGATTCGCTGGGTGTCATAAGCGCACGAAGGCCAGCGTCGACGAGGATGCGGGGATCACCTCCCTTAATCGCACAATCTATCGCAAACGACACCAGCGACTGCCGAATGCTGTCTGGCAAGATGCCGAAGCCAGACATGCGGATCGCGAGATTGACGTCCTCGGAAAACTCCAAGTAGACGCTGGGCCGATCGATGTCCTCAATTAAACCGGGATCGGCACGCAGGTAGGTTTCCAGAAACTCCTTCAAGCAACGCTCCGCGAGGAAGCGCTTGATCTGCCGTCGGGCATCCCAGGACGATAGATGGTCGCTCTTGTACGAGGTACTGCTTCGAAAGCTCTGAATACGTTCGCTCATCAAGGCAAACAGACTTCGCGGCAGGACGACTGCCCCCTCGATGTGTACATCTCCGCAGGTCACTTGCCGCATGAGCTTATCGGCGTCGGCCCCCTGCACGTAGATGCCCAGCAGCTCCGGGTTCTTGCGCAGGATTGCCGCATAGGCATCGCCGACTGTCGGGTGCTTGAACGACCAAAAGGCCTCCCCGTCGCTCGTTGAATGCATCAGGAAGCTGCCGCTGAGAATCTCGAGCGCGGCCGTGCAGCCGCCCAGGTCGCTACCGTGTCGCTGAAGCGCCTCCAGTTCTGCAGGGGCTAGCTCTATGGGACTCTGCAACTTCGACCGGCGCATGTAGACAAGGGCGAGCGCCGCCTTGCAATCGGCATCCAGTTTCTCGCAGACATCGATCAGAAAACTTTCGCGCTGCTCGACAAATCGATCCAGCGACGAGGTGGACAGATAGAGACTCCCAATGAGCTTCGGTTCCGATAGACGTCTGGCGATCTCGGGAATGAAGCGACGATGACTCGCCACGGCCGGCAGGAAGGGCTCGATCCTTCTGCGGAAATCGCGTGATTGCCTTCCCAGCTTCAGATGGTTGTAGAGAATCTGCGCACGTTCTATGGCGGTGAGGTCGTGCACATCGACCACCGTCTGGCTTTCCTGGAACAGGGGAAACGATCCCTCCTTGAGCCCTTGCCGTGCCCGCTTGTAGATGTAGTCGCGCGAGGTCATCACGATCTTCGAGCCACGGCTGATCATCGCCTTCATCTGCGGCAGCGCGTGATTCCAGCCGGAGACCAGCCCACTTTCGTGCTGGGTCGCACCGAATGCATCGTCGACCCAGAAGAACTGGGACTTCTCGTGGGGATTCCAGTGCTCAACCAGTTCTTTCGCGCTGGACGTCTTGACCACACGGGCGCCCCACTTGTCTGCGGATGCCATCGCCAGCAGCGAGGCTACGGTCGTCTTGCCCGCTGCCGGCTCGCCGATCAGCAGGACAAACCCGTGGGCATCCAGCGCCCTCGCGGCACGCCGGTATGACTCAGTCATGACCACCTTGGCAAGATCGTCGCGCATGGCCTCAAGCACTGCGGCCGCTTGCGTGTACGCGCGCTCGTCCAGGATCTGACTCAGATCGCCCAGCCCGTAGACCCGCGGAACCATGGAGCGCAAATTCTTGCTCTCGCGGATCTGCTGCTCGATCCACGGCCCATGAAAGATGCGCAGCTGAGTGACTCCTGCCGCGTGCAGTTGCTCGATGATCCGCTCGTCCGCCCCACCGGAGATACCGGCGTTCGTCATGAGGACATAGACGTCACACAGTCCCCGCTCAACGAGCCGCTTCACCTTGTTCATCTCATCGGACACGTCGGACGCCCGCAACACCTTGCCTGGCTGGTTAGTGAACTTGCACTGGACGACGAATTGGCCAGTGAGCACTTCCGCACCGGCCGGGTTCCAGACGCCGCAGAATGCACCGTCTCGGCCACCGTCATGGACGTCGAGAAACGATTCGACCGTCTGTCCGAGGTTCTCCCGCAAGATCGAGTGGCAGAGTTGCTGGAAGCTGTGCCATCCCAGCGTGTGGAGATTGAACGTCAGATTGGCCATTCAACGCCCACTGCGCAACTCCAATGCATCGATGCGCTCGAGCCGGGAGATGACCAACTCCACCTGCACGCGATCAAACTCCTCACGATTCTCTTCCTCGTGCGTGCCCTTGTTCAGGATGTTCCATGTGGGATTCGACGCGGCCAGGATCTCGGCCAGCGCGTCATGGAGCAATTGCTTGCTGGGATGCTGAAAGTTGGGAATGCTGGCAAGCTTGATGCGTAGAGAGTCGCAGACGTTCCGAAGGATGGGCGGCCGGGCCGGTGCCCCGAGCGAGAGCCTGAGTTCGCCTTGATCATGGGATCCGAGCCACTTCCAGGCCTTATTTGAGAGCATTTCAAGTGCGCGCCGTGAGTGTCCGAGCGCGTCACGGAGCTGGAAGCGCTCCAAGTCGCGGCGGGCCTTCTCGATGTAGGCGCTGCTGGGGATGTCTCGATGCACGCGGGGATGGTGGTCCCCCTCGTGATGCGTCAGCACATATTCCTGGCTATCGAGACGTCGGTCGCGTGGCAGGCTGTTCTTGACGTCCTTGATGAATTCGGGACTATGGCAGGTCACCAGGATCTGCGTGGCCGCGAAACGGTCCCCGACGAACATCGTCTCCTTGATGCCGTCGCGATGCTCGTCATCGATGGCGTTGATGGCATCGTCGAAGATCAGCACGGGCGACCGCATGTCGACGGCCTTTGCCAGCAATATGGCCAGGCCCAGGCAACGGATATGGCCCTCGCTGAGAACCTGAAGCGCATCGACGCGGCGCTCCGCCGCGCCTTGGAAGGCAATCTCGATGCGCTGTTCGCCGGTCACCGGGAAGTAAAGGTCGGCAAGCTTGTCGCCCTCTTGATCGTGCCGGTTGAACTCGTTGTAGAGATCTCGCGCCAGGTCGCCGAGGCCGACCACGAGAAGCCCTGGCAGCTCGTTGCGATAGCGACGGAGCATCGGCAGGAACCCGTCGTAGGCCGTCCGGATCGGCGCATCGCGCTCAATGTCGCGCTGCTCCTGCGCTGCGTCGGCGATGAGCCGTTCGTTCGCCTCCTCGAACGTTACGATGTTCCGCCGGGCAGTCGCCGCGCCATCGACGATCTCCTGCCTCACCCGACGGCGTTCCACGATATGCCGCTGCCGTTCGGCCAGCTCGTTCCGCTCGCGAATGAGTTCGGCACGACGGTCCAGCTGCTGTCGGGTTGCCTCGTCGGTCTCCGCAATCCGGTCCGCGAGCGCCAGCATCCCGTCAAGCAATGACGGTAAGGCCATCCCTTCGACTGGCGACTGATACACGGGCATCCACCATCCCTCGGCATCCGGGTGGTCGGGCAGCGCCTCGACGAATCCAGCAACGGGGTCCACTAGCTCGTTTCGAGCAGCCGAATAGGCGGCTAACTTGCCGAGTGTTGCGCGCAGATCGATGGATGCGTCATCGAGTTCCTTGCGCTGCCTCATCTCCAGTTCCTGGACGTCCGCAAGCTCCCGTAGCTCGACCAGGCCTACGCGCGCTGTATCGAACGGGTTGCGTTCGGTCCGGTCTAGTGAGGTGCCGCATGCGGGGCAGCGGTCATCGGCCATGGCCTCGAGCTCCACGATCGCACCGTAGAGCGCTCGGAATGAGACCTGGCTCGCTCGTCGCCCGAGTTCGCGCTTCGTTCCCTCCAATGCCCGCAGCGCAGCGTTCGCGCGGTCGAAGCGCACGCCAAGCCCCGCCCTGTCGAGCCCGATGAGCGCGGCCGGCACGGCGTCCAGCAGCGACTCGAGCTCGGCGAGCCGGCCGGGCACCTCCTCTGTGCCGATCCATGCTTGGAGGGCGGTGTAGGTGGTTTCGGCTGCGAACGCCCGCGCGTAGGCCTCGTCCTCGGCGTCATGGCGGGCGAGAGCATCGGCTTCCCCCACGTCGGTTGCTTCGTCGCGACCCAGCGCTTCTCTTCTTAGCCGCAGTTCATGCTGCTTTGTGCGTTCGGTGATCAGCGCCGGCGTGATCGCTTCGTTGAAGCGATTGCAGAAGTCATTGAACCGCTCCATGCCGAACAGCGTGGCGATGAGTTCCGCCCGCTGCCCGGTCGGTCGCTGAGCGATGCGCGAGAAGGCGTCAATGCGGTTCTTCTCAATGAAGCAAAACCGGAACAGTTCCACGTTGGCCGCAACGGCCACCTCGCGCCGGTCCGAAGTCGTTGCGAAGAGGCGAGGCTCCTCGAAGCGCCGCGCATGGATGTTCCGAAGATAGGCGTCCTCGCTCAGACGCTTGAGCCCGGCTTCCTCCACGGACCCGAGTAGCGCGCGCTCGAGCGCCTCACACAAGCTGGACTTGCCTGCGCCATTGGGACCGTAGAACAGCACCGTCCCCTTCTGAAGGTCGAAGGTTTCCTCGCGGACGAACCCTCTAAAGGGACCCAGAGTGAGGGTTCGCAGCCGGGTCCAGGGCCATTGCACCTGCTGCGCTTGGTCTTGGACCGCGGGAAGCTGCGATGTCATTGTCGCCAGCGACTGTCGAGCCAGCGCCGCCAAGTGCGACGAGCGGGCATGACGCTGTGGAGCGGTGTCGGCGACGCGCTCGAAATCCGCAAGGACCATGTTCGCAAAGCGGCGCACGTTCTCGGGTGCAGCGGGCTGCAGTGCGTGCAGCCACCGCAAGAATCCGATGTAGTCCTGCTTGGCCGTAGCCATCCTCTCGCTCCTTAAACCCTTCGACAGCTTCGACCCATTTTAGGGTGAGGGCAGCCAGTCGGGACAGGAGCCGCTGATGGCGCCGATGAGCACACGCCGGTGTCAAGGAAGAGGCGGTCAATACTGGCCGTTAATGTTGATTGACCGCTGATCGTGGAAGCAGCCATTCGCTCCGCCAATGTCGAATTACCGAGTACAGTCAGGAGCAGCCATCTGTGCATGAACAAACGTGCGCAATCAATTTTTTGGGAAGGCGTTTTCCCCAGCCGGCGCGCCCGGCTTGTCCCTCTAATGGAGGGCAATGCCAAGCCAGTGCAGTACCGTACAGAGTTCACAAGGGCAGTCAGGAGTAGTAGGTGGTCGGAGTGAATCGCTTCATAGGTTGAGGCCTTCACCCAAGCCCTTCCTTCGGCAGCATGGGCGTTCGCATAGCTCCAAGCGGCCACGCGATGAGCTGTTCTGCTGTCGACGGTCATGCCCGCGACTTCGCGCAAAAGGAACGAAGTGATCTACATCGCTCCCCTGCAAACCCTCCCCGCAATAGAAGCACCGCGCGCCGTCCAGTTTCCGCAGCCCGGCGCCAATGATGGCCAATGACTGGCGGGAGATTCCAAAAAGAAAATCCTCCAGGTCGCCCGTGTCACCCAAGATCCCGCGGTTTCGACGATTGGCCTTGATGTGACCCACCCAATGCGTGCGGGACAGCTGCTGCACGAGAGGGTGGAAGCGACGTAGGCAGTAGGCGACGTTCGGCTTGAGCATCACGATGCCTCGGCCGGGCCGTTCGTAGAGGAAGGGGTCGGTGATGCCGCCGAAGTTTTGGAGGTAGGCCAACGGCTGCGCCGAGACTACCGCAGCGACCTTGGACAGCAGAGTTCCATACGAGGCGTCCTTGCCTGCCTCATGCAGCGTCGTCGCGCTCGATCGTGTTCGGAACTCCTCCATCGCTGTCAGAACAGCGGCTTGCACCCCAAGGCTCTGGATCAGCACCCCAGGGCCGGTGTGCGGCCTCCCTGTTCCGTATGGAAGCGCGTGGCGCCAGTACAGCTGCACGAACCGCTCGGCGATTTGCCGTGTCGTGAGCGCCAGTTCGGCTCCGTCGTCGGTACCAAGCTCCACCGCCAGGTCGGACAGTGCAATGAGCAAGGCAAATTTGTAGGTTGCCGTGAAGTCGCCTTCGGCGAATAGGCGCTGCAGCTTCGTCAGAAACGTCAGCTGCTCCTCGGCCGAAGGTGGGGCCTTGGACGTCAAGCGCGCGGGCTCCAGTAATCGGCTTTGTCCGGAATCACCCATCGAACGCCACCCCTCGGGTCAGGCAGATCACCCTGGAAGCGCGGGATGAGGTGAATGTGCAGGTGCGGTACCGTCTGACCCGCGGAGGCGCCGTCGTTGATCCCGATGTTGAAGCCATCGGGCTGGAACTCCGCCTTTGCCGCCGCTTGGGCCTGATCGAGCAGATCCAGCAGGGCGGCACGCTCCTCCTGATTGATCTCGAAAAATGAGCCCACATGACGCTTGGGAATGACCAGGCTGTGACCCGGCGAGACGGGAAATCCATCGCGAATCCAGAGTGCATGGGTGTTTTGACCCAGGACGCGCTCGGCCGGCAGAGTGCAGAAGGCACAAGGCTTGTCAGTCATCGTTGTTATCCCACCAGGCGCCGGAACGACGCCCGGTAGTCGATCGGCTCCAGGTGAAGCTGCTCGGCCAGCTTGCCTTTGAGGATGTAGACCTTAGGCTCCTCGCGAAACTGGAACACGCGGTAGAGATGGAAGGCATCCTCGTTCTCTGCTGCGCAGTCCAGCTCATTGCGGCTGATGATGAAGGAAGAGGCGTGTCCGCCATTGGTAGTCTTGACCTCGATGAAGCGATGCTCGCCCGGCCGCTCGTGCGAGAGGATGTCGTAGCCGATCCATCGCCCAGCCGATCTGAGACCCAATCCAGCTGCTGGAACAGTTCGGGATAACCCGCCTCGGTGAGTCGCCGCTGCTCGAAACCGATCACCCACTGCTCACCTGCGCGGCCGAGCGTTCGGTTGGCTTCATCGCGCTGAGCCCAATTCATCTTGCGCGGCAACCTCGGCTTTGGCTCATCCTTCTTCACCTGCACCACCGTCTCGAGGCGCGGCGGTGCAACCACGGAAGCGTGGAACGTTTGCTGGGCTGGCGTCTTGACCTCCTCCATCGCATCGACCACGTGGGACAGGAGCCCGGGATGATCGAGCACAAACTTCTGGACCGCCTGCCGAAGCAGCAGTTGCGCATTGCTGCGAGGCTTATAGCCGGGGATGAATGGCAGTTCCAATTCGTGCAAGACGGCACTGATGTTCTGGTATTTCAGTTCGACCGAACCCTTGCTGCGCGCTCGAAGCTGCTGGCGAAGCTGGGCATTGAACTCCGATTTCGTGTACTGCTGCCGCGCAGCCTCCAGCCGCAGCATCTCGAAATAGGAAGCGACCGTGGCCTGCACTTCCTCAGCGGTCCAATCCTCGCCAATGCGCATCACCTCAAAGCCCAGGCGCTGCAGTTTGGGGACGACAGTTGCCTCGCCGCCGGAAAAATCGCTGGGCTTGAGCGGCCCCTCGTCAGGAATTGGTAGCCGAAGGCGGCACCAATGATGGCCTTCGCATCGCACAGCTGCCCTGTTCTGCCATCGCGCACCAGAAAGTCACGGGACTTCCCAAAACCGTAGCGCGATAGAAATTCGGCCCGTCCAAGGCGAACAAATTCGTCTAGGGCAGCTTGAACGGCAGCGGGGCTTTGGAGGCGCGCGAGTTCAACGGCCATGAAGGTTCCAGGGCATCTGCTTCATTGTTCGCAATGTATCCGGTCGATCGACCTTTGCAGGAGGCCCGCGGCGCGGACAGTGTGCATCTGGTCACGAACCAAGCGCCGAGATGGGCGCCAACCGCACGGCGCACGCTTTCGACACGAGAGCTGTACCGGATCGGGCAGGCGCCAAAAGGTCGCCGCGGTGTCGCGGTGACTGATCAAAGGTAAGCCAAGGCCCAGGGTGTGCCACTGGCCGGGTGATTGAGCTGGCGGCGGGAACTGCCAGTTTCTGCACACCAAGGGGGTGAGCAACGCGTGGCCCTATTGCGGTGGAATCAGTTTCTGTTACAAGCAAACACTTCCTCACTCTCGAGCTGTTTGCCCGGCCTCCGTTGGACACGCCCGTTGTTGATTCCCTGCGCGCACGCGCTCGGCGCATTGCCGCCGAGGGGCGGCTTGTATCTATCGACGTCGAAGCTCATCCGGAGAAAGGCGATCAGATCTTCGCGATCGGTGCCGTCCGTTCAGACCGCGCGGATGCTTTCAACAGCGCCTGCTCGCCCGCCAAGACAGTCTCGGTTGCCGCTTCGCTGAACAGTTTTTCCCGCGAGGGCAGGGCGCTGCTGGGACACAACCTCAGACGCCACGATGTTCCGCTGCTGCGCGAACAGCTCCCACAGCTCGAATGCCTTCGCTTGCCCGTGCTGGACACTCTGGAGTTGTCCGCCCTCGCGTTTCCCCGCAACCCTTACCACCGGCTGGTCAAGGGCTACAAGCTGCTCACCGATGAGCGCAATAACCCGACCAAGGATGCACGGGTCGCGCTCAACGTATTTGAGGAGGCCATTGAAGCACTGCTGGAGACGGCTGTCCAGGAGCCATGGTGGCTGGCGCTTCTGCACTTCCTTCTACGAGACGACGAGGGCATGGCCACGCTGCTGTCCCAAGTTCGGGAGGAGACGGCGCCTCCCGGCGAGGCGGCTGGGCGGCTTATCGCGGGCCGCTTCGCCGACCGCTGCTGCGTCACGCGGTTGAGCGAACTGGCGGTCGATGTTGCGGGGTCATTCGAAGGTCACGACCCATGGCCGGTCGCGTTTGCCCTCAGCTGGATCCGGGTCGCCGGCGGCAACTCCATCCTCCCTCACTGGGTCTTTCATGAGCTGCCCGCCGTCCGGCGACTAATCGCCGAAATGCGAGAGATCGACTGCGGCCAGCCCGACTGCCTCTACTGCCGCCAGAACCACCATCCCGAGTCGCTCCTGTCGACGCTGTTCGGCAAGCCGAGCTTCCGGGCGCATCCGGCAGAGTCAGACGGCACGTCCCTTCAGCGTGCGATTGTCAGCGCCGGACTGGCGCGCGAAAGCTTGCTGGCCGTCCTGCCCACCGGTGGCGGAAAGTCCATCTGCTACCAACTCCCCGCCCTGGTCCACTATCGCCGCTCGGGGCAATTGACCGTCGTCATCTCCCCGCTGCAGTCGCTGATGCGCGACCAGGTGGAGAACTTGATGAAGGCCGACATCCAGTGCGCGGCCACGGTCAACGGAATGCTCACCCCGCTGGAACGGCGGGATGTCCTGGATCGCATCCGCCTGGGCGACATCGGCATCGTGCTGGTCTCGCCCGAACAGTTCCGAAGCCGAACCTTCGTCGAGGCGATCCGCATGCGCGAGATCGCCGCCTGGGTGTTCGATGAAGCACACTGCCTTTCCAAATGGGGGCACGACTTCCGCACGGACTACCTCTACGTTTCTCGTTTCATCCGGGAGCAATTCCCGGGTCAGGCGCCGATCGCCTGTTTCACTGCCACGGCCAAGCCCGACGTCATCGAGGATCTGTGCGGCCACTTCCAGGAAAACCTCCAGATCGAACTCAGGACTTTCCTGGGTGGCCACGAGCGGGCCAACCTGTCCTATGCGGTGGTGCCAACCTCGGGCGGAGAGAAGCCTCAGCGCATCGTCGAGCTGCTGCGCGATGGCCTGCGCCAGGAAGACGCCGCCGTGGTGTTCTGCGCCACGCGCAAGAGTGCCCAGACTATCGCTCAGATCGTCGCGCAGCAGGGCATCTCATGCGGCTGCTATCACGGCGGACTCACCGCCGAGCTCCGCAAGGAAACCCAGCGTCAATTCCTCGACGGCGAGCTGCAGGTGATCGCGGCCACCAACGCCTTTGGCATGGGGGTGGACAAACCCAATGTCCGCCTGGTGATCCACGCGGAGATCCCCGGCTCCCTGGAGAACTACCTGCAGGAGGCGGGCAGGGCGGGGCGCAATGGCGAGGAGGCCAGATGCGTCCTGCTCTTTGATCCACAGGATGTGGAAACCCAGTTCCGCCTGTCATCGACCTCCCAGCTGTCGCAGCGGGACTTCATTGGGCTGCTGCGCGCCTTGCGCGATCAGGCAAAGAAGCTCGGCAAAGACGAGATCGTCGTCTCGGCGAAAGAGCTTCTTGCGCAAAGCAGCGGCACCAGCATCGACGTCGATGCGCCGGACGCCTCCACCAAGGTGACCACCGCCATCGCCTGGCTGGAGCGGCATGACTTCCTCAAGCGCAACGAGAACGCCACGAGGGTATTTCCGGCCAGCCTTCGAGTGGCTTCATTGCAGGAGGCCAAGGATCGAATCGACAAGGCCGACCTTCCTGTCAGCGCTCAGCAAAAGTTCATTGCCGTGGCCACGGCGCTGTTTCGCTCCGAGACGCCGGAGGGTCTGAGCACCGACGAACTCATGCTGGATGCTGGCATCCGGCCGGAGGAGTGCTTTCGCATCGTCCACCAGCTCGCCAAGTTGGGGATTCTCGTCAACGATCTCGGTTTGACCGTGCGCCTCATACGGGGAGTCCGCGGGGCATCCACGTCCCGCCTGGAATTCCTGTGTGCCATGGAAAAGGAGCTCCTAGAGCTCATGGCGGAGCACGCGCCTGATGCCGACCAGGACGAAGCGCATCAGCACCTGAATCTGCGGGCGGTCTGCACGGAATTGCGAAGCCGGCTCAACCTGGGCGACGAAAAGGATCAACTGGACCCCACGCAAGTGCGGGCCTGCCTGCGATCGATGGCCGATGGCTTCGGCTCCGGAAATGACAAGCGCAGCATGATCCAGCTGCAGTCGGTGGGTGACGACACGCTGCGGGTGACCCTGCGTCGCCCATGGGCCCAAATTCGCCGGATCTGCGAGCTTCGACGAGCCGTCGCCCAAGTCACTCTCGCGCGGCTTCTGGCCGAGGTTCCAGACGGCGTCAAAGGCGCGTGCCTGGTGGAGTGCAAGGCCCAGGCGCTGATCGACGCATTGACGGACGACCTGGCCCTGAAAACCCAGCTGCGTGAGCCGGACGTGGCCGTGGAGCATGCACTCCTGTACCTGCACCAGACGCGGGTGCTCGAGCTGGACAAGGGGAGATCCGTCTTCCGCTCCGCAATGACCATCCGAATGGAAGGGGACACGTCCAAGCGCTTCAACCAAGCATCCTTTGCGCCGCTGGAGGAGTTTTACAAGGAACGAACCCTGCAGACGCACGTCATGCACGAGTACGCCAAGCTCGGCGTGGAAGATCCGGCGAAGGCGCTGGACCTGGTCAAGGCCTATTTCACCCTTCCGCACAAGCAGTTCCTCAAGGAATTCTTCCGCGGACGCGCGGACTTGCTAGAGCGCAAGACGACGGACGAGTCCTATCGACGCATCGTCGACGATCTCCAGCATCCGGTGCAGCAGGCCCTGGTCACCCAGCCGAGAACCGGAAACCATCTGGTCCTGGCCGGCCCTGGTTCCGGCAAGACGCGGGTGATCGTGCACCGCATCGCCTACCTGCTTCGGGTGCTGCGCGTGAGTCCGGGACGCATCATTGCCCTGGCCTACAACCGCGGTGCGGCGATTCAGCTGCGCCGGCGCCTGCTGGCCCTGGCCGGAGAAGACGCGCGGGGCGTGCTGGTCATGACCTACCACGCGATGGCGCTGCGCTTGACCGGCACGAGCCTCGCCGGTGCGGAGCGCACCTCCAGCAGCGTCGACTTCAAGAAGATGCTTCAGGACGCCATCGACCTCCTCGAAGGCAAGAGTTCGGCCCTGACCGATGCGGACGAGATCCGCGATCAGCTACTGCAGGGCTACGAGTACATCTTCGTCGATGAGTACCAGGACATCGACGAGCAGCAGTACGCCCTGGTCAGCGCCTTGGCCGGCCGTCGGCGGGCCGACGCGGACACCAAGCTGAGCATCATGGCCGTGGGAGACGATGACCAGAACATCTACTCCTTCAAGGGTGCGAACATCGAGTTCATCCGGCGCTTCCAGGCCGACTATGAGGGTGAACTGACCTACCTGGTCGAGAACTTCCGCTCCACCCAGTACATCATCTCGGCAGCCAATCACGTGATCCAGCGCGGTGCCGACCGAATGAAGATCGATCACCCGATCCGGATCGACGCCCGGCGCAAGGACGATCCGCCAGGCGGGCGATGGGCGGAGCTGGACGAGGAGAGCCACGGCGCGGTGCGGCTGATCACCAGTCCGCCCGCCGCCAACCTGCAGGCCCAGTTGGTCTATACCGAAATCCAGCGCATCCTGCGCGTCGATCCGGCGGTGAAGCTGTCAGAGATCGCGGTGCTCTGTCGCACGCACGCCCCGCTTGAGAAGATGAGGGCCCTCTGCGACATCGAAGGGCTGCCCTGCGAGGTGACCGGGCCGGAAGCGGCGAAGGGGCAAATCTCGTTGATGCGAACACGAGAGGGATGGGCGCTTGCTCAGGTACTGCGCCGACGTCAGTTGCGCATGGTGCGCATCGGCGCGTTACGCAGGTACCTGACCTGGCAACGACGCGCTCAACGCAAGAATTACGCGCTGCAGGACTTGATGGACATCGTCGAGGACACAGCCTCAACGCTTCAGGCAGACATCGTGCCCGCCGCCGAACTGCTCGATCTCTTCTACGAAGCCGCGGGAGAGATGCGAAGAGACGGCCGGGAAAGCGCCGTCAAGCTGATGACGGCGCATGCGGCCAAAGGTCTGGAACTCGACCACGTTGTCGTGATGGACTGCGCCGACTGGCGCTGGGACCAGGAAGATGAGCGGCGACTTCTCTATGTGGCCATGACGCGCGCCAGACAAACCCTGACCTTGATGCGGGCCGAAGGCGGGCGCAACCTCTATCTCGTTGATCTCGGGACAGTGGGCGGCGTGCAGGATCGACTGCCACTCGTTCGACCTCAGCATCGCGCGGATCTCGAACGCCGATATGTAATGCTGGGTCCTGAGAGCCTAGATATCGGATTTGCCGGCCGCATGGCGCCGGCCCATCCGGTCCACCGCGCGATAGCGGCCCTACGGCCGGGAGATCCAGTCGAGATAAAGGGACGACTCGTCTATGCGACCTCCGATCAGGTCGTTGGTCGGCTGGCCGCAAGCATGAATGAGATCCCCCTTCAAGGAGGGGATGCGACCGTGATGGCAGTGATGATACGAACGCGGTTTCAGACACCAGAGAAGTACTGGCCTTCCTTGCAAGCGGATCAGTGGGAGACACCGCTTTTGGAAGTAAAGTTCGGCGGCGGAGATACTCCCGAGGGACCAATGGGAGCGCAATCGATCCGGGGCGGCTGAGGCTGCAAGTCCCGGGCATATGAAGAATATGGAGGAGCGATGCTCAGTCAAGCTCTGCGGGAGTTCGCGCTCCTGCGCCCGTCAGTCGGTCGATCTCTTACAGGCTTGATTGTCGGCGCCAGCGCGTCGCTGTGTTCGTTCTCGGCGGGCGCCTTTCAGATCGCGCCCCTGGGTTCCGAGTTCGAGTCGAGGCTCACCAACGAGCCGGAGGCGTCACTGGCTCGCACCGCTGGACGACTCGGCATCCTGATCAAGGGGCCAGTCCACGAAGAGCTCACCCAATTGGGAATGGGCTGCCCCGTCGAGCCGCCTTCCGGCCTCGTCTCGAACGCGGAGTGTGGAGTGCGGGACCGGCCGTTTGCATCAGCCTACGTGATCTATGGAGTGCGTTGGAACGATCTGCCGCCCTTTCGGTTGTCTTCGGAGGAGGGCAATTGCACCTACCTCGGTAAGTCCTGCAATGTGTCGCAGACTATTCGATTCTCAACGCAACCGCTGTGCTGGTACTGTCTGTTCAAAGATGCTGAAACCAAAGCCCAGACTCGACGGATCGTCGGTTGCAGCAAGGAAAAGGGTGTGCTGCGCGGCAATGTCATGACGCGCTCGCACTTCGGTGACCTGCAGTTTCTGCATGCCATGGCGAGCGAGGAAGGCGTCCATCCAGAAGCAACGCGCGCCAAAGTGCTCGACTGGTTGGAGTTTGCCTGGAAAGTTTCGTCGCGCGAGATCAAAGCCGACACGCTGCTGCGCGACGTAAAAATTGCCGCCATTCAGGAGCATTTCGGCTGCACAGAGTGGCGCGTCGTGGATCTCTATGTCCTAGGACAGCAAGACAAACTGGGGCGGTACCTGCACCAGGTGGCGTTCGGCTCCGTCTTGCATACGGTCCAGGACTCCTTTGCCGGAGCGCACGCGTCACGCGAAGCACGAGCGCCAGGCGGAATATGTACAGGCACGACACGAGATCGGCCACCGAGGATCGTGGAATTCCACACCTATGGAGCGCAGGACGGCGCACTTCATGACGAGCAAGACAGCCGCGACGCGATGACGCGGGTGAGTGCGGCCGATCGGTGGCCAGAGGCAGTGGAGGCGACACGCAACCTCGCTCAGTTCTATGAGGACAACGCCACCTGGAGCGAGGTGCAGCCGTACATGCAATGCTTGTTCGAACTCGCGGAGGATCGTCGCGATTCGTCGCCTGGAGAGGCGTATCGGCGTCACTAGCGCCGATAGGCGTTGCCGGTGAGTTCGGGACATGAGAAGGTGGGTGAGCGACTCACCAATACGATCGTTGCCAGAAATATAGGAGGTAAACGATGGGTCGGCGAAGCGGCTTTGAAGGTTTTCTGCGTGCCACGGCACGGGCAGTCGCAGCTGCGGAACGCGAGCGTCAGCGAGCAATCCGTGCGCAACAGACGCAATCTCGGCAGATCGAGCGTCAGCAGCGCATGGCGCTCGCACAGCAGACTCGGGAGGACCGCGCCGCGCACAAGCTTGCCAAGGCGCAGTATTTCGCCGATCGGCAGGGCGAGGCCGATGATCTGAATGCGGAGTTGAACGATCGATTGGAGGAACTGCAAGGCATCCTGGCGCACACGCTGTCTCTGGACGATCGGATAGACTTCGACGCGCTGAGACCGTTGGAGACATTTGAGCCGTTTCAGCCGCCCCCGGAACTCGCTCCAGGACGGGCGCCCCGGCCGTCAGACGTGCAGGCCCCGTCCGGATTGCGCAAGCTGATTCCCGGCGCAACCAAGAAGCACGCCGCGGCCCTGACGCAGGCAGCCAAAGAGCACGAAGCCGCTATCGCGCGATTCAATCACGCTGAAGCTGGTAAGCGTGAACAGTTCGGCAAGCTCAAGGCGGACTATGAACAGCGCAAACAGCTCTTCGACGAAGGTGTGCGGCGCCGCAACGCCGAGGTGGATGAGTTCCAGGCGGCATACCGAGCAAAGGAGCCCGATGCTGTGGTGGCCTACAACGAGATGGTGCTCGCCCGGTCGGAGTACCCTACCGAAGGATTCCCCCAGAAGTTTCGGACTGCCTACAGCGTCGATTCCGCAGAACTGGTTGTTGAGTACGACTTGCCCGAAGTGCAGGCGATCCCCAAGGAAGCGGACTACCGCTACGTCAAGACCAAGGATTCCATCGAGTCCAAATCGAGGAAACCTACTGAGATCAAGCAGATCTATCAAGACATTGTGGCATCGGTCGCCCTGCGCACCCTGCACGAGCTCTTCGAAGCTGATCAGGCTGACGCTTTGGCTCTCATCACGTTCAACGGCATGGTGGACACGCACGACCCGGCCAGCGGGCGTGAAGTCCGAGTTCCAGTCATTTCGGTACGGACGCCAAAGATCGAGTTCCTTGGACTGCGCCTAGAGAAAATCGACAAGGTGGCTTGCTTGCGCAACCTTGGTGCTCAAGTCTCCAGTCGCCCGGATGAGCTACAGGCGATAAAGCCAATCGTCGTGTTCGACATGGTCGACAAGCGCTTCATCGAACAGGGTGACGCGCTCTCGGGCCTCGAAACGCGTCCGAATCTGATGGACATGACACCATCTGCTTTCGAGGTGCTCGTGTCCAACCTGTTCGGCAAGATGGGGCTCGACACCAAGCTCACGCGCAGCTCAAGGGACGGCGGTGTGGACGCGGTGGCATTCGATACCCGGCCGGTACTGGGCGGCAAGGTGGTCATCCAGGCCAAGCGCTATCGCGACACGGTGGGCGTGAGCGCGGTGCGAGATCTGTACGGCACCATGCTCAATGAAGGAGCCAACAAGGGCATCCTCGTTTGCACCAGCGGCTACGGTCCGGATGCGTACAACTTTTCAAAGGACAAGCCCATTGAACTGATTGACGGAGGGGGTCTTCTCTACCTATTGCGCGAGCACGCGGGCGTGACGGCACGAATCGCTGCTTGATGGCTTGATTGGGACCAGCCGATGTGGCGAACCGAACCGTGTCCCATGACGCGCCTCACAGCCTTGTCGCCTTAGGGCTGGCCAGGCACGCCGAAACTGAAGAAGCACCGCAAAGAGCGACCAGGCCAGCAGGCGGCTAGGCAGGGCCTCCAGACCGACGAAGCGATAGACAAAGGTGGACATGACCGACCAATTAGGGCCGACGGACTGTACATCGCCGCCGGTGGTCCCATGGGAAGCATTCCACCACCTACGCCCGAGTGCCGAAATCCGCTCCAGCAGAGGCTCTCGGAGCAACCGTATCAAACTACACGGAAAGGACGACTACCCCAGACACTCATCCCCTTGCGCGCATTTCGAGCATGTTCGATGAAATCCGTATGCAATGTTCTCCTTGAGCAGGAGGCTGTACACCTCACCCCGAATGAACTCTCGAAGCTGGCGCGCCACGCCCGTATACGCGATCGCCAGCAACAGCAACAGCCGCTGCCGTACGTGACGCCGCAACCGCCGATGAGGGCGATGACCGCGGTCATCGCGGGATCCTTGTGCCCGAAGATGCACACCATCGGAATCAACAGGGGCAGGACGACGAGAAGCCCAGGAAAAATGCGAGCCTTGCGCTCGTAGGGGTCCAGCAAGCCGCCGACCAAGGCGCTCAGATTCATATCGATTCTCTCCTCCGCAGGTTGTTCAAGTAGGGTTGAAGCACATCTCTATTGAGCAGGATGATCTGCTGCGCGGGCGCCGCCATAGTCGCTTCCTGTTCCGCCTGCAGGCCGAGGCGGCGCAGCGCGTAGAACAGAAGGGCTTCCCGGCAAGTCAGCTCAAGCGTGCCATCAGTCATTCCGTACTCCATGCTGATCGCGCGCTTGGCGGCCGCCGACAGGTCCGAGTGGGGACCGATCTCGAGCGTCAGCAAGTGATTCCACTGTGCATCTTCCGCTCCCGTCCATACGGAGCGTTCGGAGAGTGACGCGTTCGTCATGCGGCCAAGGACGAAGTCCTGGTACTTCTCGCGCAGGTCGCAATAGGCCCGCACGTGCCAACGGAACCCGTCGAACCCAAGCGCGTGGGGGGAGATTTCGCGCTGCACCGGCTCGGGACGCTTCATGCCCTGGTACGCCATGGACACGCGACGTTGCTCGCGTATTGCCTGCAAGATGACGGACAACGTGCGCTCGTCCAGCAGCCGGCACGGAATCGGCGCCACGGCGACATCCGGGTGCCAGCCGATGAAACTGGCCTTCGGTTCAATCAAATCGGTGGAGAGCGCCAGCAGCTCGTTCAAGTACGCACCCAACGCGCTGCGCGCGTACATCGGCGTAAACCCCGCGGTTCTCATGTACGACTTGGCTTTGAGGTCGTACGCCAAGTTCATGGGGGCGGCCTCGTTGTACTTCGCAAGATCGGCCGAAGCCTGGGGGGCGGAGATGCCAAAGAACTCCATCAGGTCGCCACGGTTAACCCGCCCGTCCCAGCGCAGCCGGAACTCGATGAATTTCAGCCGCCGGTCCTGACTCCACGACGCCGCGTGGGGGGCGACCGGCCCATGTTCCGACGCGTCGTCTTGTGGATCCATGCGGTAAAACACAGTAAACTACTATGCCCAAGTTAGTTTGTCGGATAAACTGAGTATAACGTTAAATGAGGGCCTGAAATGCCAGCAACAATCACTTTCCACCCGGTCGGCTGCGGCGACATGACCTTGCTACAACTCGCCGACAGCGACCAAACAAGCATTCTTGTTGACATCAACATCCGTGCCGAGGCCGACGACCCGGATGGCGAGCATCGCGACGTGGCAGTGGATTTGCGCGGCCGCCTCAGGCGTGATGCGAAGAATCGGCCCTACGTCGATGCCTTCCTGATGACCCACCCGGACGAGGACCACATCCGCGGCCTGCAAAAGCATTTCCACCTCGGGCCGCTGGCCGAGTACGCCGACGACGAGAAGCCGAAC
This sequence comes from Variovorax stachyos, assembly GCF_051400855.1. Classification (NCBI taxonomy): domain Bacteria; kingdom Pseudomonadati; phylum Pseudomonadota; class Betaproteobacteria; order Burkholderiales; family Comamonadaceae; genus Variovorax; species Variovorax stachyos. The sequence continues at coordinate 37,938 of NZ_JBLFFN010000024.1, read as the reverse complement.
GCGGAAAAGAAGATCGTGATCCGCGAGATCTGGTCCTCTCCGCTGGTGTACCGGCGAGCGTCCGACGCGCATGTCCTGTGCGACGACGCCAAGGCATTCAACAAGGAGGCGAAGCGGCGGGTCGAGGTCAACCGCACCAAGAATTTCGTGGGCGTGGAAGCCGGCGACCGCATCCTTGTGATGGGCGAGGACGAGGACGGCAAGACCGACGACTTGGATCCCATTCTGGTGAAGGCCGATGAGAGCTTCTCCAAGGTGAACGCGGTCAACAAGGCCGGCTACTTCACTGCGACCTTGATCGGCCCGCTGCCCAAGCAGGCTGACGCTGCCGAGGAAGAGAACCTCGGCAAGAACCACTCGAGCGTCATCCTGAACATGAAGATCGGAGCCGACGCCAAGACGCCTGACGGCTGTCGCTTCCTGGTCGCCGGTGACGCCGAAGTCCTGATTTGGGAACGCCTGTGGGCCAAGCACAAGAACGACAAGGCGGTGCTCGAGTACGACCTGTTGCTCGCACCGCACCACTGTTCCTGGCACACGCTATCCTGGGATAGCTGGTCGGAGCTGCGCGAGAAGGCCAAGGTCAGCGCGGACGCGCGCAGCGCCCTCTCGGTGACGCGCTCTGGCGCCGTGGTGGTCGCCAGCTCGCGGGCCATCAAGGACGACGACAAGGACCCGCCGTGCATCCGCGCCAAGCGCGAGTACGAGGCCATCGTGAACGATGTCGGCGGCAGCTTCCACTGCGTTGGCGAGAACCCGAACGAAAAGAACCCGGAGCCTCTGACCTTCAACGTGACCGCAGAGGGCGTGCAGGTGGCGGCCAAGCAGGAGGCCGGCCGCAGGGCGGCGGCCATCATCGGGTCGGCCGCGACGCCCCGGCCGCACGGGTGATCCCCGCCTTGCCAGCCGCTTCTGTTGCTGTGGACGACGCGGTGGCTGCGCTGCGCAGCCACTCGCAGGTCCGCAAGGTTCATCCACCAACGCAGATCGAAAGCTTCACCTTCGTTGCGGCTGAAATCAGCGTCAACCTGCCCAGCCGCGCGGCTGGCGGTGTGTCCGCCACCGGCGTGCGGGCGGCGGAGGAGCTGGTTTTCCGCTTCCCGGCCACTTACCCCATGGAGGGGCCGGTCCTTTTCCTGCGCCAGGACTTCCCGACAGCCCTGCCCCACATCAACCCGCACAAGGCTGGCAGCATGGTGCCGCCGTGCGTTTATCAGGGTTCGCTCAACGACCTGCTGCACGCAGCGGGTTTCGAAGCCGTCGTCGACCAGGCCGTCAGCTGGCTCGAACGCGCGGCCTCGGGGCAGCTGATGGCCCTGCAGCAAGGCTGGGAGCCGACGCGCCGCGGCGACTCCAAGATCCTGTTCAACTTCGACGCCGACGCGATGGTGGCTGCGCTGCCCCGAGACGGCGCCCCGGCACTGATCCCGTCGCGCTACGTGCAGATCGGCGATGACATCTTGCTGACGTTGGCGCAGGGCAAGACCGAGCCGACGCTGTTCTCACAAGGTGAGCGAACCACCAGGCGGGGAAAGCCGCTTCTGCACGGAGGCACCCCCGTCCTGGTGGCAATGGCGCCGTGGGAGGGCGACCACGCGCGGATTTTTGATACCTATCAGCCCGATACCGTCTACGACCTGGACACGCTGTCCCAGCGCGCGCATGAACTCGGGATCGACGCGAAGGCGCTGCGCGAGCAGCTCGATTCGATCTGTTCGCGTTCGAACTTGGTGGCCACCAGCGTGGAGCAATGGCCCTGGCCAGGCGACTTCGTGGTGGGCATTGTGCTGGCCGTACGCCGCCCCGTTCACCTGATCGGCTCGAGCAGGGAGATCGAGTTCATCCCGTACTTGATGCGGTTGCCGCGCACTGCCGCCAAGCCTGACATTGCGCAGGCGCAGCTTGTGCCCGCATACCACGTGCATCGGTTGAGCCCAAAACTGCTCGCACGCACCTCGGGATACGAGCAGGCTGACCTCGCCCAGCGTGTTGCCATCCTGGGTTGCGGAAGCCTGGGCTCCAAGATCGCGCTCCATCTCGGGCGCGCCGGATTTGGGCAACTCACCCTGGTGGATAACGAATCGCTCATGCCGCACAACCTGGCACGCCACGCTGCGGTCGACACCGATCCGCCCGACAAGGCGCTGAACTTGGGCGTTGTCATCGCGAATCTGGGGCATGCGCAAGTGAAGGCCGAGTCGACCGACATCATTCCCCTTTTGGAGGACGAGGCAAAGCTGCTGCAAGTGGCTGACTCCTCTACGCGGCTGATCGTCGATACCACGGCTTCCGCGCAAATCGCCGCAGCCGCCACCCACAGCGGGCCGCTCGCAACGGTATCCGGTCGGTTCGCGCGCAGCATGATGTACAACCGAGGTGCCGTCGCAGCCGTATTGCTCGAAGGGCCCTCGCGTCATCCGCGCTGCGACGATCTCCTCGCGCAGCTGTTTCGTTGGTGCCGTCTCGAGCCCGCCCTGCGGGCGGCCATCAAGGGCGACGCCAGCGATCTTGCCGAGGTGTTCGTCGGTGACAACTGCCGATCGATCACGATGCCCATGGCGGACAGCGCCATCTCGCGCGGTGCCGCCACCGTGTCGGTGCAGATTGAGAGGTGGCTGCTTGGCGGGTTGCCGGCCCACGGCGTGCTTGCAGTAGGTTTGGAAGGGGCCGATGGCATCGGAATGAGTTGGCATCCCCTGCCCGTTGACCCTGCCACGGAGCTCTTCGCAAGAGGTGACGGCGGCTGGAACGTGCGTGTCGGCGCCAACGTGGTCGAGGCGGTCACCCGAGACGCGGCCCGGTACAACCCCCTGGAGACCGGCGGTGCACTGTTGGGCCACATCGATTACTTCGGCCGCACGATCGTCATCGCCGAGGTCATCGATGCCCCACTTGACAGTATCCGGGAGCGGAATCGCTTCGTGCTCGGCACTCAGGGCCTGCAGCAGCTGCTGCACCAAGCCAGCGATGACACTTTGGGCTACCTGCACTACATCGGTACATGGCACTCCCACCCCATGGGCGGCGGCCATTCGACCATGGATCGCGACACGCTCGGTGCCATCGCTGACTTCGCACCCGGACTTCCGATCGTGTCGCTCGTCTGGAAACCCGATGGCTTCATTTGTGAAGTCGCCCGCCACTAGAACAATGATGAAGCTTGAAATATTCGATGTCGGTCATGGAGCCTGCGCTCTGCTGTCTGCCCACGGGCGCCATGTCATGATCGACTGCGCGTCGAGCTGCGAGTACGACTTCTATCCAGGCGACATGTTGGCCGACCGCGGCATCTCGAAGCTGGACGTGCTGATCGTCACAAACTACGACGAGGACCACGTACGGGGCCTGCCCAATCTGCTGAACCGAGTGGAGGTCGCGCGGCTGCGCCGGAACAAGAAGGTGTCGCCGGACACCATCAATCACTTGAAGGATCTCGAACCAGGTGACGGCATCGCAACGCTGATCGACATGCTCAGAGGTACACCGTCAGTGTGGCAGCGTCGAAGATCCCTGATGTCCGCATCAGCACTTACAGCAACGCGTACCCTGACTTCGAGGACGAAAACAACCTGAGCCTTGTCACCGTGCTGGAACTGGGCACAGCCGTGTTCCTGTTTCCGGGGGACATGGAGTGCGACGGCTGGGAGGCATTGCTGGATGCCAATCCTGCGTTGTGCAAGATCCTACCTCGCGTGACCGTGTTCATCGCTTCTCACCATGGGCGGGAGAGCGGCATCTGCGAACGGATCTTCGACAAGCTTGGCTGCGCCCCCAAGCTGATGGTGATCTCCGACAAGGGCTACATGTACGACAGCCAGGAAACGGTGCCCTACTATCGCTCCAAAGTTGATGGAGGCTGGCCATTTCGGGGCGAGAGGCGACACGTGCTGACGACGCGCCGAGACGGCTGCCTCACTTTCACCATCGAAAGGAAGCAAAACGGCCGCTGGTCGATGCGCGCCGACTGAACCGCCACGTGTACGCGCCAAGGGCTCGTACGGTCCCTAGAAAAGGAGGCGGAGTGTCATCTCTCCGCAGCGGCGCCAGCGCAGAGTCGCCAAGCGCTGTTCTCATTGCATCCGCAGCATCGCGATTGCTACCGGGCTAGGCACGCTGAGGGGAGGCCTCACGCGGAGCTCGCTGCGTTGGGAAAGCGCAGGCCCGAATGGCAGGACTGCATCGAGACGATGAAGATGTACCGCGGCTCGGCCTGACCACGATGCAGGGCAACCTCGCTTTCACGCAACTCCGCAAGCGCCGCGTTCAACTTTTGCCGCCGCCACCTTTTCTGTCTCGCGCCGCGCGGTCTCTCAGAGCAGGCGCGTGACGTTGCGAACGCTGGCTTTGCAGCACGGGACGCACCTTGGCAGATGATCACCCGACCACCTATGCGGAATTGGCAGAGAAGTACCAGGCTCCCAAGCTCGCGGACCATTCAACATGGATGCGCGGCGCGCAGCCGGCTTCGAGGAAGATGAGTTGCAAGCGCTCTTTAAGTGAAAGTTGCCCCGTTGGATCATGGCTGCCCAGGCGCGCTCGGGGTTGATGTCTTCGAAGCGGTCTTGCGCGCTGCTGTTTTCCTCGCGGGGCTCTTCGGCTGCATCAGGAAGTGCTCGCAGCTGAGGATCAACTCCCGGCCGTATGCCTTGGAAGCGTCCCATACAGCGGTGCGACTCACGGCCAGAAGCATGTAAGCGGCATGAGCGGCAGCAACGACCAGGACCACCGTGGTCTTGTTCCCCATCGGCGTGTCGATGTTCCACGACATGCGCCAAAGGATGAACGTGCAGACGGCTACGACGATGGCGTTCAGGCACAGCGCCAGCCCCTTGACTCCAAGCAGGTTGCGGCGAAAACCGTACGTGACGTTCTCCCCGAAGAGGATGGAGAACTTCTTTGTGTCGCGTGTGTTTTGACGAAGCCAGTTGCCGCACTGACCATAGAAGGAGTCTGCCGCAGCTTGGTCCCCATTCTCTTCTTCAGCACTAGGGGCTGCCGTGCCCAGCTTTCCCGCGAGCAAGGCTCGATAGCGATCTTTCGAACCTGCGTCGATAGTCGTGTCGTTCCTTCGAAACATGGTGATCGACGGCATTCCTTTGTGCTCATCGTAGAGCTTGCTTTCAATCGCGCGGCCACGAGCACGCGAGAAGTCCGCGATGGCATATAGGAGCACGAGAGACCCAAGCGATGCGATGAGGTTCGAAAGCCCAAACGACTTCCACGAGATCAAGAGCGTCAGTGCTGCAAGCGCGGGTGCCGCTGCGACGATGGCGGGGAACAACCTTGCGCGCAGCGAGTACGCATCGAACAGCTTAAATACTTCCATCACAGACCTTCCACCTCATTAGCAAACTCTTCCGCAGTTGCAGGAACCATATTGGGATGACCGGGGCCGCCATACTGCGAGATCCATTGCGTACGCGTGGAGTAGACCTTGAAGCCCCTGCGCATGAAAGCGTTCTTCACTTGTCCTCGCGGGTAGTCGTGCTTATTTGAGCCAACCGAGCAGAACGCGGTGCCTACTTCTGTGCCTTTCGGTTGCTTTGGTCCAAGCCACCTGTCCAGTACTTCAGGAGTCACGTTGTGTCTGCTTCCATGGTGGGGCACTTGCACGAATGTGGGCCTGCCAAAACCAAGTTCGTGGCCGAAATCGGCTGCCTCTGTCAGTCCGACCGGACCAACGTCGGCGGTAAGCAACACGGCTTTGCCTCCAAGTACGGCGTACTGCACCACGCAGCTTTCATTTGATGCCGACGTTTCGGCATTTTCCGCAAGCGTTTCCACGTCCCACTTCTCTTCCAGCCACTTCTTTGCGCCTTCGACGAAAGACCGCAGCAAACCAAAACCTCGTGCACCTGCTGCTTCGGTCGTATACCTGTCAGGCGTCTTGCCAAAGTCGGGAATCGAGTTGATGTACCGTTCCCTTTTGGGTGCTAGGACAGTGAATTCCCCGATCTTCGCACCCTGAAAGACCTCGTGAATCGCGGTGCCCTGTTCAATGGCGAGCCTCTCAAGTTCCACCAGATACGGATGCCGCTCCTTGATGTCGTCGATCAGGCCTTGCAGCGTGAAGTTGCCGTGGAAGTGTTCAAGAATTTGCGCTGCGTAGAGCCACGGTCTGTTCATCCACAGATTGTTGACCTTGAAATTTTCCATCACACCAACGAGCCCGTTCGCGTGGTCATTGTCCGCGTGCGAAAGCACCATGTGGTTGATGTGGTAGCCCGGGTAGAACTTGTTGATGTGGTTAGTGATGGTTTCAGCCGTTTCGCTGCGGCCACCATCGACAACGTGGAGGAAGTAGCCAGGGTCCTCGGTGCCGTAGCGGATGACGATTGCGTCTCCGGAGCCTTCCCCCACGGGCAAGAAATCGATCTCATACTTCAACGCCGCTTCTCCTCGATTTTTCGAAGCCCCAATCGTAAGACACGCAGCGGTGTACTACTGTATGTTTGCACAGCCTATTTGGGTACGCCGCATAGGCAAGGGCTTCATCCGTTAAAGAATTAAAACCGGTGCCGAGCTGAAATGCGGAGCGGATGCGGAACGTTCCGAGTTTTATTGATGGGAACTCTCGATCGATACGCCATAGAACCATGGTGCCGCGGCTGGAATCGAACCCGCACACCTTTCGGCGGGGGATTTTGAGTCCCCAGATCGAATGTGGGCTCGTAGCGAGGCAAATTGCTGACCAAAGATGAAAACCTCTCCCTCCCCCCGCTCAAGACTTCCGCCGTCGCCGCGCGGTGCTGTCGCCCCTCGCAGCTGACTTGCTGATCAGGGCCTCGCCCAGCATCCGCCGCGTCTTCTCGTGCGAGGCTTTTTCATCGTCGATTCGGTCCCCAAGCGCTTCGACGCTCGCCCCGAGCGCTTCGGCCTGCGTTCGTGCCTGCGCCAGGTCAATGCCTTGGGCGGCCAGCTGCTCGCGCAGCACGGCCTCGGCTCGTCGCGCCGCTTCTTGAACTAGGTGCAGCTTCTCGAGCTCTCCCTCCAGCCGCTTGGCCGCCGCTTCCTCGCCTTTGACTCGCCGCTGCTGCTCCCTGGCCAACTCGGATTCCAGCGCCTTGGCCGTTTGTGTCAGTGGTCTTCCAATAATCCCCAGTTGTGGTCGTCGAATTTTCCCCACCCATCAACGCCAAGGAGCCAACGATGGAAGTGGAAGTTCAACCGGTCTTGGAGCCGGATGAGAGTCGCGCAGCACAGGGCCCGAGGGCCCTGTGCTGCGCGGGCGCTACGGTGCCCGTGTTCAACGAGGACACGGAGGCGCCGGTGCTGGGTCAACAACAATGGGAAGCGGTTCATGAGCGGCGGGCGCGAGGCCAGAGCATCTCGGCGATCTCGCGCGAACTCGAGGTGGACCGCAAGACGGTTCGTACCTGCCTGCAGCAGGCGTCATGGCAGCCGTACCGCCGCGCCGAGGGTGACAGCCTGCTGAGCCCACATCGCGAGTGGCTGGCGCAGCGAGCGCCCGGTGTGAACTATTCGGCGCGCATCCTGTGGCAGGAACTTCGCGCGCAGCGCGGCTTCAGGGGCAGCTATGTGATCGTTCGGCGCGCAGTGGCGCCGCTGCGCTCGGCAGCATCGGTGAGCGCATTGACGCAACGTCGCTTCGAGACCGGCCCCGGCGAGCAGGCGCAGTGCGACTGGGGCCAAATCACTGTGCCGCTGGGCGGCGTGCGCACGGAGATCCACATCTTCGTAATGACGCTGGGCTACAGCCGGCGCGGCTTCGCGTTGGGCTTCCTGCGCGAGCGCATGGGCGACTTGCTGGCCGCACATGAGGCGGCGTTCGCCCACTTCGGCGGACGCTGCGAGTTTCTGCTTTATGACCGCATGCGCACCGTCGTGCTGGGCACCAGCGAGGGCAGGCCGCGGCTGAACCCTACGTTCGCCGCGTTCGCGGGGCACTGGGGCTTCACGCCACGGCTGTGTCAGCCCTACCGTGCCCAAACCAAGGGCAAGGTCGAGTCCGGCGTCAAGTACGTCAAGCGCAACTTCGCGCCGGGCCGGGTGTTTCGTGACCTGGACGACTTCAACGCGCAGCTCGCCGCCTGGCAGATCGAGGTCGCGGACCTGCGCGTACACGGCACCACGCACCAGCGGCCGATCGATCGCTTCTCCGATGAGGCGCGCGCCCTGGCACCCACCGCTGGCCACGCCAGCTTCCTGCAGGCGATGGTGCGCGATCGCGTGGTCGCCGACGACTGGTTGGTGAGCATTGACGGCAACCGCTACTCAGTGCCGTTCGTGCTGATCGGCAAGACCGTGCAGGTCGTGCGCGTAGGCGGCTCGTGGGTCATACGGCACCGCGGCGCCGTGGTCGCCGAGCACGCCATACTGGCCGGCCGCGCTCAGTTGAGCGTGCGCCCCGAGCATGGTCCCGGAGCAGCGGCGCGCAACGCGCGGCAGCGCTACTCGGCGCCACGCTCATCAGCGACGCGGGACCCGTTGCGCGAGGTCGAGGTGCGTGACCTGGCGGTCTACGAGCGCTTGATCGGCACCGAGCTCGTGGGGGTGGCGGCATGAGCAGGAACACGGCCAAGGCAGCGTCGGCGGCCGCCATCGCCACGGCGGCCATCATGACCACCCCTGCGCAACTGGAGCGCCTGGGCGAGCACCTACGCAAGCTCAGACTGGTCAAGAGCGGCGAGCGACTCGAAGCTCTCCTGCAACAGGCCGCGGCCGACGAGTTGCCCTATGCGGAGTTCCTTGAGCAATTGCTCAGCGAGGAAGTCGCTACCAAGACGAGCAAGAACATTGCCATGCGCACTGCAATGGCACGCCTGCCGTTCGTCAAGCCTCTGGAGACCTTCGACTTCGACTATCAGCCTTCCATCGATCGCAAGCAACTGCTCGCCTTGGCCAGCTGCCACTTCATCGAGCATGGAGACAACGTCATCGTTCTCGGGCCGCCGGGCGTAGGCAAGACACACTTGGCTGTCAGCCTGGGCCTGAAGGCCATAGAGGCGGGCTACCGCGTGCTGTTCACGACGGCCGCCAGCCTGATCGAGAAACTGACCAAAGCGCACGCCGAGGGCCGCCTAGAGGACAAGCTCAAGATCTACACCGCACCGCGACTTCTGATCATCGATGAGATCGGCTACCTGCCGATCGATCGCGTAGGCGCCAACCTGTTCTTCCAGCTCATCAGCCGGCGTTACGAGCGCGGACCGATGATCCTGACCAGCAACCAGAGCTTCGGCGCATGGGGAGAGGTCTTCGGCGATCGAATCATCGCCACTGCGATCCTGGATCGCCTGTTGCATCACGCCGTGACGATGAACATTCGTGGCAATTCGTACCGTCTGAAGGACAAGCTCAAAGCGGGATTGGTCCGCTCACACGACGACAACGCATCTCAACCGGGTGGGGAAATTTGAACGACCACGACTGAGGAGAATCCGGCGACCCTTGACACCGTTTGCCTGGCGCGATCCACTTCCGCCAGCATCCGCCGCTCCTGCGCGGCGTGCCGCTCTTCGGCTTGGCGCAGGTCCTGGTCGCGCGCTGCCATCGCCTCAGCATGCTCCCGACGCATTCGTTCCTGGGTTTCGCCAGCTTGAGAGAGCAGGGCGGTCAGCCGCTTGATGTCGTCGTCCAGGCCCATCCTCACTCGATGTGCCTCGATCGCGTGCTCCTTAAGCTGCAGTTCCAGGGTTTCACGCGCCTGCTGCGAGGAGGCCAGCGCCGAGTCCAGGCTCACCCGTGCCTGTTCGAAGGCCACCTCCCGCTGCGCCAGCGCTGCCTGCGCCTCGGCCAGCGCGTCCTCGCGCGCCTGAAGCTCTGTGCGCATCGATTCGAGCTCGCCGCGCTGAACTTCCTCTGCCTCGCGCCGCGCCGTCTCCCAGAGCAGCTTCGCGGCGTTGCGCACGCCCATCGGCATGCCATCCGGATCGTTGCCAGCCGACCGGTGGGACGTTGAACCTACCAGCCGTTCTCCGAGCGAAGCGAACCATCGCTCGAGCATCGGGCTCACGGTGTTGGGCGAGCCGCGTCCGATCTTCTGGCGCACGCGCTCGATCGTGGGCCGCAGGCCTTCATGCAGCAGCACGTCGGCCGCGCCCCAGACGTCGTCTTCCTGAATCCCGCGGGAGAGTGTTTGTCGAATCTCAGCCATTTAGCCCCTCGTACTTTCGTGAAACGACCGCCCTGCCCCGTCCAATATTTACCCTCGATAAGGGATAGTTATCGATAGCTATACCTGGGAGGAGGGCGCTGCGCCGCCCGCCCAGGTCGGGCAGTGCGCGTGACCAGGTGGAACTTGGCGCATAGCAATTGCCCTACAATTGCTATCATGAAAACCGCCCAATTGCCTCCCGTACGCGTCGAGCCATCCGTGCGCAATGAAATCGAGAGCGTGCTACGCCAAGGCGAAACTCTGTCGCAGTTTGTGGAGAACGCGGCCGTGCAGGCCGCCCAGCGCCGCAGATCTCAGGAAGAGTTCCTCGCGCGCGGCCGCGATTCATTGAAACGTGCAAAGAAGAGCGGCGAGTACTACTCTGCCAAGGACGCGCTCGACACGATGCAAGCGCGCCTCGATGCGCGCATTTCGCAGCTCGTGGATGAGAAGCACGGGGGAACCGCTCGTTCGTGACTTACACAGTCACCCTGACGCGTGAGGCGCTTGAGGACCTGCTGCGTCTTGAGGACTTTCTCGTCGAGTCTGCTCTGCAGCATGGAGACATTGATCTGCCGCGCCGTGCAATAGCGGCCATCCGAAGGGAGTTCCGAATACTGGAGACGAATCCGTTCACTTGCCGCATCGCCGACGCTGACCGGCTCGAGCGCGAACTGGTCATTCCATTCGAGGCCTCGGGGTATGTGGCTTTGTTTCGAGTCATCAGCGAACGCGAGGTCGTGGTTGCTGCGATCCGCCACCAGCGCGAAGATGACTACCACTAGCATCGGACTCGGGAATGCCGCCGGTCTTCGAGCCGTGCACATCCGCATCCGACCTTCGCAAGCCCCACAAGCAACGGGCCGGTGCGGCGGAGCAGGGCAGAGTGGCGGCGTCCCGTTGACGTCCGCAGTGCGTATGTATACGCAAGGAGGCCCTATGACCTACGCTCGTGTTTTCCAGTCCGGCAATAGCAGGCAGTACGCTTACCGAAGGAGTTTTGATTGACGGCCGAGCAGGTGGAAATCTTCCGCCAAGGCAACGATATCGTTCTGCGTGAGCGGCCCGCGAGCGCAGCCGCCATCTTTGACGCCCTCGTCGGCATGCCCACGGACTTCATAGCCGATGGCCGAAGCGATAGCGCTCCCCAAGAGCGGGGGTCATTTTGAATGCCATTCGCCGTCTTCTCGACGCCAACATCTGCGTCTACATCGCCAAGCACAATCCGGCCGCGGTTCGAGCGCGCTATGAGCAACTGAGCGCCGACGCCCTGGCGATGTCGCTCAGTACGCTGGGCGAACCGCAACACGGCGCTGAAAACGCCAGTCCGTACCAGGGCCCTGGACGCGCTTCGCCAACTGCAGGACGTCATCCAGGTGGCGCCGCTGACAGAAGGCGGTGGGCCAGCACTACGGCCAGGTCCGCAGCGTCCTCCAGCGCAACGGCAAACCCATCGGATTGGCTACCGGGAGCGGTCCGTACCACACAATACAATGTGTCTTATGTTAAATAAGCAATCAAAAATGCCCATCGACTCACTGCTCTCCGAACTCACCGCGAAAGAATGGCAGCAATGTCTTGACGCTCCCCCAGCAGACGGGCGACGTCGAGATGGTCATCCGCTTCAAAGTAGAACCACTGCACGGGAAAGCCCGTGACGCGCCATGCGCGGAGCCGCGGTATGTCACACAGTTTCCCGAGCCGCGGCGATCCCATAGCCGGCATGCGCTGAATTGGCTCCAGCGCAGCCAGGGCTGCGTCGAAGAATCGCTCGCCAAGTGCACGATCGCCCTCCCGTACGTAGTACTGAGCGATTTCGACAAGATCTTGCTCCGCCAGCGGCCTTAGCTTCGCGCGCTTCAACGCGAGCTTCCCAACGCTTTTTCTTTCAATTCAGCAGCGACCTTTCGAGTGACCAAGCGCCCCTTTCCCGACTCGAGCCCCTCTTTGATCAGTTCACGCAGCTGCTTCTTGGCCTGATCCTCCTGATCCTTGCGAATCAATTCCCGAAGGTACTCGCTCGTGTTCCCATAAGCACCAGAGCGCACCCGTTGATCAACGTAACTGCGCAAGGCCTCAGGAAGCGCGAAGCTCATAGTGTTGGTGCTCATGGGGCAAATCTTGGCCTCACTATCAATAGTTGTCAATACCATCAGCCGCGCGGGAGCATCTATCAGACAAGTAGCCGTGTGAATTGGCGAGTCTCAGCGGGAGCGCAAACGCGCGTCTCTGTCGGCGGCGTCCAACATGGTCTTGTTGCTCAAGCCGTCAAGTCCCAAGTGCAGGCCGCCCTTGCCTCTATAGACGGGAAGGCGTACGGGTTTCGATTGCGTTGGGCGCGAGTGCAGACGCAGTTGTAGCCCCTCTTCAATCAAGCGCGCCAGACTCGTGCGCTGTTGCGCGCAGCCAACGTCTTGGCTTCGGCCAGCAATGTGTCGTCGAGGTTCAGCGTGATCTTCATGGCCGGTCAGACGTTAGGAAGTGAGTACGGATTTCTGTATCGCAGGGGCTCGAGTTGGACCAGGCCATCCCCTGTTTTGGCTGAGACCTGCAAGATCGGTTATGTTAAGTAGCTCGTCATCATGCTGCCTGCGTTTGAGGGCTCCGGATAGAAGGCAACTCGCAACAAGCTAGTCGAGGCTGGGTGATCCGGCGACGAGGCCAATGCCGACAGAGGCCAAGGTGGCGCACCCGATCCCCTGACCGTGCCGTACCGATCCCCCAATGGGCCGGGCGATGAGACGGGTCGTTCTCGGCCGCTGCGCGCAAGCTGGCAATGGGTCCCCTTGCTGGTGCAGTCCACGAAGGTGCTGCAGAACCACCGAGGCATGCTGACCAACGCGTTGGGCGTGATCCGGCACACCGGGCTGACGCCTGCCGCCAGGCTGCTGCACATCATGCCGATGCATCACACGAACGGCGTGAACAACCAGTTGCTGGCACCGCTCGCGGCCGGGAGCACCATCGTGCTGGCGGCCCGCTTCAGGGCAGAGCAGATGCCCGATCTCATGGCCGCCGCACAGCCGACGATCGTGACCGGCGTGCCGACGATGTTCGCGCGCATGTTGCCGCTGAACTTCCCGCCACCCTCGCTCGCCTCGCTGCGCATGATGCGCTGCGGCTCCGCGCCGATCACGCAAGAACTGCACCGGCACATCGAGGACAAGTTCGGCCTGCCGCTGGTAATTTCATACGGCTTGTCCGAAGCGACGTGCACGTCCACCATGAATCCTCCAGAACGACGCAAGATCGGCTCCGTCGGTACGGCGCTCCAGGGCCAGTCGGTCTTCCTGCGCGGCGCGGATGGAGAACGCGTCGCCGAGCCCGGCGTGGATGGGGAGATCTGCATTGCCGGACCGAGCCTGATGAGCGGCTATCTCCTGGAAGGCGGCACTGGCCTCGCGCAGTCGCCGGGTGGGGAGTTGCGCACCGGCGACCTGGGCCGCTTCGACGAAGACGGCTACCTGTTCGTGACCGGCCGGCTGAAGGACGTGATCATCCGCGGAGGCGAGAACCTGTCACCCCACCTGATCGAGGAAGCGATTGCGGCGTTGCGCGGGGTGGCGGCCTGCTGCGTAGTGGGGAAGGCTCATGCGGACCTCGGTGAAGACCCGGTCGCGGTCATCGTGCGGCAGCGCAATCCGGAAGGTGCGGCGCTGGAATGCGAAACGATCCGGCGCGCGGTGGCCGCGCGCCTGTCGCCCATCCACCAGCCCGCCGCGACGCACTTCGTCGAATCGCTGCCCGAGAACGGCACGGGCAAGATCGATCGCAAGAGGGTGAGAGAGAGAGCGTGGCCGCCTTGTGACCGGAATGAAATAGGCTAAGGAAACATGCCAGCTAGGCCGTGCCGAACAGCGCCTCGGCCGGCGCGCAGTTCAAGCCATCTTGCGCCGCATCGGTGAAGCCTTCGCACCATCTGACCAGTGCCGCAGCTTGCGCATCGCCCATGGCGGTCGCGAAGGTACGCATGCGCTGCTGCAGGGCGGCCCAGGTATAGGGATCCTCGGGGTCTCCGCGGCGCAGTTCACGGTAGGCCGTCAGCTCTCGCCCATCATGCAGCCTGATGGTCACGCGGCTCGGGCGGCGTTGCGGGAAGAGGCGCTGGAACCCAGCGTTTGGAATCACCCGCATGCGCGCCGCTAAGGCGCGCAGCCTGGGATTGTCGAGGTCGGGTGCCTCTGTGTCTGCGATGCCGAGCGCGCCTTTTTCCAGCAGCACCGCCAGCACGTAGCGCAAGCAGAAGCTGGCTTCGGCAGGCTTCGTGGGCCACTGCACGCCTGCAATCTTGAGCGCGTGCGGAAAGATCTCCACCTCCATCGCCTGCAAATCGGCCGCGCCGATGCGGTGTTCCTCAATCAATTCGCGCGTCGCGTCGAGCGGCGTGAACAGCATCGCGCAGGCAGGCCAAGCCTTGATGGTGGTGGTGTGCAGCCGCTCGCGCGCATCCAGTGCGCCATCGACCGCGCTCAATGGTCCTTCGCCGGCCAACGCGGCGTACATGCCGCGTTGGCCAGTGAAGAAAGCGCGCGCGCCGGGCAAGCCGGCGCGGGCGGCATAGGCTGCCGTCATGCCGTTGCGCACCGCGAATGCGGGATGCAACGACTTGGATTCGTGCGCATCGTCATCCACCAGTTGCCAAAGGCCGGCCGCCTGGGTCGCAGCGAGACCCAGCGCGTGGTGCAGCCGCGGTGCGTCGAGGCCCATCGCCACCCCGGTGGCGGCGGCCGCGCCGACGGCGCCGGCTGTCGCGGTGGCGTGAAACAGGCCCGCATGGCGCGCGCCCAGGGCTTCGCCCAGCCGGAGCGCGACTTCGTAACCGGCCACGATGGCGCGTGCGGCGCGCTCGTGCGTCAGCGCGCATGAGGACGCCAGCGCGAGCACCGGCGTGATGGCGACCACGCCCGGATGCAGCATCGCTGCGCGATGTGCGTCATCGATCTCGCGAAGATGCGCGATGCCCGCGTTGATGAAGCCGGCCGCCAGCGGCGTGGCGCATGCGGGGTTGCCGCCGAACACCGCGGCCTCGCCTGCACCCGGCATCAACGCATGGCCCAGGCTGCGCAACACGGCGGCAGCAGGCATGTCCTGCGCCGACCAGCCTGCGGTGAACCAGTCCAGCAGTGCCTGCGCGAGCCTTGCGCGCGTGGCGCATGTCAATGGCTGGGCTGCCTGTTGAAACAGATGCGCCACCAGCGTGGATTCGGGCAGGGCAGCGGAAATGGGCGTTGCGGTCACCGTGATCGCATTTTATTGAATGAAAGTAGTGTCATTATATAAAATGGCCTCGACTTGCCAGGAATTTACGAATGAGCCTTTCCATCCGTTCCTTCTTCGATGCCGCCACCGCCACGTTCTCCCATGTGGTCGACGACGGCGCCGGCGTCTGCGCGGTGGTCGATCCGGTAGTAGGCTTCGACGTGCACTCCGGCCGCACGGATGCACGTCCGGCCGAGGCCGTGGCTGCGCACATCGAGACGCAAGGCCTGCAGGTTCAATGGCTGCTGGAGACGCATGCGCATGCGGATCACCTGTCCGGAGCGCCCTGGCTGCAGCAGCGCTTCGGCGGCACGCTGGCGATCGGCTCGGGCATCACCGACGTGCAGCGTGATTTCCGCGGCGTCTTCAATGCCGTCGACATGGCGGTGGACGGTTCGCAGTTCAACCGGCTGTTCGCAGACGGCGAGGCCTTCGCCATCGGCCGGCTGCAAGCACAGGCACTGCATGTGCCCGGCCACACGCCGGCGGACGTGGCCTATCGCCTCACCGATCCGGCAGGCGGCGCGGATGCCGTCTTCGTCGGCGACACGCTGTTCATGCCCGACATAGGCACCGCGCGCTGCGATTTCCCCGGCGGCGACGCGCCCACCCTGTTTCGTTCGATTCGCCGCCTGCTCGCGCTGCCGCCGCAGACCGTGCTCTACCTGTGCCACGACTACCCGCCCGCGGATCGCAAGGCCGCCTGCAGCACCACCGTCGCAGCGCAGCGCGCGGGCAACATCCACGTGCGCGAAGGCGTGCCGGAGGCCGACTTCGTCGCACGCCGACAAGCGCGCGACGCCACCTTGTCGCTGCCGGCACTGATGCTTGCGGCAGTGCAGGTCAACATGCGGGCGGGCCGCATGCCGCCGCCTGATTCGAATGGCACCGCTTATCTGAAGATTCCCGTCGACCGGCTGTAAAGCAGGGCCGCCCGGGACGCGCGGGACGCGCGCTACCGACGCCAGTCCCGCGGCGGACGGCTGCTGAAGCCCTGCTGCACCAGCGCCTTCTGCGCCACCTGCACGGCCTTGCGCTGGGCAGTTGCGCTCTGCCGCTGAGCGAGGCCGATCACCACCAGGGCGCCCTGGAAGGTGCCGTCGCTGTCGAACACCGGCACGGCCACCGACGCGATCTGCGGCACCCGTTCCTCGCGAGTGATGGCGAAGCCGTCGCGCGCAATGGCCTCCGCGTGTGGCGTGCTGCCACCCGTGAAATAGCGCAGCACGTGCGACGACGAGCCGCCCGCCGAAAGCTTGAGCCGCGCGCCCACCTCCACATGGTGGCGCACTTCGTTGCTGCTGTTCTCGCGGTAGAGGCAGACGCGCTCGTCGCCGTCGCGCACGTAGAAGGCGACCGTTTCACCGGTCTGCCGCATCACTTCCTGCAGCACCGGCTGCAGCCGCGTGCCCATGTCGAAGGTGCGCCGGTAAAGCATGCCCATATGCAGCAGCGCAGGGCCGGGCGCGTAGGCGCCGTCGTCGAAGCGGTGAACCATGCGGGCGCGCACCAGCACGCCCAGCAGCCGCAGCAGCGTGGCCTTGTCCAGGCCTGTGTAGTCGGCCAGCTCGCGCAGCTTCAGTCGCAGCCGGTCCTCTGTGAAGCATTCGAGGATCGACAGGCCGCGCTCGAGCACGCCGGAGGGCGGCTGCGGCGCACCGGTGCCCACCTCGGGTGCCGTCGCCTTCACGGGCAAGGGGGCGTCCGACGCGCGCCGTGCCGTCACGCGAGCGAGGGCCGGCTCCGAACTCTTCTTCGAAGGGGAGGTTGATCTCATGGGTGCAGATTGTGTGCGATCGCCACCCTCGGGCGGTTCCGGTTGACACTGCCGGTCACGCTCACTAGAATTTTGTTTATTGAACTGTATTTCATTCAATGAAATACAACAGATCATAAAACTCCATGCCTGCACGATGGAGCTGGGCCTCCGCCCTGCCCCTCGTGCCGGTCTGCCGCAAAGCATTCTTAGAGACGGAGACATCGGGTGTTTTCCTCGCGCCGAACGATCGTCAAGCGAGCGCACCCCTCTTCTGCATGACCGCGACCATCGACACTCGCACCGTCTCGGCGACCGCTGCACTGGCCGAGACGCTGTCCGGCATCGTGGGCGCCGCCCACGTGTTGACGGCCGCCTCGGACGTAGCGCGCTACGAAGCCGAGTGGCGCCGCTCCTATCCCGGCGTCGCATGCGCCGTGGTGCGTCCAGCCACCACCGGGGAGGTTTCGCGCGTGGTCGCGGCCTGCGCGGCTGCGGGCGTGCCCATCGTGCCGCAGGGGGGCAACACTGGCCTCGTCGGCGGCTCCACGCCGGACGACTCGGGGACGGAGGTGGTGCTAAGCCTCGATCGCATGCGTGCGGTGCATCGCACGGATCCGCTGGACAATACGCTCACGCTCGAGGCCGGCTGCACCGTGCTCGAGGCGCAGGCAGCGGCCGAGGCGGCGGGCCGCCTGTTCCCGCTCTCGCTGGCCTCCGAGGGCAGCGCCACGGTGGGCGGCGTGGTCTCGACCAATGCGGGCGGCGAGCAGGTCTTGCGCTACGGCAACACGCGCGAGCTGGTGCTGGGCCTGGAGGT
The DNA here is from genome assembly GCF_051400855.1 of Variovorax stachyos. NCBI lineage: Bacteria > Pseudomonadati > Pseudomonadota > Betaproteobacteria > Burkholderiales > Comamonadaceae > Variovorax > Variovorax stachyos. The sequence continues at coordinate 19,986 of NZ_JBLFFN010000024.1, read as the reverse complement.
GGTGCTGGCCGATGGCCGTGTGCTCGACCTGTTGGGCGCGCTGCGCAAGGACAACACCGGCTACGACTTGAAGCAGCTCTTCATCGGCGGCGAAGGCACGCTGGGCATCGTGACTGCCGTCACCTTCAAGCTCTTTTCAAAGCCGCGTCAGGTGGTGACGGCTTGGGTCGCGGTGCGCGACCCGCAGGCGGCAGTGACGCTGCTGTCGCGCCTGACCGATGCGGTGGGCGAGCGCGTGACCGCGTTCGAGCTGATCGGCGACGGGCCGCTCGGCCTGGTGCTGCGGCATGGCACGCCCGGCATGCGCGCACCCCTCGGCCCCGTGAGCGCCTGGTCGGTACTGTTCGATGTATCCGAGGTCTCCGCGAGCTTGGACCCGCGGCCCGCGGTGGAAGAAGTGCTGGCCGCGGCGATGGAGGATGGCCTGGTGGTGGATGCTGCGCTCGCCGCCTCCGGCAGCCAGGCCCATGCCTTCTGGGCCCTGCGTAAGCACATCCCCGAGGCCCAGCGGCTCGAGGGCCCTTCGATCAAGCACGACATCTCCGTTGCCATTTCGCGCATTCCCGATTTCATTGACCAAGCCGGCGCGGCGCTGCAGCAGCTGATGCCCGGCATCCGGATCGTGTGCTTCGGCCATGTGGGCGATGGCAACCTGCACTACAACCAGAGCAAGCCAGCCGGCATGGCCGATGCCGATTTCCGTGCGCGCGAGGAGGCGGTGCACGACGTCGTGCATGCCAGCGCCGTCCGGCTGGGCGGCTCCATCTCCGCGGAGCATGGCATCGGGCGGCAGAAGCAAGCGGCTTTCATGCATTACAAGAACCCGGTCGCGCTGGCCGCCATGGCGCAGATCAAGCGCGCGCTGGATCCGGCCAACACCTTCAATCCCGGCCGCATGCTGCCGCGCGCGTTCCTGGACTCCATCACCTCCCGCTAACTCACCAGGATCTCCATGCCCGTTTCCGTCTTCGACATGCAGTCGCTCCAGCACCTCTGGGGCACCGAAGAACTGCGCACCATCTTCGGTGAGGAGAACCGCATTCAGAAGTGGCTCGACTTCGAAGCCGCGCTGGCATCCGCGCAGGCTGAGCTGGGCATCATCCCGGCCGCCGCCGCCAAAGAGATCGCGAGCAAGGCGAAGGTCCAGAACATCGACATCGCGGCGATGTCGGCCGAGATCCGCCGCATCAAGCATTCGCTGGTGCCAGCGCTCAAGCAGCTGCAGGCCGCCTGTTCCAAAGAGAACGGCGAATGGGTGCACTACGGTGCGACGACGCAGGACGTAGTCGACACCGGCGTCGCACTGCAGCTCAAGGAATTCCATGCCGTGGCAATGCGCGACCTGCAGGCCGTGGGAAAAGAGCTCGGCCGCCTGGCCGTGGCCCACCGCGACACGCCCATGGCGGGCCGCACGCACGGCGTGCAGGCGCTGCCGATCACCTTCGGCCACAAGTGCGCACTGTGGCTCGACGAGCTCGGCCGCCACCACGAACGCCTGGTACAGGCCGCACCGCGCGTGCTCGTGGGCATGTTGGCCGGCGCCGTGGGCAGCCAGGCCTCGCTTGGCCCGAAGGCGATCGAACTCGAGGCGTTGATGTTGCAGAAGCTCGGCCTGGGCGTACCCACGATCAGCTGGGCACCGGCGCGCGACCGCTTCACCGAATACGCGAGCCTGCTCGCCATGGTGGGCAGCACGCTGTCGAAGATCGGCAACGAGCTTTTCAACATGCAGCGCAACGAGTTCGGCGAGGTCGAGGAGGGTTTCTCCGAGGGCAAGCTGGGTTCGTCCACCATGCCGCACAAGCGCAACCCCACGTCCGCCGAGAACCTCGCGGGCCTGTCCCGGCCGCTGCGCTACAACGCCGCCATGATGGTCGAGGGCATGGTACAGGAGGGCGAGCGCGACGGCATCGCCTGGAAGATGGAATGGAAGGCCCTGCCCGAGTGCTGCATGATCGCCGGCGCCATGCTGTTCCAGGCCAGGAACCTGCTGGCGGGCCTGAAGGTGAATGCCGATGCGATGGCCCTCAACCTCGACAGGATGCGCGGTTACCTGTTGTCGGAACGCGTGATGCTGGAACTGTCGGAGCGCGTGGGCAAGCAGACCGCGCACGAGTGGATCTACGAAGCCTCGATGCACGGCATCACGCAGAAACTGACGTTCGCCGACGCGATGCGCCAGCACGCGGGCCTCGGCAAGCTGCTCGCAGAAGACGAGATCCGCGACATGACGGATCCCGCGGCCTATCTGGGCCAGTGCGGCGCTTCGGTGGATCGAGTCGTGGCCGCGCAGGCGGCCTGGCTCGGCTGATCGCGCCCACGGTGGGGGTGCGCACGGGACTCCCGCTCCACGAACAAATCAAGGAGACATGACATGCATCCCATCGCCCCGATCCGCCGCCGTCTCTGCGTTCTCGCAGTGACCGGCGCCGGCATGCTGGCACTAGCCGCACCCGCCGCCCAGCCGGCCTACCCCGAGCAGCCCGTCAAGCTCGTGGTGGGCTTTCCGCCCGGCGGCGGCGGCGATCTGTACGGGCGGCTGATCGCCAACGCCATGGGCAAGACGCTTGGGCAGGCCGTGGTGGTCGACAACCGCGCCGGCGCCGGGGGCAACATCGCCGCAGACATCGTGGCCAAGGCCAAGCCGGACGGCTACACCATCTTGCTGGCCATGAGCGGCAATCTGGCGGTCTCCCCGGCCATGAAGCCGCAGAGCCTTCCCTACAAGGTGCCGGACGACTTCGCCCCAATCGGGCTGATCCTGGAAGCGCCGCATGGCCTGTTCGTCAGCCAGGGCTCGCGCTTCAGGACGGCCCGCGAGCTGCTCGATGCCGCCAAGATGCAGAAGCTGAGCTTCGCCTCCACCGGCACCGGCGGCGCCGCGCACATCGGCATGGAAATGGTCAAGCAGAAGGCCGGCGTGGAGATGCTGCACGTGCCCTACAAGGGGTCGGGCCCCGCCATCACCGACATGATGGGCGGGCAGGTCGACAGCTTCTTCGCCACCGCATCGCCTCTGGTCGGCCAGGTGCGCCAGGGTCAGCTGCGGCTGCTGGCGATCACCGGTGACAAGCGCAACCCCGTGATTCCCGAGGTGCCGACCTTCAAGGAGCTCGGGGTCGACGTGCCGGTGACGCAGTGGTACGGGCTCGTGGCGCCCGCCGGCACGCCGCAGGCAGTGGTGAAGCTGCTGTCCGAGCATCTCAGCCGCGCACTGGCGACGCCCGAGGTGCGCGATGCCATTCGCAAGGACGCGGCCAGCGAGCGCGATCTGCCGATGGCCGGCTTTCGCAGCTTCATCCTCGACGACATCGCCCGCTACAGGATGGCGATCACGCCCGCACTGATGAAGGAAATCGGGCAATGAACGCACTCCCCGATCTTCAGGAAATGAACCGCGTGGTCTACGACACCCTCATCTCGGTCGAACAACTGGCCAATGCGCAGCGGGGTGCGCGCCCCCCGCTGGTGCTGGACTGCAGCTTCGACCTGACGAAGCTCGATGCCGGCCAGCAAAGCTACGAGGCCGGACATGTTCCCGGCGCCTACTACCTTCACCTGGAACACGCCCTGTCGGCGGAGAAGACCGGCCGCAACGGCCGCCATCCGCTGCCCACTCGTGAAGCCTTCGCGCGCAGCATGGCTGCGTTGGGCATGGACAGCGACACCCAGGTCGTGGCGTACGACAACGCCGGGGGCATGTATGCGGCGCGCCTGTGGTGGATGCTGCGCTGGGCCGGGCATCGCTGGGTGGCCGTGCTCGATGGCGGCATCGCGGCCTGGAAGGCCGCGGGCCATGCACTATCGACTGACGCGCCGCCTGCGCGGCCGCCGGGCGACTTCGCGCTGCGCGAGCCGCTGGTCACGACGCTTTCCTACGAGCAGGTGAGCGCCAACATCGAGAGTCGGCGAAAGCTCGTGCTCGACGCTCGCGCACCCGACCGTTTTCGCGGGGAGAACGAGACAATGGACCCGGTCGGCGGCCACATTCCCGGCGCAAGGAACCGCCTGTTCAAGGACAACCTGGACGCCGACGGCCGCTTCAAACCATCCCACCAATTGCGCGCCGAGTTCGATGCCATTACCGGCGGCCGCCCCGCCGCGGAGCTGGTGAACCAGTGCGGCTCGGGCGTCACCGCGTGCCACAACCTGCTGGCCATGGAAGTGGCTGGGCTGAAAGGCGCGGCGCTGTACCCCGGATCATGGAGCGAATGGAGCGCGCAGCCCGGCGCACCGATCGCAACCGGCCCGGCAGTGTGACGAGAAGACTCGGAGACAAACCCATGCCAACCCCAAGACGCCACTTCCTGTGCCGTTCGGCCGCCCTGGTCGCCGCGGCCGGCTTCGCGGCCCTGACAGGCATCGCCCATGCGGCCTACCCGGAGCAGCCGATCAAGCTCGTCGTGGGTTTTCCGCCGGGCGGGGGCGGCGACCTGTACGGCCGCGTCATCGCCAACGCGCTGGGCAAGCACATCGGCCAAGCGGTTGTCGTCGACAACAGGGCAGGCGCTGGCGGCAACATCGCGGCCGAGATCGTGGCGCGCGCGCGACCCGACGGCTACACGCTGATCCTCGCGATGAGCGGCAACATGGGCAGCGCGCCGGCCATCCGCGGCAGCCTGCCCTACAAGGTGCCTGAGGACTTCGTGCCCATTGCCCAGCTGGTCGAGACGCCTTTCGGCCTCATGGTGAGCGGCAGCTCGAAGATCCAGACCGTGAAGGACTATCTCGCCGAGGCCAAGACGGGCCAGCTCACCTATGCGTCGACCGGCACCGGCGGCGCGGCGCAGATCGTGATGGAGATGGTCAAGCAGCAGGCCAACGTGGACATCCTGCACATCCCCTACAAGGGCTCGGGTCCCGCGCTCAACGACCTGTTCGGCGGACAGGTGGCGAGCTTTTTCGCGCCCTACACGCCGCTGATGGGACAGATCGCCGGCGGCAAGCTCAGGCTGCTGGCCGTGAGCAGCCCGCGCCGCGTGCCCTCGCTGCCAGACGTACCCACGCTCACGGAGTCGGGCATCGACGTCGTGATGACACAGTGGTATGGCCTGGCCGCGCCGGCCGGCACCCCAAAGGAGGTAGTCGACACCATCGGCCGGGCCGTCGAGAAAGCCATGAAGGATCCGGAAGTGCTCAAGGTCTATCGCGCAGACGGTGCGCGGGAAACCACATTGGCCGGCGACCAGTTCCGCGACTTCATCGTGAAGGACGTTGCGAACTACAAGCGCGCGGTCGAGCGCGGAGGATTGAAGGCCGAGTAGCAACAAGCATGCGCACCATGCCCACAGACACGCCCACGTTCCATCCGCACAGCGCCCACTGGGGCGTTTTCCGCGCCGCATGGGACGGCCGCACGCTCACGGTGAAGCCGCACCCGGGCGATCCGGACCCGAACCCGCTGATCGACAATTTTCCCGATGCGCTACGCCACCCGGTGCGCGTGACCACCCCTATGGTGCGCAAGGGCTGGCTGGAGCGCGGCCCGGGGCCCGATCCGATGCGCGGCCGCGACGCGTATGTGGCGATGCCCTGGAACGAAGTGCTCGACCGACTGGCCGCGGAACTGCGGCGCGTGAAGGACAGGCACGGCGCCGACGCGGTCTTCGGCGGCTCGTACGGTTGGTCAAGCGCCGGGCGCTTTCATCATGCGCAGAGCCAGGTTCACCGCTTCCTCAACACCACCTTGGGCGGCTACGTGCGCTCGGTCAACAGCTACAGTGCCGGCGCCTCGGGCCCGATGCTGCCTCACATCCTCGGCACAATGGAAGAGGTGGCGCGCCGCAACGTGACATGGGAGCAGATCGTCGAGCACACCGACGTGGTGCTGGCCTTCGGCGGCATGGCGCTGAAGAACTCACGCGTGGCCTCAGGCGGCATCAGCCGCCACATCGAGCGCAACGCGATGCGTGAAGCGGCGGCGCGCGGCTGCCGCTTCGTCTGCATCAGCCCGCTCAGGACCGACCTGCCCGACGAAGCGCAGTTCGAATGGCTGCCCGCAAGGCCGAACACCGACACGGCGCTGATGCTGGCCCTGGTGCACCAGATCGTCAGCGACGGCGGGCACGATCGTGATTTCATCGCCCGCTGCTGCGACGGCTGGGAGACCTTCGAGGACTACCTCATGGGTCGCAGCGACGGCGTGGCAAAGAGCTGCGCCTGGGCCGCCCCGATCTGCGACCTGCCCGCGCAGCAGCTCGTCAAGCTCGCCCGCTCGCTCGTCGGCAAGCGCACACTGGTGGTGGTCTCGCATTCGCTGCAGCGCGCGGAGCATGGCGAACAGCCGGTATGGATGGGCGCGGTGCTGGCCGCGGCACTGGGCCAGCTGGGTCTGCCTGGCGGCGGCTACAACTACGCGCTGGGCACGCTGGCGCACTACGGCAAGCGCAACAACGCCGTCCCGGCGGCCGCGCTGCCCCAGGGCACCAACGGGGTGACGGCGTTCATTCCAGTCGCGCGCATCAGCGACATGCTGCTCAACCCGGGCCACCCCTTCGACTACAACGGCCAGCGCCGGACCTATCCGCACGTCCGCCTTGCCTACTGGGCGGGCGGCAACCCCTTTCACCACCACCAGGACCTGGCGCGCCTGGCCGAGGCTTTCCGCAGGCTCGACACCTTCGTCGTGCACGAGATCGCCTGGACTGCAACGGCGAGGCACGCCGACATCGTGCTGCCCAGCACAATGACCCTGGAGCGCGAAGACATCGGCGCCACGCCCACCGACCCGATGGTGGTGGCGATGCACCGCATTGCCGAGCCGCACGGCCTCGCACGCGACGACTACGACATCTTCTGCGAGCTCGCCGAACGCCTCGGGGCCCTGGAAACCTTTAGCGAGGGCCGCACGACGCGCCAATGGCTGGCCCACCTGTACGAGCGCACCCGCACCGGACTCGAGGAGTTGGGCCTGGAAGCACCGGATTTCGAGACATTCTGGCGGCACGGCGAACTTATGCTGCCGCAGCGCGCAGACGATGGAGGCATGTTGCGTGCCTTTCGCAACGACCCTGGCGGCGCGCCACTGCCCACGCCGAGCGGAAAGGTGCAGGTCAGCTCGCCAGCCGTCGCCGCCTTCGGCTACGCCGACTGCCCTGGACATCCGGCCTGGCTCGCGCCGAAGTTCGCGCCCACCGCCGAGCATCCGCTGTGGCTGGTCGCCAACCAGCCGCACACCAAGCTGCACAGCCAGCTCGACTTCGGTGCGCACAGCCAGGCCAACAAGCGCCGCGGCCGCGAGGTCTGCACGCTGCACCCGGCCGCGGCGATGGCGCGCAACATCCAGGAGGGCGACATCGTTCGGCTGTTCAACGAGATCGGCGCATGCCTGGCCAGTGCGCACTTGAGCACCGACCTGCGCGAGGACGTGGTGCAGCTGCCCACCGGCGCCTGGTACGACCCGGCAGTGGACGACCAGGGCCGTCCGATGTGCGTGCATGGCAACCCCAACGTGCTAACGCGCGACATCGGCACGTCATCGCTCGCACAGGGCTGTGCGGGGCAGCTGAGCACGGTGCAGCTTGAGCGCTACGACGACATGCTGCCGCCCATCCGCGCCTTTGAGCCCCCGCCAGGAACCTGAACTTGGGTTCATTGGAGCGAGCGCTGGTCAAGTAGGGCCGCCTTGACCATTGCGGAACTAAGTGCGTTCAAGCCACTGGGGCCTGCGGCGACTGCGCCCTGATCCGCCGCCGGTGAATCAGGAAGCCTCTCAATGGTTGACAGATCAACGTTGATAGATCAACAATGACAGCCCTGCTTCCCCTTCAGCCTCACGATGTCAGCGAAGAAATCACCTGCCGCGCACCCGCGTCCGGCCCGTCGACGCGCCGCGGTCAAGGCTCCCCAGGGAGGGTCTGACGCTTCCGACCCCGTGGTCGAGCGGCCCCTGCCCGCGCTTGCCACGGACTTCATCGGATGGCTTGTCACCAGCCTGGCCGTCCGCTTGAGCCGCAGCGCGTCGAGCTTCTACATGCAGCGCTGGGACATTGGGACGACGGAGTACCGCCTCCTCCTGGCCTTGGGCGTCGAGCACGAATGCAGCGCTGCGTTCGTCGCCGCTGCCGCGGATGTCGACAAGGCGGCGGCCAGTCGAAGCCTGCAGGTGCTGAGTCAGCAGGGCCTTGTCACGCTCGCGCGGCATGGACGCGAGATGACGATCAGCCTGACCGAGACGGGCCGCTCGCTCGCCAAAGAGCTCTACAGCACGTCGCAGCAACGCGAGATTCGCTTGACGCATGGAATGAGCACCGCACAGGTCAAACGCCTGCGTGCGGACTTGCACAAATTGATCGAGAACCTCCCGAGGCTTGGCAACGACTCTTTCGACGCCGACCTCCCGGACTGAAAGCCTCCACCGCCAAGCCGCAACGCAAATCATGCTCAGCAGAGATAACAACGACCTTCTCACTCGCACCAGTTCCGATACCCCGATGGGAAAGCTGATGCGCTGCTTCTGGACGCCAGCCATGACCGAGGCGGAGGTGCCTGGCGCCGACGAGCCGCCGGTGCGGCTGCAACTGCTCGGAGAAGCGCTGGTGGTGTTTCGCGACACCGTAGGCCGCGTCGGCGTGCTCGACCAGCATTGCCCGCACCGCGGTGCCAGCCTCTTCTTCGGCCGCAACGAGGAAGGCGGCCTGCGCTGCGTCTACCACGGCTGGAAGTTCGGCGTGGATGGCCAATGCCTGGACATGCCGACCGAGGCATCGGACAGCCCCATGCGGTGCAAGGTGCGCGCGCGTGCCTATCAGGCGCGCATCGCCGGGGGCGTGCTCTGGGTCTACATGGGGGATCCCGACAAAACGCCTCCATTGCCCGACTTCGAATGGCTTGGGCTGCCGTCCTCGCACGTGTACGTCTCGCGCTGGGAACAGGACTGCAACTACGCCCAGGCCATGGAGGGAGAACTGGACAGCGCGCATGTCGGCTTCCTGCACAGCCTTGTCGACAAGACGAATGAGGATGATCGCGCCCTGACCGGCCGATTCTTCAAGAACGACAAGGCCCCGATGTGGAAGATCGTTCCCACGCCGTCTGGCTTAATGGCTTGCAACGGGCGCCGCGTCGACGAAGGCCAGCGCTACTGGCGGCTCAACCAGTTCCTGCTGCCCTTCTACACCATGATCCCTCCGCATCCCGCCGAAGCCAGGCTGGTACGCATGTGGGTGCCGATGAACGATGAGCGTTGCTGGGTGCTGTGCGCCACCTTCCGCCCGGATCGCCCGCTGGAGGAGAAGGAACTGGCGGCGTGGCGCAACGGCGACTACGCGCACCGCAGGGTCATACCGGGGACCACCCGTCCGACAGAGCGTCTGGACAACGACTACCTCATCGATCGACAGCTGCAGAAGACCGTTTCCTTCACCGGTATTGCGGGCATTCGCGCGCAGGATGCGATGGTCGCCGAGTCGGCGGGTCCCATCGTCGACAGGACGCGCGAACACCTCGGGACCAGCGATCGCGCCGTGGTCGCGATGCGCCGACTGCTCATCGACGCGGCGCTCGCCTGCGCGGGGGGGCAACGCCCCGTGGGCCCGGACATGCCGCACCTGTACAGCGTCCGTGCCACGCAGACCGTGCTACCGGAAAGCCTCGACCCCACCGAATCGGACGAACTGATGGGAACCGCACGGCCAAAGGATCTGTCGGGAACCGCCTGAACCGTCGCCAGTCCCCGCCCGCCCATACGACGCTTCCGCGCACATAACCAGGAGACACAGCATGAAATTCCCTCAACTTCGCTTCGGTGCGCAAGCACTGATCCGCGACCTTCTCCTTGCGGGTGTCATGGCCCTCGGCGCCGGCCATGGGCAGGCTGCCGAGACGGACTTTCCCAAGCAGCCCGTGACCATCATCGTGCCCTTCGCGCCCGGCGGAAGCCTCGACGCTACCGCCCGCGTCATTGCGGAGAAGCTGCGCGACCTGCTGGGCCAGCCGGTGTTGATCGTCAATCGTCCGGGCGCAGGCAGCGCGGTGGGGGCGCGCTATGTCGCGCAGGCCAAGCCTGACGGCTACACCCTTTTCATTGCGTCCGGCTCCGCGTTCGGCTTCCTGAACCTGATCGTGCCGAACTTCGAGTACCAGTTGAAGGACTACGCCCCGCTCGGCGGCGTGGCCGTCTATACCTCGTTGTTCGCCGTCAACGCATCCGCGCAGGCCAGGACGTTGCCTGATCTCGTGAAGCTGGCGCACGACAAGCCGGGCGGCCTGAGCTTCTGCACTACGGGCGTGAGCGGGCTCAACCATCTGCAGCTCGAGATGTTCAAGGGTCTGGTGAAGGCCAAGACCGGCACGGCCCTAAACGTCATCCATGTGCCCTACAACGGCGTCGCACCCGCCCTCACAGGACTGCGCACGGGCGAGGTACATGCCTGCGCGCTTCCGTACAGCTCCATCGTCCGCAACTTCGAGGGTAACGGCATTCACAACATCGCCGTTCAGCGGCACGAGCGTTTGAAGGCCATGCCGCAGGTCGGCACCACCGGAGAGCAGGGCTACCCGGAGATGGACGACAACGAACAGCTCGTGACGCTGTCGGCTCCCGCCGGCACACCGGCGAGCGTGATCGCGAAGCTCGAGGCCGCCCTGCAGACCACGATGAAGGATGCGGAGATCGTGAAGAAGCTGAACGATCTCGATGTCCAACCCACCTTCGTCGGCTCCTCCGACGCCAGGAAATGGCTCGAGAAGGACGTCGCCAAGTTCAGCAAAGTCATCAAGGCCGCTGGTCTGGCCGTGCAACAGTAGGGAAGGAAGCGCAGCGGGGCCGCCTTCCAGATGACATGCAGGAAGAGACAATCAACAACCCGGCGCGGTCTGAAACCTCGGCGAGCGTTCAGGTGACCGCCATGCGTCTGGAATGTCCGGACGTGCTCAGCATCGAGTTGCGCCATCTCAGTGGGCATGCGCTCTCACCGGCACCGCCCGGCTCCCACGTGGACTTGCGCTTCTCCAACGGGGTGGCACGCCCCTACTCAGTGGTCAGCGACGAGGGCGGCAGCTATGTGCTGGCGGTGAAGCGCGAGTCGGCCAGCCAGGGCGCATCGGCCTACGTGCATGACCGGCTGCGTGTCGGAGACGTCGTTCAGGTATCCGCGCCCCGCAACCATTTCGCCTTGATCGAAAGCGCGGGACCAGCGCTGCTGATCGCGGGTGGCATCGGCATTACACCGCTGCTACCGATGGCGAGGGCTCTGGAGCGAAACGGAAGTGCCTGGCGTCTGCACTATGCAACTCCTGATGCAACACTGGCGCCCTTTGCGCAAGAGCTTCGGCAGCTGGGAGAGCGGGTGCAGATGCACAGCAGTCGCGCCGCAGGCCGCATCAACATGGCCGCCCTCATCGCTTACGCCGAGCCAGGAACGCACTTCTACTGCTGCGGACCGGCAAGCATGCTCGACGCGTTTGTCGAGGCTACGCGGCACATCGAGCCCGACCGGGTCCATATGGAGCGCTTCGCCGCGACGGCACCGCCAACGGAGGCGAGCGGCTTCGAGATCCAGTTGGCAAGGAGTGGCCGCAGCGTGATGGTTGGTCCGGAGGTAAGCACGCTCGATGCGCTCCTAGACGCCGGCGTGGATGTCGACTACTCGTGCCGACAGGGCATCTGCGGGGCCTGCGAGGTACGCGTCGTCCAGGGCATTCCCGATCACCGCGACGAGATCCTGACCACGGCTGAGCGCGCCACCAACAAGACGATGATGGTCTGCTGCTCGCGTGCCTGCAGTTCAATGTTGGTGTTGGATCTTTAGAACGGAAGCACTCCCTTGATTACATCGACGCCTTCTTGCAGCGCGGCCCAGTGGGGCCGAAGGAGTCATGGAGCTTGACGAGCTCTTCCCTTACTTCGGCGGCACTGCTGTCGCCTTTCTACTCTACCTTCTCATGCGAAAACGTATCAGGGGGCACTCGGTAGGATGGGACGTGATCGTCTTCGTGGCAATCATGACCGGTGCGGCGATCTCAATCATGTTGTCCTAAGAGGTATGGCCGTGCCGCGCATGGACAACGCGGGCTCGCGCAGATCCATGCAGCCGACACCGTGCGGCCTGCCGCCACCGGCTCCGAGCTGCACGACGAGGCCGGGTCCATCGTCGGCCCGCAACGTGGTGACGGTCCTGCCGGCCGGCGAGGTCCTCCTGCAGGATGCGGAGGGCGAGCGCGTGGTACCAATCGAGCACGAAGGCTTGTCCATGGTCCGCGTGCGCCGCCTTTGCGACCCACGTGCCGACAGGGCCTCGCCGCGACAGCGAGAATAGCGGTCCAGCGTCTTGCCATGCAAGTCCACGCCGACCGCAACCTGCCATCCGCCGCTCCGGAACGAGGCGACTTCCTGCGGAAGCTGCTTGCGTGCCGCTGCGAGGATGAGCGCCCACTCCACTTCGACTGCGAACCGGGCGCTGTGGGCCAAAGTAGTTAGAGACAACAACATCCGGGTGGACTAGGGGTCTGCAAAAGAGTGGTCCCTCTCCGCGGTGTGCCGTCTTGGCCTGCGACCTAGTCCGGCGGGCGTGTGACGGGAGCCCGAAGCTCGATGGCCACTTGCGCGAGTTCGGGCCGGCTATTCGTCGAGCAAACGCGCGAGGCAAAGCTGGACACGAGCTTTCCGGATCTCCGGATGGGCTTGTTCGGCCGCGCGTTGAACGCTGGCTTTCGTCATGCAGCGGCGCGGCGGCGTGAGCCCGCCCGCCCCTGCCGCGACACCATCTCCACGATCGTCTCGCGCAGTTCCTGCTTGGCCTCGGACGCGGAGATTTCGTCCACCGCGGCCGCATAGGAGAGGGCTTCGGCAGCCCCAAGCATGGCGCGCAGTCCGGCCACGCCGACGTCCTTGCCAGGAGCAAATGGCGCCAGGAGCGCGCGGCACTTCTGCAGGAACGCCGTCTCCGATTCACGCTTGATGCCTTCGAGCTCGCGAGAGCCTGCCAGCGCCGAGCTCACGCCGGGGAGCTCGCGCCCCTGCGCGAGTACGCAATCCACGTACGAGCCGGCGATCACCGATGCGCGGCTGGCCAGCGTCGGTTCGCTGGCTTCGATCGCGGCATCGATCAGCGCGTTCTGCTGCTTGTCGAATTCGCCGTAGAGCGCTGCCAGGAGGCGGTTGCGCGTCGCGAAATGGTCATAGACCACCGGCTTGGCGACGCCGGCCTCTTCGGCCAGGACGCCGAGCGTCAAGGCGTCAGTTCCCGATTCGCGGACGATTCGCCAGGCCACGTCGATGAGCTGGCGGTAGCGCTCCTGTCGTGGCAGGCGGCGGCGCTTGGGCCCGCCGGCATCTGCAGCCCCTTTCGCCTTCCTAGTCCCGCGCCTGAGCATGGTTATGTACCAATGGTAGTTTGGCAATATACTAATCGTAGGTCTGAGACTTTAGCACCCGCCTTCCCCCTGAAGAAGCACGAAAGGACGTCCAGCATGCATGCGCTCATTGTTGTCGCGCACCCCGATCCCGGGTCTTTCAGTCATAGTGTCGCGCGCCAGATGGCAGAGGGCGTCGCCACTGCCGAGGGTGACCACACGGCAGAAGTCGCCGACCTTGCAGCGGAGGGCTTCGATCCCCGCTTCACTGCGACCGATCAGGCGGTCCACAAGGAGCAGGCGCCGCCGGCGGTCGACGTCGTGCGTGAACAGCAAAGAATCGATCGCTCCGACGCGCTGGTGCTGGTGTATCCGGTGTACTGGTGGTCCTTCCCGGGAATGCTCAAGGGTTGGATCGACCGCGTGTTCTCGAACGGATGGGCCTATGAGGAGAGCGCGGACGCCAAGCTGGTCAAGCGCCTCGGCCATCTGCCGGTCCACTTGGTTGCCATCGGGGGCGCCGATCCCGGAACCTATGACCGGCACGGCTACTTGCGTGCGATGAGGACGCAAATCGACCACGGGATCTTCGACTACTGTGGGGCACGCGTGGCGACGTCCGAGTTCCTGCTGGATTCTGGCAGGCAGGACCGGTCGGCTCAGTTGGAAGTCGCACGCAATCTTGGGCGGTCACTTTTCTCTGCCGCCAACGAACCCCGTCGCGCGCTGCACTCGATGCAGGCAGTGTCGCAGCAGCTGTAGCGCGCCGCCGGCGCGGACATCGAGGCAGAACATGGCCGACAAGCCCTATGGCTGCGGGATCGGTCCCGCATTTGAAGTGATCGGCGGCAAGTGGAAGGCCACTGTCCTTTGGGAGATGCAGACGCAGCCGCGCCGCTTCGGCGAACTGCGGCGACTGATGGCTGGAATCAGCGAAAGGATGCTGGCGCAGCAACTACGCGAGCTGGAGTCCGCGGGCCTGATCGAGCGGCGAGTGCTTCACGTGGTACCTGCGCACGTGGAGTACTCCGCCACGGCGTGGGGCCGCTCGCTCAATGCCGCGCTGGGGCCGCTGGCGGACTGGGGTGCGGGCTATGAACAGGCGCTACATGCTCGCGGGGCGGCGGCGACGCCCGGAACACCTTGATCAGAGCCGCCAGTTCCTCGTCACCATAGCCCGCCGCGCCGGCTTGCTGCAGGACGTCCGCGCAAAGCCGGGCCACCTGCGTATCGATGCCCGCAGCCACCGAGGCCTGGAGGATCCGCGCCGTGGCCTCCACCGAGATGCGAAGCGGGCTCTCGCTGATGCGGAAATCGCCGGAGCGGATCACGCCGGCCTGGTGCTCGAAGAATGCGCCGAACGAAGGCGCCACCGAACGAACGATCTCGCCGTAGCGCACGACGTCAACGCCGCGCACCTCGGCCAGGCGGGCGCCGTGCATGAATCCCATGTAGGCCCCGTAGACGTATGAGAGCGTGGCGAGGTCCATGGTAGCCGCGGCGTCGATCTGCTCGCCCAGGTACACGAGGTTGCCCGCCACGCCACGCAGAAGGTCCTCCACGTCGCGGTAGGTCCCCGCATCCCCGGACAGAAGTAAGGGCGTATCAGGCTGCCCCATCTGGCTGGGGGCCGCCTGGATTGCACCCTCGAGGTAGTCTGCGCCGTGCTTCTGGGCCCATTGCGAGGCGGACAGCGCTTCTTGCGGACTTCCCGTCGTGAGCTGCACCAGCACCTTGGCTCGGAGCGCAGCTTGCACTTCAGGCTGGCGCAGGATGGCGTCCACGGCCGCGTAGTCATACACGCAAACCACGGTCACCGCACTCGCAGCGACGGCTTGCGCCGGGCTCGCGACCAGCGTGGCGCCCGCGGCCACCAGTTCTGTTGCCTTTTCCGGCGATCGGTTCCAGAGCGTCACCGAGTGGCCGCGGTCGAGGAAAAGCCGGGCGAGAGTTGCGCCCATGGAACCGAGACCAATCACCGAAACATGCATCGTCGACTCCTTGTGAAGAATGCGGCAATGGTCGTCGCCGCCAGGGCGCGCGGCAACCACTGACATACTTCTCAGCTACTGAACTCGACGTAAGTGCGCGCGGGGATCGTGTTCTTGGTGTAGCCATTCCCGCGGCAGGCGCCCCGACTCGGCACCGTCGTCGACATGGGTACAGGCCAGGTTGACGAGGTGATCGAGCCGCCCGAAATGCGCGGGTTCGTCGGCCACGCCCCGCGCCAACTGCACAGCGTCCGCGATGTCATGTGCCAGCACGGGTCGCCACACGATCGGCGGCAACATCGCGGGCGCCGCCGACAGTGTCCCGCCTCGTTCACGGTGGGCGCTGCAACGCCCCTCGAACGGCCAAAGACAGCGTGGCAGGCTCGACTGGCTTAGTCAGATGCTGGTCGAACCCTGCGGCTCTTGTGCGCGCAACGTCACGCGCCGAGCCCCAGCCGGTCAAGGCGATGATGGCCATTCGATCCGGCGCAAAGTGCTGGCGTATTGCTTGCGCCACCTGGTAGCCGTCGATGTCGGGAAGACCCAGATCCAGCAGGACCACATGAGGTGCGTCCTTCATAGCGATCGCGACCGCATCGCTGCCGTTGCTGGCGTTGAGCACCTCATGTCCCATGTCTTGCAGAAGCTGTACCAACGTCTGTCGCCCGTCGTTGTTGTCCTCGACAACCAGCACGCGCTTGGACGTGATGCTGCTGTTCGATGAATCGCCTGCTTGGGAGCCAGCGCCGATGGTCACGCAGGCTTTGTTCGCAGAGCGTGAGGCGGTTTGTCTCATTGGCAGCCGGACGGTAAACGTACTGCCCTGGCCTAGGCCAGGGCTGGCAGCGTACACAGACCCGCCGTGCAGATCCACCAGCTTTTTGACCAGCGCAAGTCCAAGTCCCAAGCCGCCTTGTGCGTGAAGCCTGGTATGCGGCAACTGGGTGAACATCTGAAACAACCTGTCCAGATCGGATCGCGGGATGCCTAAGCCGCTGTCTTTCACGGTAAGCACCGCCTGATCTTCAGCAACAATGGCGTCTACCTCGATGCCGCCTCCAGGCGGCGTGTACTTGGCGGCATTTGTCAGGAGATTTCCGATCACCTGAACCATTCGTTCCGGGTCCGCGTACAGCGATATATCTGGCGGGACGTCTACTTTGACCTGCTGGTTGCGCGCCTCGGTCAGGGTCTGCGTGGCCTCCAGTGCACGTGCAACCAGACCATCGAGACTTGCATCCTCTCGCTTCAGCTCGATCATGCCCCGGTTGATGCGCGAGACGTCCAGCAGATCGTCGATGAGCCTGGCCATGAGGCTCACCTGCCGATCAATGACCCCATGCATCTGGGCGGCCTTTGGCGGGACGGGTTCGCGCGAGGCGATGGCGATGGCGTATTTGATCGGTGCGAGGGGGTTCCGCAGCTCATGTGCAAGCGTGGCAATGAAGTCGTCCTTTCGTGCGTCCTGTTCCCTCAACATGGCGGCGTCTCGCACGCGTTCGATGTGAGCCCAGCATCGATCGACCACCTCTGAGACCACATGGACCTCATCCTTCGTCCACTGACGGGGACGGTCTTGATGAACCGCCATCATCGCGACCAGGCGGCCCTCCTTGACGAGTCCGGCGCAGATGATCGCCTTGATTCCGATGGCGTTGAACATCTGCGCGCCGCCTTCGTCGCCGAGTTCCCTGTCCACGTCGTTGACGACAAGATGACGACCTCCCCGGAGGTTCGAGGTGGCTTGTGGTCCGAACAGGTCGAGGGAGTAGACGCCCGCACTGCTCGGAACGCCCTCCCGCGACCAGTCGCTTCGAATCGTGAACCGGTCACTGTCGCTCTCGACATCTGCATATGCACAACGTGTGGCACCCAGGTACTCTCCAAGGAACCGGGCCGTTGCCGCCATGATGCTGTCAGAGTCACGAAGGTGGCGCGTCGCTAGGCCGATCTCATCGAGCACGCGGAAACGTTCTTCGCTCGCCTTCAGTGCCACTGCAGAACGCATGCTGTCGGTCGTGTCGACGACGAATCCGACCCATTGCTGCAGCTCGCCGTTGCCGAAGACCGGAGCGCCTTGTGCCACCACGTGGCGGTACTCGCCGTCGTGCCGCATGAGCCGATAGGCCAAGGTGATCGGCTGAGCCAGATTGACTGCGCTCATCCAATGGTGAAGCACCCTCGTCCGGTCATCCGGGTGGATGGCATCGAGCCACCCAAGTCCGCAGTATTCGTGACGGTGCTGCCCTGTGAAGGCCTGCCATGGTGCGTTCGTATCGACAATCCTGCCGTCTGCAGCCGCATACCAGACCACTGTCCCTGCAGCTGCGGCGGCTTCCCCGCTCATGACTTCCGCGAAAGCTCTTTGATGTGCCATCTCTATCCGACCGGTGAACTTTGAACTGCGAACGTCGAGGTTCGACCGCCAAGGGCGGAAGTTTGAATTTTCAGAATGTTTGGAGACGTTGGACTCAGTGCCGCCGGCTCCCAAGGCAGCGCAGGATGTTAACGGAGCGTCTGGCTCACAGCGCGTTCTCGAGGAGCGCGCCCTTGAAGAGCATCGCCCTGCCGGATCGCGCTCGCTGGGCACGCCTCCACGGGGCTCCAGGCTGACGGCGAGCGTCCGCACTGAGGGCACATCGGCCTTTCGCGAGGGCAGGCCGAGCGCGGGCTCGCGCCCCCAGCACGCCAAGTGAGCGCGGCGCGCCACTTGCAGGGGTAGGCGGCTGGTCGTCCTCTCCAAGCAAAGCCAAGCGTCGCGCCACATGCAACGGCGGCGCGAAATCGACGAAGCTGGCACGCACGCGATTCGGGAGCAGAATGGGCTGCCACAACGCAATCTTGCTGTCCCCATCCTTGCACACGCCCCGACTTGGCGGGCGTTCACCGTCTGTATCGCCCAATGATCAACAAGTCAGTGGTAGAAGTTCTCGGCCGAGCCCTGTGGGATCAAGCCAGGGATCATGCCATCATCTTTCTCGATCCCGACGGAGCAGTAGTGGGCTGGGCAGGCGCGGCAGCTGACATCTTCGGTTTCGATGAAGCCGAAGTGCTGGGAGAATCGCTGAACCGCCTCTTCATTGAGGAGGATCGAGAGCAAGGCGTTCCGGAGCACGAGCGGGCCTTGGCTGCATCAGCAGGTCGCTCAGAGGATGACCGGTGGCATGTTCGCAAGGACGGCGCGCGAATCTGGGTCACCGGTTCGCTTATGGCACTCAAGGAGGGCACTCGCCTCTTGGGGTTCTGCAAGATTGTGACGGACCGAACAGATCTTCGCACCACCTTCGAGACGCTGCAGAATCGGTTCGAGGCCGCGCAGCATGAGGTTTCGAGCCGAACCGTATTCTTTGGCCGTGTCGCTCACGAAGTCCGCAACTGCCTGTCGCCCATTCAGAGCGTTGCCAGCTTGATTGAAGCGCTCGGGAGCAATGCAGATCTGAAGTTGCCTTTGGCGGTCATCCGCCGCCAGGTTGCGCAGCTCGAACGGATGATGAAAGACCTGACAGAAGTCGCGCGCGTCGGGGTCGGCAAGCTTACCTTGGACAAGCGCAGATTCGATCTCGGTGCTGCACTGATGGAAACGGCAGCGACTGTAAGGGACCCTGCCTCCCGAAAGATGCAGGATCTTACGGTTCTCGTCCCAAGCGTACCGCTGGAGATTTGCGCAGACCGAGAGCGGGTCCATCAGATCGTCTTCAACCTTCTGCACAACGCAATCAAATACACGCCCGAGGGCGGGCGGATCTGGTTGCATTGCACATTGGTGCCAGGCTACGCAGTGATCAAGGTCGAAGATTCGGGCGTCGGCATCTCTGCCGAGCTGTTGCCGGTGATCTTCGACCTGTTCACTCAAGAGAACGCCGCTCAGTCAGAAGGCGGCTTCGGTGTCGGCCTTTCAGTCGTCAAGGACCTTGTCGACGCGCATGGCGGCTTTGTCGAGGTCCGTTGCGACGGAAAGGGGAAGGGCTCCGTCTTCGCCGTTCGCCTGCCAATCGCGTAGGAAAGGCTTCGCCTTGAACCGCAACATCTACAGGCATTTCCGAGGCGGCAACGCCGTTGATGCTGGCATGGACGGCGGCTTTCGTGGGATCGCGGCCCCCGCCGCGCGGACGAGGAAGCGCCGGGTCGAGCCCGGCGCGCACCTGGTAGGAGCCGCGCAATTCACGGCATGCATTGCTGATTCCTTTTGGGGGCAAAGCGGTACGAGCGTCGCACGCGCGCCCTACTCCACCACCGCCTCGCAGACCCCCCGCTGCCGATAGGACCGACTAGACGGCGCCAGCGTCAGCTCCAAGCTGTTCGTGAAAACAATGCAGCGGGAGAGGTGTTCACAGGTCACGTCTGCTCCCGCGATGCCGGCTGCTGCGCGTGTGGGCAGGCAGCGCTATCCACCTGAAGGGCTGGTCCTTTCGCCGCGATCCCGTCCCTCAGCGTGCTCCGACGGGCGCGCTGCACGCAGACGCGTGGAAAACTCGCGTAGCCCCGCAATGCCGCTGGCTTCCGCGCGATGGCACCAAGCAGCCAGATCGGCGGCCAGCTGCTCGCGCGACTGAGAGGTATTGAGCCAGAGCTGGCGCAGCTCCTCGCGCATGGTCACCATCTTGTCCAGCACCGGGTGGGCCGCGCGGGCCTGCACCAAGTTCGAACGGGCGGTGGCCGGGACCTTGTCGTCGTCCCGATGCAGCCAGCGCTTGGCGGCCTT